>JACRDA010000277.1 GCA_016212965.1 Myxococcales bacterium
CGCGCGCCCGGCTCGCAGACGAGCAGTGCGCGGCACACCGACGCGAGCGGCTCCGGCAGCGGTGCCTGCCGCGCGGCTGCGAGCACGTCGGCGCGCGCGGCGAGCTCGGGCAGGGCGAGCTCCGCGAGCACGAGGCCGAGCGCGAGCAGATCGCGCGCGCGCGCGTCGCCGAGGCTGCGGTCCCCGAGCCCGAGGTAGCGCGGCGTGCCGCCGCCGGGCTCGCGCGCGCCGAGCGGGCAGGCGAGCCCAAGGTCGACGAGGCGCACGCGCCCACCACCCTCGGCCATGAGGTTCTGCGGCTTGAGGTCCCCGTGGGCGATGCCGAGCGCGTGCAGGTCGGCGAGCGCCTGCCCGACGTCGTGCGCCACCTGCCACGCGAGTGTCTCGACGTCGCCCGCGCGGTGAGCCGCCCCGCGCGCCGCGGTGTCGAGGCTCTGGCCCGCCACCCATTCGAGCGCGAGGAACGGCAGGGCATGGCCCCCCGCCGCGACGGCGAGCGCGCGCTTGCCCGCGAGGGCGACGAAGCCGACGTCGACGAGCGCCGGCATGCGCCGCGACAGCCCGAGCGCGAGCACGCGCGCCTCGGCGGCGAAGCGCGCGCGCGCGCCCGCGTCGAGCCCGAGCTTGAGCGCAACCGTCCGGCCACCCGCGTCCCGCGCGCGCCACAGCTCGCCGTGGGGCGCCTCCGCCACGCGCTCGAGCAGGCGGAAGCTGCCCTCCGTCAACTCCGATGACACTCGCTTGCGGGCGGGAATGCGGAAAATTCAGCACGAATGGCGGTCACGGACAACCAAATTGACACGCCGCGGGCCCCCCGGCGCCTGCCCCGACCCGCGTCGCACGAAACGGTAGGCCGACACGGGCTGCGGGCTACAGGCTTCGGGCTTCAGGCTTCGGGCTTCCCTTCAGGCTACGGTCCGCGCACCCAAGCGCGCGCGTGCGCGGACTCGCAGGCGTGGGATCCGCGCCCCGGCTTCTGGGCCCGAAGCCAGAAGCCGGTAGCCTGAAGCCCGAAGGCACCGACATCCTTCTAGTGGAATCGGTAGCCGAGCCCGATGGGGATGGACACGCCGACGCCGGGAAAGGCGTACACGACGGTGGGCCAGATGCCGATGACGAGGGAGCCGCGCAGGGCGTCGAGATCCTCGTCGACCTCCGCCTGGTAGACCGCGGCGGCGAGCTCGAGCGTGGCGCCGAGGATGAGCTTCGTCTTCACGGTGTCGCGTACGATGGGCACGGTGCTCGGCGCGATCTCGACCTCGTCGCCCCCGTTCGCGTCCTGAAAGTCGGGCGGCACGCTGCCGACGGCGCCCGTCACGTCCGCGCGGTAGTTGAGGGTGCCGATCGCCACGCCGCCGCCGAGCCACACCGGACCGACCCGCACCGACAGCGCGGGACCACCCGCCAGGAGCACGCCGCTCGGGAGGTTGGCGCCGGCGAGCAGCCGGCCACCGACCGTCACCTCGTCCGTGGCCGCGTAGCCGACGAGGAGCTCGCCGCCGACGGTGCCGCTCGAGCCGGCGTCGGTGATCGCTCGGCAGTCGCCGGAGCCCTCGATCGCGTCGACCGAGCCGCACACGGCCAGAAACTGCCCCCCGCTGTTGCTCGCGAACGTGTACGCGGTGCCGTCGAGGCTGCGCAGATCGGCACGCGTGACCTTGCCGAAGGTGTAGCCGCCGAGGGCGGCGATCTCGACCACGAGCCGTCCGGCGCCGCCGCTCGACGACGCCTCGGTCGTGTCGGCTTCCGACGCGGGCGCCGGGGCCGCCACGGGGGCGGGCGCGGGCGCAGCGGGGGCGGTCGGGGGCGGTGGGCTCGGCGCCGCCGCGTCCTTTTCTTCGTACGGGTCGCCCGTCGGCGCCGGGGCCACGGGCTCCCCGGCGCGCGCTGCCGTCGGGAGAAGCGCGAGTCCGAGCGCGAGCGCGAGCGCTGCGAGCGTGGCGCGTGAGGACGAGGGTGACGAGGGTACGTGGTCGGCTGGCGTGCGCGTTCGATTCATCGGCTCTCGGGGTGGGGGTCCAGGCTTGTTGCGGCGGTCAGAATCCAGGTTCGGAGCGACCTTCGTCAAGGCGATTGATACTGGGAATCAACTTGGCGCGGCGCCGCGGCCTCTCGCGCACCTTGGCAGACCGCGCTCGCCGCGGTAGGAGCCGGTCCCCGAGCTGTCTGGAGCACCCATGCACGAGCCCAAGCTCACGGCCGCCTTCGATCCCTCCGGTCCTGCGACGGGCGAGGGCATCTTCGGCCTTCCGCACACCCCCGACCAGGCGGCCGTGGTGCTCGTGCCGGTCCCGTGGGAGCCGACCACCTCCTATCGCCGGGGCACGGCGGCGGGGCCGGCTGCCATCGTGCGCGCGAGCTGGCAGGTCGATCTCCACGACCTCGACACGGGCCGACCCTACGAGGCCGGCATCGCCATGCTGCCGGAGGACGACGCCATCGTCGCCGCGAACGCGGCCGCAGTGGTGGCCGCCGCCGAGGTGATGGCGGCCTGCGCGCGCGGCGTACCCGCGCCCGCCGAGGCGCTCGCACGCGTGGACGCTGGCTCGCGCTGGCTCAACGAGCGCCTCGCCGCGGCGGTCAGGACGTGGCTCGGGCGGGGCAAGCTGGTCGGCGTGGTGGGCGGCGACCACAGCGTGTCCTTCGGTCCGATTGCGGCGTGCGCCGAGCACCACGGGGCGCTCGGCGTGCTCCACCTCGACGCCCACGCCGATCTGCGCGCGCGCTACGAGGGCTTCTCGGACTCTCACGCGTCGATCATGCACAAGGTGATGGAGGAGCTCGGCGGCGCGGGCCGCGTCAGTCGCCTCGTCCAGGTCGGCGTGCGCGATCTCTGCGCCGAGGAGCACGCGCTCATCGCGGGCTCGGCGGGGCGTATCACCACCTTCTTCGACCGCGACCTCGCGCGCGCCGCCTTCGAGGGCGAGCCCTTCGCGGCCGTGGTCGGCCGCATCGTCGCCGCGCTTCCGGAGGTCGTGTACGTGTCCTTCGACATCGACGGGCTCGACCCCGCGCTCTGCCCGCACACCGGCACGCCCGTTCCCGGTGGGCTCTCCTTCCAGCAGGCGACCTACCTGCTCGGGCGCGTGGTCGCGAGCGGCCGGCGCATCGTGGGCTTCGACCTCGTCGAGGTGGCGCCCGGCCCCGCGGGCGACGAGTGGGACGCCAACGTCGGCGCGCGCGTGCTCTACAAGCTCGCTGGCTTCGCGCTCGCGAGCCAGCGGCCGGCGCGGGGCTGACTCAGCTCCAGCCGAGCGGCGCCTCCTGGAACAGCTGCGCGAACACGCGCACGTTGTTCCAGACGTCGAGCACGCCGCACATCTCGCGACAGCTGTGCATGCTCAGCATCGGCGCGCCGACGTCGACCGTGCGCAGGCCGAGGCGCGTCGCCGTGATCGGGCCGATGGTCGAGCCGCACGGCAGATCGCTGCGCACGACGAAGGACTGCGTCTTGTGGTCGAGCTCGCGGCACAGGCGCTGGAAGGCGGCGGCCGTGGCGCCCGTCGTGGCGTAGGACTGGTTGACGTTCGTCTTGACGACCATGCCGCGGTGGAGCCACGGCGCGTGCTCGTCGTCGTGCCGGTCGGCGTAGTTCGGGTGCACGGCGTGCGCCATGTCGCTCGACACGAGCAGGCTCCGGGCGATGGCGCGCGCGACGGCATCGCGCTCGACCTCGGGGTGGCCGCTGGCGATGCGTCCGAGCACCTGCTCGAGCAGGTTGCTCGCCGCGCCGACCGCGCTGTGGCTGCCGCACTCCTCGTGGTCGTAGAGGGCGATGACGGCCGTCGGCCCGAGGCCGGGTGGCGTGGCACAGAGCGCCTCCGTCGCGGCAAAGCAGCTCGCGAGGTTGTCGAGCCGCGCGGCGAGCACGAGCTCGCCGTCGAGGCCCCCGAGCGCGCCCTTCTGCACGTCGTAGAGGCAGAGCTCGAAGCCCACGATGCTGCCGCGCTCGCGACCGGTGACGCGCGCGAGCTCGGCCTCGAGGTCGATGGCGTCGCCCAGCCCGACCACCGGGACCATGTGGCGTTGCTTGTTGAGGATCAGTCCCTCGTCGTTGACCTTGCGGTTGAGGTGGATGGCGAGGTTCGGCACCCGCGCCACGGGGTGCGCGAAGTCCACGAGCACGCTCTCGATGCCGGCCACGCGTCCGCCGCCCGCCTCGGCTGCACTGCCGACGCAGAGCACACGCCCCGCGAGCGACAAGTCCCGGTCGAGCCACGTCGACAGCAGCACGCCGCCGTAGACGTCCACGCCGAACTGCCGGTAGCCCTTGTTGCTCTGGCTCGGCTGCGGCTTGACCCGCAGGTTGGGCGAGTCGGTGTGCGCGCCGATGATGCGGAAGCCGGCGAGCGCGGGCGAACGGCTGCCGACCACGAAGGCCACGATCGTCGAGCCGTCGCGCAGCACGTAGCGCCGGTCGCCGGGCGCGAGCGTCCAGGCGTTTTCCTCGCGCAGGACGGAGAAGCCCGCGGCCTCGAGGCGCCGCGCGACCGTGTGGGCCGCGTGCCACGGCGTCGGCGACCGGTCGACGAGCTCGAGCAGGGCGCGAGCGCTCGCCGTGGCCGCACGGCGGGTCGCAGGGTCGGTCCAGGCCTCTGGAATTGCGGGTTCTTCGTGGGCAGCGCTCATGACAGACCGACTAGCGCATCTCGGCGCTCGCTCCGAGCGTTGCATAGCTTCCGTAACGTTGTGATATCGTCTCGCTCGGAGGCAACATGCGAGCGTCGGTCGGAATGGCGGTAGCGGGGCTCTGGTGCGTCGCGGTGGTGGTCGGCGCGCACGCCGGGTGCGAGTCTGGCTCGGTCCCGAACGGCAAGCCGTACACCGTCGTCGCCGTGACGGGCGACGGCGGCGGCTCGGGCTGCTTCGCGGGTCAAGCCGACGGCTTCTGCGTGAGCGACGGTGCGAATCTCGAGAGCTGCGCCTGCGACGACTGCCACGCCGGCGCGCGCTGCACCGCGAGGTGCACCGACGACGACGTGTGCGATCCCGCCGCGGGCGAGGACTGCACCTGCGCCGACTGCTACCTGAAGGCGTCGTTCGGCGACCCCTACTACTTCGACTGCACGCCGGACACGTTCGGCTGCGACGACGACGACGGCGAGCACCTGTGCACCTTCAACGAGCCGTGCGTCTGCCCCGACTGCGCGAGCGATGCGTTCTGTGCGGCGAACTGCGACGACAACGGCACCTGCGCCGAGTTCTTCGAGGGCTGCGCCTGCAGCGACTGCGCGGGCACGAGCGCCTGCGGCGGAAACACCACGACGACCACGACGACCACCACGACGACCACGACGACGACGAGCGGCGGTGGCGGTGCAGGGGGCGGTGGCGGCGCAGGCGGCGGTTGACGCTCTTGAGACCCGTCAAGTAGTCGTGCCAGCCCCGGAACCAGGCTGCACCGGGAACGGGGCGGCCATCACGGGGGCAGATCCACGGTTTTGTCGCGTGGCTGCGACAGGTTGCGTCCTGGTGGGAGCGCGTGCGCACATGTGCCACCGTTTCGGTGCCGTCGGTCCTTTGGCATTGACGATACGGCAGGTTTCCGGTGTCCTCGGCGGAGGGCTGGGACGCCGCCGCGGCGGCGCACCGGGGATGCGAGGCACACCATGACGAAGGCACGCGTGTGGCGCGGCCGCCGGATGGCGGCGACGGGGCTCCTGGGGATGCTGGCGCTTGCGGGTGGCGCGACCGCCGCCGGCTGCGACTCGGACAAGAGCGCCGAGCAGTGCGTGTCGGCGCGTGAGTACTTCGCCGAGGTCGCGTGGCCCACCGTCATCGGCAAGGTCTGCATCGCGTGCCACAGCAACTCGGGCATCGCGAACACGACCGACTACGTCCTCAAGGGCTCGGCCGAGCCAGACTTCATCGACTACGACATGGCAGTGCTCGAGCGCATCTCGGCGCTCGAGCGCGATGGCACGTCCATCTTGCTGCTCAAGCCGACGCTGCAGGTGGCCCACAAGGGCGGGCGCGTCGTGCAGCTCGACAGTGCGGAGTACGAGGTGCTCTCCACGCTCGTCGACCACTTCGAGAACGGCGAGCAGTGCGAGCCCGTCGTCACGAACCCGTTCGCACGAGTGGAGCTCGCCGGCCCGGTCGAGACGCTGCGCAAGGCGGCCATCATCCTCGCCGGCCGCCTGCCGACGGCGGACGAGGTGGCGCTCGTGCGCGACGGCGGCATGAACGCGCTCGGCCAGGCCCTCGACGGGCTCATGACCGAGGAGCACTTCTACGATTTCCTGAAGACCACCTACAACGACTACCTCCACACGGATTTCTACCTGTCGCAGGGCGCCTCCGACGTCATCAACGACAGCGTGTACGTCGACCCCTACTGGTTCCAGGCGGCCGACAAGACGCTGCTCCAGAAGTACGGCTTGCAGGACAGCTACGAGCTGCGGCGCTTCACCGACTGGGGCATCGCACGCGAGCCGCTCGAGCTCATCGCGCACGTCGTGCGCCAGAACCGGCCCTTCACCGAGGTCGTGACCGCCGACTACATGATGGTGACGCCGCTATCGGCGCGCACCTTCGGCGTGGCGGCGACCGCGGAGTTCCAGAACCCGGACAACCCGCTCGAGTGGGCCGAGGCGCGGCTCACGCTGCCCGACGGCGCTGCGTTCCCGCACGCCGGCATCCTCACCTCGCCGATGTTCCTCAGCCGCCACACGACGACCGACACCAACCGCAACCGCCACCGCGTGCGCGAAGTGCTCTACTTCGCGTTCGGGCTCGACATCCTGAAGGTCGCGCAGCAGGCGGTCGACCCGTCGGCGCTGCTCGGCGCCATCAACCCGACGCGCGACGAGCCGGCCTGCTTCGTGTGCCACAAGGTGATGGACCCGATGGCGGCCGCGTTCATGTCGTGGGGGCCGCGCGGCGACTACGACCCCGCGATGTCCTGGAGCATCGACGGCAGCGAGAAGTGGTATCCGGAGAACTTCGCGCCGGGCTTCAACGACGAGCTGATGCCCGAGAGCGAGCTCTGGCGCGGGACGCAGTGGCTCGGCGAGCGCATCGCCGCCGACGAGCGTTTCCGCATCGGGGCGACGTACATGATCTACGAGGGGCTCACGGGCCGGCGGCCGGTGACGGCGCCGAACGACCTCGGCGACCCCAACTACCAGCAGCTCTTCCGCTCGTTCATGACGCAGGCGGACACGCTGCGGCTCATCGCGAACAACTTCGCCGAGTCGGGCTTCGACCTCCGCGTGCTCGTCAAGGAGCTCGTGCTCAGCCCGTACTTCCGCGCCCGGGACGCGCTGCCGCTCGATCCGGAGCAGGAGGCCTCGCTCGCCGAGGTCGGCATGGGACACTTGCTCACGCCGGAGCAGCTCCACCACAAGATCGCCGCCGTCCTCGGCCTGCCGTGGTCGGAGGGGCCGCAGCGTCCGAACCTCGACTTCTTCCCGCGCGAGCCGGGTCGAGACGGCAACTACCTGCTCTTCTACGGCGGCCAGGACAGCGTGCAGAGCACCCGGCGCACGCGCGAGGCCACGGGCCTGATGGCCGCCGTCGCCGACCGCATGGGCAACGAGATGGCGTGCGCGGCCGTGCCCCAGGACTTCGTGCGCAGCCCCGACGAGCGCGTGCTGTTCCCGCTCGTGGAGGTCGGCGGCACGCCGCAGGACCTGCGGGACCTCGCACCTTACACGGACAACGACCTGCCGGTCGACGGCGCGATCGCCGCCATCAAGACCGGCATTGCGCGGCTGCACGAGCGCCTGCTCGGCGAGCCAGCCAACCCCGACGAGGTCGAGGCCACCTACGCGCTCTTCCTCCAGGTGTGGCGCGACGGCCGCGCGGCGATGGATCCGGCGAGCCCGACGCCGCTCTCGACGGATCTGCCTTACCAGTGCCGCGCGCTCCGCGACTTCTACACCGGCGTCGAGTACCCGGACGATCTCCAGATCCAGAGCGACGAGACGTACGTGCTGCGCGCCTGGATGGCCGTCGTCAGCTACTACCTCGGCGACTACAAGTTCCTCTACGAGTGACGGGAGAATAGCTCATGGATCGCCGCGATTTCCTGAAGCTGTGCTCGGTGGCGGGGCTCGGTGTCGTCGCCACGGGGATGCCGTTCGGTCAGCGCGCCGCCAATGCGGCCGGCCAACCGCGCTTCTTCGTGAACTTCTTCCTCGACGGAGGCTGCGACTTCACGCTGCTCTGCGACCCCAAAGGGTGGGACACGGCGCCCCCCAACCCGACGGGCGTGAACCACACCTACGGGCCCGACGACATCCTGAGCGCCGGCAACATCCCCTACGCCCCGAGCCTCGAGAACGCGGCGTTCTTCTCGCAGCTCTACCCGAACCTCGTCGTGGTCAACGGCATCAACGGCAAGACGAACGCCCACGACATCGGGCAGCGCGCGGCTGCGGCCGGCGACATGAAGGAGGGCTTCCCGGCCCTCGCCGCCGTGATCGCCGGGGTGAACGCCGCGGCGAAGCCGATGTCCTTCGTGGGCAACGGCGGCTACATGGAGACCGCGGGGCTCGTCGGCGCGGCGAGCTTCGGCAACCTCGGCGTGCTCCTCGAGGTCATTTACCCGAACGTCATCGACGTCAACGATCTGCCGAACAGCCGCGCCTACCACCTGCCGTCGACCTTCGACCTCGTGCGCGACGCGCGCAAGGCGCGGCTCGAGCGTGTGATGGCGGCGCAGCGCCTGCCCCGCATTCGCCAGGCGCAGAACCTGCTCTACACGGCGCGGACGCAGACCGACACCCTCAGCGAGATCCTCCAGTACCTGCCCGATCCGCTGAGCAACGTCGACCTCGAGCGGCAGGCGCAGGTCGCGCTCGCCGCCTACAAGGCCGGGCTCAGCGTGTCGTGCACCATGGGGCGCGGCGGCTTCGACACCCACGGCAACCACGACAACGTGCACATCCCGAACCTCGCCTCGGCGGTGACCGGCCTGTCGTACCTGTTCCAGCGTGCCGAGGAGCTCGGGATCCGCGACGAGCTCGTCGTGCTCGTGAGCTCCGACTTCGGCCGCACACCCGACTACAACAGCGGCAACGGCAAGGACCACTGGAGCGTGACGTCCGCGATGATCTGGGGCGTCGACTTCCAGGGCAACCGCGTCGTGGGCGCGACCGACGCGGAGCTCAACTACCGCACGGTGAACGAGACCTCGATGGCGGTCGTCGACGACGATTCCGGCGTGGACATCCAGCACGCCGACATCCACAAGGAGCTGCGGGCCTACTTCGGCGTCGCCGAGAGCCCGCTCCTCGCGCCGTTCCACCTGCAGACCCCCCACAACCTGCGGATCCTCACCTGAGTCCATTTGACGGCCGTCAACTGGCTGTGCCGCTGTGCTGGACAATTGACATGATCTGTGTCAAATAGACTCCTGCAGGCGTGGCCAGCAATCGGCCCGCTGCAGACGGCGCGAAGCGGCCTGGGGAAGGCCATCGAGCTCGAAGACCCGACGGCGGGCCGGGCACGAGGATGGATCGGCGGGCGCCACTCGATGCGAGTGGCGCCCTTTTTTCTTTGTGGTGGCGGACCTCGCGTTGCACGTGAGGGCGGGTGCCGCGGCGGCACCGGAATGCCCGCTCGCCGCATGGAATAGACCGGCCAGCTCGCGGGTTCCGAGGCCGTTCGGACGCCGGATGGAGTCGGCGGGCGCCATCCAACGCCATGAAAATGCTTGCAAAAGTGGGTTTGCTTCGACCATAACGCGCCGGCGTGCCGCGACGTGCGCGGCGGGGCGGAGCAAACCGGCGGCGAGCGCCGGGTGCGGCGGCGCCCCTCGGCGCGCGGCCGCCGTGGCGGCTGACGAGAGGATGGGCCGGGTGACAGCGCGATGATCGACGTGAGCGAGCTCAGCAAGTTCTTCGGCGAGCGGCGGGCGGTCGGGCCCCTGTCGCTCCACATCGAAAGCGGCGAAATCGTGGGTCTGCTCGGGCTCAACGGCGCCGGCAAGACGACGACGCTCCGGATGCTGTCGAGCGATCTGTTGCCGACGAGCGGCACGATCCGCATCGACGGGGTCGATCTCGTGGAGGATCCGGACCGGGTGCGCCCCAAGATCGGCTACCTCCCCGACCGGCCACCGCTCTACGACGAGATGCGCGTCGAGGAGTACCTCGGCTTCACGGCGCGCCTGCGCGGCATGCCCGCCGACGACAAGACCGCCCGGCGCGTGCGCGAGGTGATGGACCAGACCGCCGTCGGCGAGGTGCGGCGTCAGTTCGTGGGCACGCTCTCGCACGGCTACCGGCAGCGCCTCGGCATCGCGCAGGCGATCGTGCACCGGCCGAGCCTGCTCCTGCTCGACGAGCCGATCAGCGGGCTCGATCCGGTCCAGATCGTCGAGATGCGCGAGCTCATCCGCTCGCTCCACGGCGACCACACCATCGTGCTGTCGAGCCACATCCTGCCCGAGGTGAGCGAGACCTGCGACCGCATCCTCGTCATGGTGGCGGGCCAGGTGCGCGACGCCGGCTGGGACCAGATCCGCGGCACGCTCGCGCTCACGCTGCGCGGGGACCCCGCGGTGGCCGAGCGCGCGGCGGCGGCCACGGCCGGCGTGACGCGCGTCGAGGCGATCGGCAACCTCGCGGCGGCCCGCGCGCCCCACGGTCCGGCGCAGGACGATGCGGGCGTCTTCACGCTGCGCGTCGCCTCCGATCGCGACGTGCGGGAGGCCCTGTGCGCCGCGCTCGTGCACGCCGACGTGGGCGTGCTCGAGCTGTCGCGCGCCGAGCGGCAGCTCGAGGATCTGTTCCTGTCGCTCGCGGGCCTCGGCAAGAGCGCGGCCGCGGGCGTGAAGGAGGTGGCGGCATGAGCGGCGTTCTCTTGGTCGCGCGGCGCGAGCTCTGGGCGTATCTGCGCTCGCCGGTCGGCTACCTGCTCGCGGCCCTCACCCTGCTCGTCGACGGCCTCTTGTTCGTCGCCTACGCGGTCGGCGAGGCCGGCGCGAAGCGCTACTCGGCCTTCGTGCTGCAGCAGTTCTTCTACGGCCTGTCGGGCGTGACGATGTTCTGCTGCACGCTGCTCGCGATGCGTCTCATCGCCCACGAGGAGGAGCACGCGACGCTCGTCTTGCTCAAGACCTCCCCGCTCAAGGACCGGCAGATCGTGCTCGGCAAGTACCTGAGCGTGATGGTGGCCGTGCTCGCGATCACCTTGCTCACTCTCTACATGCCGGCGCTCATCTTCGTGCGCGGGCGCGTGTCGGTGGGGCACATCGCCATCGGCTACCTCGGCATCGCCCTGCTCGCCTCGGCGGTGACGGCCATCGGCATCTTCGCCTCGAGCCTCGCCCGCACGCAGCTCGTCGCCGTCATCCTCGCGGCCGTCATGGTCGCGGCCATGCTGCTCCTGTGGTGGGTGGCGCGCGTGTCGGATCCGCCGGTGAAGGACTTCGTCAACGGGCTCGCCCTGCACCACAAGCGCCAGTTCGACTTCATGGATGGCGTCCTCAGGCTCGAGAACGTCGCCTACTACCTGTCCGTGACCGTGTTCTTCCTCCTCGCGGCGCAGAAGACCCTGGAGGCACGCCGATGGCGCTGAAGACCCGTTCCGCTCCGGGCGCGGCGCCGCGCGGCGCGCCCCACACGAGCCCCTACGCGGCGGCTCTCTCCGTCGTGGGCTGGCTGCTCCTGCTGCTCGGCGAGCGCATCGCCGGCATGCCGGCGCTCACGGCGCTCGTCGCCGCGGCCACGCTCGCCGTGGTCGGTTGGCGCGTGGCCCTCTGGGTCCTGGCGACGGGCGATCGCAAGCGGCCGAGCCTCGCCCTGCTCGTGCTTGCGGTCGTCGGCGCCGTCGCGTTCGCGCTCTGCCTCGCCGCCACGGCCGCGGGGCGCGAAATGCTCGGCATCGGCGCGGCCAAGGCGGGCGCGCAGGACGTCTTCGGCGACGTCGTCGGTGTGGGCTGGGTCGTGCTCATGCTGATGTCGCTCCTGCCGACCCTGCTCGCCGAGATCGCGCTCGCCGGGCAGCACCGCGCGGCGCGGGTCGAGCCCCGGCGCGTGATGGCGGCCGTCTCGGCGGGGATAGCGCTCGCGCTCGCGGCCTCCTACGGCGCGCTCTTCACCTTCGCGGCGGGGCGCGCGGACGTGAAGGTCGACTTCTCGTACTTCCGCACCGCCAAACCGGGCGAGTCCACGCGCAAGATCGTGGCCACGCTCGAGGATCCGCTCAAGGTGACGGCCTTCTTCCCCGACCTCAACGAGGTCGGTGCCGAGGTGCACAAGTACCTCCGGGACCTCGCGGGCGGCAGCGACCTCATCGACGTGCGGGTCGTCGACCCCGACCTCTACCCCGAGGAGGCCAAGGCCGCGAGCGTCACGCCGCGGACCGGCAAGGGCACGGTGGTCGTCGCGTACGCCGACCAGAAGCAGACCTTCGACCTCGACGTGGAGCTCAAGAAGGCGCAGCCGAAGCTGAAGACCCTCGACGGCGAGTTCCAGAAGGCGCTCCTGGCGGTCGTGCGACCGAAGCGCACGGCCTACCTCACCGTCGGCCACGACGAGCTCAACACCGTGAAGGAGAGCGCCGAGGGCCGTGGCGGCAGCGCCTTGAAGAAGGTCCTCGAGTGGCAGGGCTACCTCGTGAAGGACCTCGGCATGGCGCAGGGGCTCGGCCGCGAGATCCCCGACGACGCCACCGTCGTGTTCGTCATCGGCCCGCGGAAGCCCTTCCTGCCGGAGGAGCTCGAGGCGCTCGAAGCGTACGCCGACCGGGGGGGGCGCCTCTTTCTGGCGCTCGATCCCGAGGGCGGCGTCGACCAGGCGCCGCTCGCAGGCCTCGCGGGCCTCTCGTGGCAGAAGGGCACGCTCTGCAACGACAAGTACTACCGGCCGCTCCGGCGCAACGACGCCGACCGGGCCTCGATCGGCACCGACCGGTTCTCGTCCCACCCGTCGGTGTCGACGGTGAGCCAGGCGGGCAAGCAGGGCGCGGTCTTCTTCTACGGCGCGGCCGGGCTCGACAAGCTCGACGCGAAGGACGAGGCCTACAAGATCGACTTCACGGTCAAGGCCATGACCGGCACTTGGCTCGACCTCGACGGCAACTTCAAGCTCGACAAGGACGCGGAGAAGCAGGCGACCTACAACCTGGTCGCCGCCGTGTCGCGCGCCGTGACGCCACCCGAGGGCGCGCCCGCGAGCGCCACGGCCGAGATGCGGGCCGTGGTCGTCGGCGACGCCGAGGCCTTCGCGGACGCCTGGATCGTCGGCATGGGACAGCAAGGGCAGGTGGGGCTCACTGCGAACGGTGCCCTGTTCGGTGACTCGGTGCGCTGGCTCGGCGGCGAGGAGAGCTTCATCGGCGCGGTCGAGACGACCGAGGACGTGCCGATCGAGCACACCAAGGGCTCGGACCAGCTGTGGTTCTATCTCTGCATCGTGGGCGTGCCCGGTCTCGTGGGCGGCCTCGGCTTCCTGCTCGCGCGGCGCTCCCGGCGCGAGGGGGCGCCCGGGGCGGGGCGTGCCGCCGACCGTCCACGCGACCTCGAGGCACGCGCTCCGCGCGGCGCGGTCGTCGCGGACACCGACGAGGGCGAGCCTGCCGCCGCGGGCGACGCGGCCGAGCCCGAGGCCGACGCAGGCGGGGAGGGCGACGCCGCGCGCGACGAGCGTGACGCGGGCGACGCGAGCGCGGGCCCGGACGACGCGGGCAGCGCGGACGAGCCCGACGAGCCCGAGCCCGAGCCCGAGCCCGAGACAACGAAGCCGGCGCCCGAGGGCGGCAAGCGCCGCAGCGGCAAGAGCCAGGGGAGGCGCAAGTGAGAGAGCTACGTCGACTGTGGCTGCACGGCCTGCTGTTCGTCCTGGCGGCCGTGCTCGCGTTCATGAAGGCGCGGCCCGAGGCGGCGGGCGCGCGCGTCAAGGGGCCGACCGACGTCGAGCTCTGGGCCGGCAAGCCGACCGCGGTGCGCCGCGTGGAGCTCGAGACCAAGAAGAAGCGCGTGACCCTCGAGTCGCAGGTGGACGCAGCCGGGCAGTGGTACCGCGGGAGCGAGAAGCCGCTCGAGGCCGCGGCGACGCCGGACGCGGGCGCCCCCGACGCGGGCGCGGCGCCGAAGCCCGAGGTGGTCTTCGTGTCCGTCGGCGTCGCGCAGAAGCTCAGCGAGAAGCTCGCCCCGCTCGTCGCCCGCCACGAGATCCGCGACCTCGACGAGGAGCGGCTCGCGGTCTTCGGCTTCGACAAGCCCTTCGGTACGCTGCGCGTGCAGGTGAGCGAGACGAGCTACGAGCTCGAGGTCGGCGGCACGACACCGGGCGGAGGCGACCGCTACGTGCGCAACACGGCCGACGGTCGCGTCTACACCATCGACGGCAGCGTGGTGCGCGATCTCGACGCCGGCGCGTCGCGCCTGAAGCAGCAGGATCTGAACGAGCTCAAGCTCTCGGACCCGACCCTCGACGGCGTGCGCGTCAAGGCCGACGGGCGGACGCGCGAGATCGTGCGCGGCGGGCCGGAGGGGCGGCGCTTCTGGGCCGCCAAGGACAAGCCCGACGAGAAGGACGAGAAGATCGGCAACTGGCTCGACAAGCTCGACAAGCTGCGCCCGCTCGCGTTCGTCGAGGACAAAGGCGAGGCCGAGCTCGTCGTGCGCGTCGAGTACCTGCGGCGCGGCGAGGTGGCGGGCTTCACCGAGCTCTACCGGCGCGGCGACGACTACCTCGTGACGAGCGCGCTCCTGCGCCTGCCCGGCACGCTCGCGAAGGCGAGCGCCGAGCAGGTCGCGCAGGACGTCGCCTCGCTCCTCGAGTGACGGCAGGCGGGGCGCTTGCGCCCGGCGCGCGGCCGGGCGACGCCTCGGCACCGCCATGTTCGCGCGCGCCAAGGCCGTCTATCTCGCCACGCGCAAGAAGCACGACCAGCTGTTCAACACCTACGTGATGCGCCCGGTCGCGGCGCTCGTCGTCGTGGGCCTGGCGCGCACGCCCGCGACGCCGAACCAGATCACGATCCTCAACCTCGCCATCTTCGTCGGCGCGGCGGCGCTGTTCGTCGCGCTGCCGAGCTTCGCCGGGGGGCTCGTCGCCGTGGGCGTGCTCGAGCTGTCGTACCTGTTCGACTGCGCGGACGGGATGCTCGCCCGCCACAAGAAGCTCGCCAGCAAGCAAGGGCACCTGTTCGATTTCTTCACGGACGAGATCAAGGCGGTGTTGCTGGCCGGCGCGCTCGGCCTGCGCGCGTGGCGCGCGGGCGGCTACGGGCTCGACCTCGCCGAGTGGCCCGCCGGCGCGCCCGGCTTCCTCGTCGGGGCCGTCGCCGCCGTCGCGATCATCGCGAGCGCCACCTCGCTCACGAACTTCCTGCGGCACCCGGAGATCGCGGGGCGCGAGACGCCGGTCGAGGCCCACTACGAGACCGTGGCCCACGCGCGGGCCCGCACGCTCCCCGCGCTCGCGGTCGCGGGCGTCACGACCTTCCTCAAGTTCCTCAACCACTACCCGAGCCACATCTGGCTCTGGGCGGCGGTCGGGCGGCTCGACCTCTTCTTCTGGCTCTACGCCGCCATCAACCTCCTGTACCTCGGCCGCGGTTGGCTCGGCCTGCTCGTGCGCTTCGGCCGCCGCTAGCGGCGTCGCGGCTTTGTTGGCCGCGGCCCGTCCTCGTGGGAGAAGTCGGCCCGTCGCCGGGTCCTCCACCATGCTGCGCCCGACCTCGCGCTCCGTCGGCTTCGGCCTCTTGCTCGCCCTCGTCGGGCCGGGGGCGTGGACGTGCGCCTGCAAGGGCGCCCACGACGACGCCGACGCGCCCGCGCTCGCCGCGAGCGAGCCCGCGGCGAGCCCGCCGGGCGCCGGGGCGGACGGCGCCGCGTCGGGCCAGCCGTCTGCGTCGGGCTCGGCAGTGCCGGAGATCCCGGTCGTCGCGGGCAGTCGCCGGGTCGATCTCGACGGGGCCGTGCACGCGCCGCCGCCCCTGCCGCCTGGGCGCGTGCGTCTCGCCGCGCTCGGGTGGGTCACGCCGGTGCAGAAGAAGCCGGATCCGGGGGCGAGCCGCCTCGGTACCCTGCGCGCCGGCGCGGTCGTCGCCGCGTCGCCCGAGGTCGCGGGCACGACCGGCTGCCCCGGGGGCTGGCACGCCGTCGAGCCGGCGGGCTACGTGTGCGTCGGCGAGGGGAGCGCCACCCTCGCGGTGGACCACCCGGTGGTGAGCGCCACACGGCCGCCCGACTTCACGCGGCGGCTGCCGTACATGTACGGGGTCGTGACGCGCGGCGGCCCCTTGTACGCGCGCGTCCCGAGCCAGGCCGACCTCGCCGAGCACGAGCCGAACCTCGACAAGCACCTGCAGAAGTGGCGCGACGACGCCGTGAGCGGGGCGCGCTACGGCCTCGACGTGTGGCTGCGCTGGACCGAGGGCACGCCGCCCGACGCGCTCGCGGCGCTCGCCGAGGGCACGACGGGCGAGGCGCCGTTCTTCCTGCGGGACGGCGGCGTCGGGCCGAACGTGTCCGGCCTCGTGAAGAGCCCGAGCGCCGTGAAGGTGGACGAGGCCAAGCGCCGCACGGGGCGCTCGTTCATCCATTCGTTCCTCTCCGAGGGGCGGCGCTACAACGTCACGCCCGATCTGCTCGTCGCGCCCGCCGACCGGTTCCGGCCCATCCGCGGCTCGGAGTTCCACGGCTTTCGCGTCGCGGCCGACGGGGCGACCCCCGAGCCCGAGGCGGTGCGCTTCCCGTTCGCGCTCGTGCGGCGCGAGGGGGCGCGGAAGTGGCGCTGGGACGGCAAGAAGATGGCGGACGACGGCCCGCTCGCGTGGCGCAGCGCCGTGCTGCTCACGGGCAAGCAGAAGTTCCACGGGAAGGTGCTGCACTTCGAGACCGTCGACGGCTTCTGGGTCGACGACCGGCACGCGGGGCGCACGGACCCGGCGAAGAAGTGGCCGAAGTGGGCCAAGAACGGCCAGAAGTGGATCGACGTCAACATCACGAAGCAGACCCTGGTCGCCTACGAGGGCATGCGCGCCGTCTACACGACCCTGGTCTCGAGCGGCGAGGCGGGGCTCGCCGACGCCGAGGACACGACCGCGACGAAGAAGGGCATCTTCCGCGTCCACACGAAGTTCGTGTCGGTCACGATGGACTCCAAGGTCGTCGGTGAGGAGTTCGAGCTCCGCGACGTGCCCTACGTGCAGTACTTCGAGGAGGGCTACGCCCTGCACGGCGCCTACTGGCACGACAAGTTCGGCAGCCCGAAGAGCCACGGCTGCATCAACCTGAGCCCCGAGGACGCGCGCCGCCTGTTCTTCTGGACCGACCCGCCGGTACCGGCCGGCTGGCACAGCGCCGCCGAGCCGCTCACCGGCACCGTCGTGTTCGTGCACCCCTGAGCGGTGCGCCTCAGCGCGCGCGTGCGCCCGCGAGCACGAGGTCGATGACGCGCGCGAGGTAGCTCGCCTCCACGGGCTCGCGCAGGCACGCGAGCCGCACGAAGATCGGCGCGAACACGAGCTCGATGAGGAGCCGGGGATCGGTGCCCGCGGGCAGCTCGCCCCGCTCCACGCCGCGCACGATGAGCCGCGTGCGCCGGGCGACGACGCGCTCGCGCAGGCCGCGGGCGAGCGCCTCGACCTCGGCCTCGGCCCGCTCGGTCTGGATCATGCGAAGAAAGCCCCGCCCGACCGGCGACGAGGCCGCGGCGAGGGTGCGCTCCGCCTCGACGAGCAGATCGCCCCGCAGGGTCCCGGTGTCCGGCAGCGGCGGCTCCTCGGCCACGAAGGCGAGCGCCGCCGCCGCCAGCTCCTGCCGCGTCGGCCAGCGGCGGTAGATCGTCGTCTTGTTGACGCCGGAGCGACTCGCCACGTCCTCGATCCGCAGGCCGGCGTAGCCGCTCAGGCCGAGCATCTCGGCCGTCGCCTCGAGGACCTGCTGCACCACGCGCGCGGCCCGCCCGGCTGGTCGGACTCCCTGCGTGCGGCGCGCCGCTCGCTCTCGTCGCGTGTGCATGCTCCCGGAAGCGCGGGCTCGCCGCCACCCGGCCGCACCCCAGCGCGCCTCGAAATAATGGCAACCAGTCGTTGCGAAGTCAAGCTCCCGCGCTTAGGCTGTCGCGCGAAGGACGGTCGTGCAGCGACCGCCCGCTCGACAGCCCTTGCAACTCGCGAGGCGCGGAGTACGCAGTGGCGCGCACCTGCGCGCATGGAGCGCGGGCCACGGGCCCGCGAGCAGCCGGGGGCGACGAGGAGACCATGAGACACGTCCAGCGTGAGCTTCGGACCCGCATCGCGCTCGTTGTCGGTGCGCTCGCGGGGCTGTTCGCCTCGACCGTCGCAGCGCAGCCGGCCCCCGAGCCGCCCGCGCCGCCGCCCGACGCCCCGCCCCTCGCCGAGCCGCCGCCGCCGCAG
>JACRDA010000278.1 GCA_016212965.1 Myxococcales bacterium
CGCGCTCGCGCTCCTTCTCGGCGCGCTCGCGCTCTTTCTCGGCGTGTTCGGTCTCGGCTTCGGTCGGGAAGAGCGCATCGCCGCGCGGGCCGGTCGCCACACGCGCGCGCAGGGTGGCACCGGCGCCCACGACGCGCAGGAAGGCGCCGAGCTCGCGGCAGCGCACCCGGTCGGCGCCCGTGCGCTCGACCAAGCGGAACGTGCCTCCGCGCGTGGGGCGAAACACCTGCCACAGGACGCGCTCGCGATCGCTCCCGCACTCCGGATCGAAGACGACGAGCTCCTTCGTGCCGATGCGCCCGTGGATGTCGGGGGCCTCCACGTAGTCCTTGTCGACATCGAGGGACACGACCTCGAGGGCGAAGCTCGGCGGCGCCGGCAGCTCCCAGAGCTTCCAGCTCCGGGCGATGCTCGATTGCGCCACGTTCGGCAGGACATAGATGTCCGGCGCGATGCGCTTCGACGAGTCGAACTGCCGGTAGTAGATGAAGGTGTTCGAGCCGACGTGCGCGACCCGATGGAGCGACGCGAGAAAGCGCGCGAGCTCCGGCCGCAGCGACTCGTCGATGAGCTGCTGGAGCTCGCCCTCGCCCATGTGATCGCTCTGCGGGTAGATCGTCGTATCGAGCTTGCGCGCGGCGACCATGGCGTGACGAGCGTACCATGGCGCGGCGCCCGAACCGGCGGCGCGGACGCACGAGGGCATCGAGGTCGATGGCAACGAGACACGGGCTCTCGCGCGTGCGGGTCCGTGGTATGTCCGAGGCACGTGAGCGCGACCCGCGCAGACCCTCCGGCCGACGACCCCACGGCGCCGCTCACGCGGGCGGCCGGGCGGCAGCTCGCGCGCCTGTGGTCGTCGCGCCCCGGTGAGCTCCCGGCTCCGGCGCCGCTCGAGCCCCGAGACCTCGCGCGCCTGCGCGACATCCTCGGCGCCCTCGCCGCCGAGCTCGAGCATCCCGACGCCGGCTCCGCGCGCCGCATCGACGCCGCGTGGGCGGCCCTCGGCGGCGCCGCGATCCGCGCCCCGCGCACGGTCGCCGGCGAGGACGTTCCGCTCCCGCCGCTACCCCCCCCGCACACCCCGTGCCAGCTCCCGCGCCCGCACTCGCGCCCGCGCCCGCCCCCGCCCCCGCGCCCGCACTCGCACCCGCGCGCCCCTCACCCTGGGTAGCCTCGGTCGCGCCAGTCGCTCCGACGGCGCCTCCGCCCGTCCAGCTCGAGACCGAGGCGCTCGATCCCGCCCTGCTGGCCCGTGTGCGCGCGGCGATGCCGTTCCAGGGCTCGCGCCCCGCGCCGCCGCCGTCGACCCCGGTCGAGCCGCCGAGCCGCAAGCCCGCTCCGAGGAGCGAGCTCGACGAGACCTCCGCGTTCCACGGTCTGCCCGACCTCGGAACCGTCCTACCGTTCGGGCCGAGCGCGCCCCCGTCGCGCCCGCCCGAGCCGGCACCGGTGTCGCGTCCCGCGCCCCGCGAGCTCACCTTCGAGGAGTACGCGTCCTTCTGTGCCGCGCGCGCGCAGGCGCCAGGGCACGCGGCCGCCCTCGCGGTGCGCTTCGGGGTCGGCACCTCCGAGGCCTGCGCGGCGCTCGACGCCGTGTGGCGCGCCCGCGCCGAGCGAGATCGCGCGCTCTCGAGCGCGCTCGCGGCGCGCATCGCCGAGTACCGCGCCTGGCTCGAGGCCGAGCGCGCGCGAGGACGCTTGCCATGATGCACGTTCCACCTGGTCCGCCTGCGCCGCCTGGTGCTGCCCCGCCGTCGCTGCACCTTCAGCCCTCGCCCTTCGAGGTGAGCTTCGCGACCTTCTACCCCGACTCGGTCAGCGTGCGCTGGCTCCGGGGGCGCGAGGCCGTGAACGAGCTCTATCGCTTCGAGGTGGGCATCACCTGCCACCATACGGGCGACCTCGACGCGCAGATCCTCGGCCGGCCGGCGACCGTGCTCGTGCGGGCCGCGCGCGGGCCGCGGGCCCTGCACGGTGTCGTCGTGCGCGTGCGCGCCGAGGGCGTCGCCGGGGACGGCTCGCGCTACTACGTCGTGCGGTTCGTGCCCCGGCTCGCGCTCGGGCGGCTGCGGCGTGCGAGCCGCATCTTTCAGGACGCGACCGCGGTCGAGGTCGTCACGGCGCTCGCGACCGAGCGGGGCGTGCCCCTGCGCCTGCGGCTCGCGGGGACCTACCCGAAGCGCGCCTACGTGGTGCAGCACCGCGAGACCGACGTTGCCTTCGTCGCGCGCCTCTGCGCCGAGGAGGGCATCTTCTTCTACTTCGACCACCCGGCCGACGCGGGCGGCGACGTGAACGTGACGGGTCGTGGCGAGGGCGAGGTGCTCGTGCTCTCGGACACCGCCGACTACTACGCGCCCCTCGACGGCGGCGAAGAGCTCGCGGAGCGACCCCACCAGGCGCGGGGCGGGCTCACGGGCGGGGAGGAGGCGGTCGAGCGCTTTGCCTTCGAGCGGCGCCTGCGCCCGACGGCGGCCGTGAGTCGCCGCTACGACTTCCGGAGACCGCTCGTGCCACTCACGGACGCTGCGGGCTCGGGCCGAGCACGCCCGGCGCGCCTCCCGCTCGACGCCTCGTACTTCCCGGAGCCCGAGCTCGAGGAGGCGCGGCCGCGCCCGACGCCGGCGGTCACGCTCCTCGACGAGCTCCGGCGCAACGCCGCGGTCGGGCAGGGCGAGAGCTCGTGCCCGCGCCTCGCCCCCGGCCGGCGCATGGTGCTCCGCGAGGCGCTCGTCCCGGAGCATGCCGCCGCCTACGCCGTGCGGAGCGTCGAGCACGACGGGGTCGCCCCGGCCATGGCGGTCGGGCGCCCCACCTACCAGAACCGCTTCACCTGTGTGCCGGCCGCGGTGCCCCTGCGCCCCCGCCCGCCCCGGCCGCGCCTCGTGCAGGTGCTCGAGACGGTGACGGTCGTGGGCCCCCCCGGCGAGGAGATCCACACCGACGAGCACGGCCGGGTGAAGCTCCGCTTCCACTGGGACCTCGAGGCCGGCGCCGAGCGGCCCGACGACCGGAGCTCGGCGTGGGTGCGCGTCGCGCAGGCGTGGGCGGGGACGGGCTTCGGCGCGCAAGTCGTGCCCCGCGTCGGGATGGAGGTCGTCGTCGGCTACCTCGGCGGCGACCCCGACGAGCCCGTCGTCGCCGGCTGCCTGTACAACGCGACGCACCCGCCGCCGTACCCGCTCCCGGCGCAGAAGACGCGCTCGGGCCTGCGCACCCGCTCGAGCCCCGGCGGCGAGGGCGCGAACGAGCTCTTCTTCGAGGACGGCAAGGGCCAGGAGCTCCTCTACCTGCAGGCCGAGCGCGACCGGCAGGCGCTCGTGAAGCACGACGACGCCGAGGCGGTCGACGGCGAGCAGGTGCTCGCCGTCGGCCTGAACCGCCGCGCGACCGTCGGCAAGGTGGACGAGCTCGAGGTGGGCGAGCGCCACGTCGTGCGCGTGAAGGAGCCCTCGCGCACGGGCACGAGCATGGACGACGAGCACATCACCCAGACGACCGGCGGCGCCACCATGGGCATGGCGGGCGGCGACGCGAGCCTGAAGACGAACGGCAACGCCTCCATCGACGCCGGCGGCGACCTCGCCCTCTCGGCTGCCGGCAACGTGAACCTCTCGGCCGGGGGCGACGTGAACATCACGGCGGGCGGGACGGTCATCGTCTCGGGCGGCGCCTCGGTCGTCGTGAAGGGGGCCGACGTCATCGTCATCGGCGGGACGGTGAAGATCAACTGACGCGGGGTGAGTCCATGGTGAGCGTGGCGGTCAACGGGCGCACGGTGGTGCACCAGCAGTCGGGCGGCGTGTCGGTCGCGTTCCCCGACGTGTGCCTCACGCCCCACGCGAACCTGCCGATCCCCTACGCGAACGTCGGCCTGTCGAAGTACGCCGCCGCCACGGCCGCGAGCGTCTTCTGCGACCACCAGCCGGTCATGAAGGCGAGCTCGTACTTCTCCGAGACGCTCGGCGACGAGCCCGGCACGGGCGGCGGCATCATCTCGGGCCGCGTGAAGGGCAAGGCCTCGTTCTCGAACTTCTCCTTCGACGTCCTCATCGAGGGCGAGCCGACGCCGCGCGCGCTCGATCCGATGGTGCACAACCACGGGAGCGAGCCGAATACGGACAGCAAGCAGCTGTGCCAGGATCCGCTCACCCGGTCCGCGCTCGAAGGGCTGTGCTTCATCTTCTGCATCTGCGAGAACACGGGCGGGAAGACGGCGTGCCTCGACGCGGCACTGGCGATGCCGCGACCCGCCCCGAAGGGGTACACTTTCGACTCGTACATACCGTGGTTCCTCGTGGAGCCCACATTTCTCATGTTGCCGATCCCCGTCCCCATGCCGAGCGGCGTGAAATCCGCAGTCGTGCTCGGCAAGGAGCTACCGCAGTCCGCGTGGTGGGT
This sequence comes from Myxococcales bacterium, assembly GCA_016212965.1. GTDB lineage: Bacteria > Myxococcota_A > Polyangia > Polyangiales > Polyangiaceae > JACRDA01. Next base: position 4,405 of record JACRDA010000278.1, read on the forward strand.
CGCGCCCTGGGATTCCTTCGATGGCTGGCCCGATGGCGTCTACGCGCCGACGCGCCGGCCCGACATCGTGATGGTCAAGAATCCCCTCGAGCCCGCGGTACAAGGCAACATCGCGGCTATCTTCGAGGCGAAGTTCGAGGGAGACAGGTGGCGTGAGGGGCAGTACGATGCTTACAAGACCATCGCAGGTGGGGCACCAGTCGTCGAGCTCAGTTCGATCACGTGCGGCTGCGGGGGTTGGGAGGGCGTGCCCGTCGAGGACCCCGTGAAGGTGAAGGCAACGGACGAGGAAGAAGACGAGGAAGAGGAGAAGGAACGGCAACGACAGCGAGAAATGGAGAGAATCGCCGAGCGCTGGAAACAGCAGGATCTGATTGCCCTCAGCGCCCTGCTCACCGGCCTCATCTTCCTCGCGACTCGAGTCCCCGTGCCGGTACCGCTATGACGAACGGATCACGCGACGACCTCTTCCAGGCAGCTGCGAGTCGGGTGGCTCCCAGTATCGTACTCTCCCTCTACGCGCGTGGCGGCACGGATGGGGAAAGAGACGCGGTCGTAGGTCTGTACGAGGACTACGTGAAGCGCTGGGGCGACCACCTGCGCTGGTTCGCGGAAGACGAGACCGGCCGCTACCGGGCATTCGAGGAGCGCGCCGCCCAATACCCCGCTCGTGCGGTGGACCGCGACCGAGCCGCGCTTCGGCGTGACATTCGCTGGGTCGCCTACGGTGGCAACCACCGGCACGACGCGAGTGGATGGAAGTTCAAGAGCACTCTACGTTCGTCGCCCGAGGCGGTCAGCGCCCTGGACCACGTGTCTGCCAGTTGGCCCATTGGGCCCGAGGCTCCAGGATACGAGGAGGCCCTCGAGGTGGCGCTCATCTGGGGCAGACGGTGCCCGTTTCGTTTCGGTTACGCGGGCTTCTCGCTTCAGGTCTCCGAGGAGCACGAGCAGATGACGGCGAAGCTCGTGTACGACCTGGCGATGCGCTTCCAGGGATTGGAGATCCACTGCCCGGGGACCACTGCACTCTGCTGCCAGACCCAGATGAAGAGCGTCAACTGGCTCACGCTGGTGTCCAACGAGATGCTCACGCCTCGCTACACGGGCCCGCTCATCGGCCACGTGGGCGGGATCGACGTCTTGCGTGCGAACCTGAGCCCCGAGATCCTGCTTCACCCGATCCGCGATGGCGTCCTCATCCAGGCCGGCCCCGAACCGCTCCTCGGCGATGTGAATCGCGGCGAGACGCTGCCCCTCTACCGCGAGGTGGCGAAGGTCCTGAAGCCCATTCGCATGTCGACCCACTGGCCGTTCTTCGGCATTCTCACCGCGAACGACTGGATGACGCGGTTCGATCGCTGAGCCGAGCACCGCCATGGGGAGTATCGACGAGCTGATCGCGCAGGCCACGAGCCGCCTCGCGCCGTGCATCGTGCTCTCGCTCTACACGCGCGAAGCCACAGCCGAGATGCGCGAGGGCGTCGTGGCAGTTTACGAGGATTACGTTCGGCGCTGGGGTGAGTGCCTGCGCTGGAGCGCCGACGGGGATACCGAACGGTACCGGAAGTTCGACGAGAGCACCGCTGCATACCCACGTCGCGCGCTCGAGCGCTACTCCGAGCGGAAGCACCGGGACATCTACTGGGTCGCGTACGGTGGCGCGCACAGGCACGACGCGAGCGCGTGGAAGTTCTATGCCAAACTGAGCTCGCAGTACTATGCGGGGACGACAGTCGACCATGCCTCAGCGAGCTGGGAGATCGGCGCTGTCACCGCCCCGGAAATTCTCGCAGTCGCGCTCGACTGGACCAAGCGGTTCTCCGTGTGGCAGGGCTATGCCGGCTACTCGCTTGGCGTGTCCGAAGAGCACGAGCAGTCGACCGCCGCGACCGTGCATCATCTTGCGATGCGGTTTCAGGGGCTCGAGATCCACTATCCGGGCGCAACTGCGAGCTGCTGTCGAACGGAGTTGAAGGGCGTCAACTGGCTCACGCTCGTCTCGCATGTGCTTCTCGAGGAGCTCGGCGGTGAGGCCACCCTGCGCGCCAAGCTATCGGCAGAGATTCGCCTGCACCCGATCCGCGACGGCGTCCTCATCCAGGCGGGCCCCGAGCCCCTCCTCGGCGACGTGAATCGCGGCGAGACGCTCCCCCTCTACCGCGAGGTGGCGAAGGTCCTGAAGCCCATCCGGGCCGAAACGCACTGGCCGTTCTTCGGCATCCTGACCGCGAACGACTGGATGACGCGGTTCGATCGCTGAGCCGAGGCAGAGGAAATCTCGAATGGGACCCACGAAACGGAAGTCCAATGCACGTCGACCGGCTCGGCCGAGCGCGCCGGCGGCGCCTGGCTCCGCCGAGCGGCGCGCCGAGCAGGCCGAACGCGTGGCGGTGCCGGTGCGCGGCACGCTCCTCGGGCTGAGCCCGGAGGGCGAGCTCCTGATCTCGCTCGCGGGGGGCGAGGAGGTGCGGGCGGCGGAGCACCTGCTCGAGCTCTCGCGGGCGGCGCTGCTCGACGCCGTGCGCGAGCGGGCGCCGGTGCTCGTCGCCTTCGTCGGGGGCGATCCGGACGCGCCGGTCGTGCTCGGCCTTTTGCGGCGCGGCATCGCGGCCCCGGGTGAGGAGGCTTCGAGCGGGACCGAGCGGCGCCTCGAGCTCCGCGCGACCGAGCGGCTGACGCTCGCGTGCGGCGCCGCGGCGATCGAGCTCACGAAGGACGGGCGCGTCGAGGTGCGCGGGACGGACGTCGCGACCGAGTCGGCCGGCAGCATCAAGCTGAAGGGCGGCTCGGTGGAGATCAATTGACTGGGGCGCTCTTGCCGCTCCGGCTCGTCGAGGAGCATCTCGACGAGCTCGGCACCTCGTGGCTCTTCCGGCGCGGCCTCGTGTTCTCGATGCGCGCCCTTCCGGAGGCGCTCGGGCGCGCGGACGGTCGCATCCGGAAGCGCCTCCGGGCGCTCTCGTGCGAGCGCGCCGGGGCCGTGCGCGAGGCCGAGCTCCGCCTGCACTCGGCCGTGGGTTGGCAGCGGCTCGGCGCTCTCCGCGCGCTCCTCGAGCTCTCTCCGGGATCGGTCCGCGATGCGAGCGGGCAGCTTCGCGTCCGGCGCACGCGCGACTTCGCGCTCCTCGACGCGCTCCGGCACGGTCCGGTGGCGGTCGCGCGGTGGCTCGACGACGTCGAGGACGGCGCCGCGGTCGAGCCCGCCGTGCTCGATGCCGTGAGCTTCTCCGTGCGTCCCTCGCTCCTCGCGTCGGCGCTCGGGGGCGAGGGGCGGCTGCGCCGCGCGGCGCTCCTCGCAGCGGCGCGGCACCCCGAGACGGCACCGCTCGCGATCCGCGGCGCGACCGAGGCGCTCCGGGACCCCGAGGTCGAGACCCGTCTCGTCGGCGCCTATGCCCTCGGGCTCGCCGAGCCGGGCGGGCTCGCGCGGCGCGTGGCCGAGGCCGCGGCCCATGCGGAGATCGATCCGCTCGTGCTCGGCCTCTTCGGCGGCCCCGCGGTCGTGGACGTGCTCCTCTCGGGCGCGCGCGAGGCGCTCCTCGCCGACGACCACGTGCTCGGGCTCGGGCTCGCGGGCGATCCGCGTGCGCTCCCTTGGCTCGTGGACCTCTGCGAGGGCGCCGACCGTCCCGGCACCTGCGCGGCGGCCGTGCATGCGCTCCGCTGCATCACGGGGGAGCCCTGCGTGCGGCCGAGCCCGAGGCGCCGGTCGGGCGATCTGCTCGACGCCCTGACGACGCGCAGCTCGCGCGCCGGGGACGTCACCGTCGCGCCTGCGAGCCTGCCGGACACCGAGCTCGAGCCCGACCTCGAGCGCGCGCGCGCGCTCCTCCGCTCGAGCTCGCTCGTCGGCGGCGAGCGCTACCACCTCGGCGTGCCGCTCGACGCCGAGGTCGAGCTCGGGCGCCTGCCGATGAGCTTCGGGTGGCTCCGCGCCGTGACCCAGCCGGAGCGGCGCGCCGACGCGATGGCGCGGGCGCTCGCCTGCGAGGTGCCCGACGCGCTCGTGCCGGGCGAGGGCTACGGGGCGCTCTCGATGGGGCCCGACCACCTGTTCGCGGCCCGCAAGGCCCTCGCATGATCGATCTGGCCGCGCGCAAAGCCCTCTCATGATCGACAACCTGACCCTCCATCCGCATGCGGGCGTGGTCGTCGCGGACGAGCACGAGCGCCACATCCTCGTCGTCGTCGTGAAGCAGACGTACCGGCTCTCGACGGGGGAGCCGGCGCTCGAGCTCCCGACCGAGCGCGCCGTCGAGGCCGCGGAGATCGCGCTCGCGGACGAGCTCTTGCCGTCCGGGGCCCTGCGCGTGCCGGCGGATCTCGTGCCCCGCAAGCTCGGGACCGACGTCGTGTGCCACGCGTCGGCCCACGCGGCGGCGGCGGTGCGCGGTGAGCCCGCGCGCTCGATGCGGGTGCGCCTCTGCGTGGGGCCGCTCGAGCGCGAGCTCCTCGTCACGGGTGAGCGGCGCTGGGAAAAGCGCGGCGACGCGCTCGTGCCGGGCGAGCCCGAGCCCTTCGTGCGGATGCCGCTCGGCTTCGAGCGCGCGTTCGGGGGCGTGGAGCACGGGAGCCCCTTCGACGCGAACCCGGTGGGGCGCGGGCTGCCGGTGGAGGAGGGCGCGCTCCTTGCCTCGGTCGAGGATCCGACGACCGCCATCACGCGGCCCGACGATCGGCCTGCGCCCGCGGCGTTCGGCGCCGTCGCCCGGCACTGGGCGCCGCGACGCGCCCTCGGTGGCACCTACGACGAGGCCTGGCGCCGGACCCGCGCCCCGCACCTGCCGCGCGACTTCGACCCGCGCTTCTACCAGGCCGCGCCGTCGGACCTCGTCGTGGCCGGCCTGCGCGGCGGCGAGCCCATCGTGCTCGAGGGCATGACGCCCGCGCCGGACGGCGCGCCCTTCGTGACGGCGCTCCCGCGCTCGCGCGTGCGCGTCCTCGTCGCGCCGCGGTGGCACGTGCCGGTCGTCGACACCGTGCTCCTCGAGCCCGACGCCGACCGGCTCGTGGTCACGCTGCGCGTGAGCGCGGACGTGACCGAGCGGCTCGACCACCTGCCGCGCGTGCGCATCGTCGAGCGACGGAAGATCGAGCTCGCCGCGCTCGGCGTGCAGGACGCGGGCGCGGACGCGGGCGCGGGCGCGGGTGCGAGGGAGCGCCCGGGCCTCGTGCTCCGGCGAGGCGCTCTCAGCCGCGCGGGGCGCGCGTCGTGACCGTGACGCTGCGTCTGCGCGCCGCCGAGACGGTGACGGCCGTCGGTCACGACGCCCGCTCCACGTGGGCCTCGATCGAGTGCGCGGTGAAGCGCGTGCGCGCGACCGAGCTCCGGAGCCTGCGCGGCGGACGCATCCGCGCGGCCTGTGCGGTCGTGCCCGCGCTCACCGGCCTCGAGCGCTGGATGGCGATGGTCGAGCCGGTGCTCGAGCAGAGCCTGGCGTCGCAGGGTGGTGCCGACGCGCTCCACGCGCTCGGCGCGCTCGACGGTTCGCGCGCGCGTGTCGGACTCGTCGTCTGTGGCCCGCGGATCCCGACGGTGCAGGCCTGGCTCGAGCCGCTCGCGAGCGAGGTCGCGCGCCTCGCTCGCGCGGCCGAGGCCCTGCCCGAGCGCGTGGCGCGCGCGCTTCGGGAGCGCGGCATCCCGCCCCTCGTCGTCCGCAGCGCGCCGGGCGATCGCGCGGCGGCGATCGGTGCGCTCGACGTCGTGTCGGAGCTCCTCGACGACGACGCCTGCGACCTCTGTGTCGTCGTCGCGGTCGACAGCGGCTGCGAGCCGCCGCTCCTCGAGCTCGCCGATGTCACGGGGCGTCTCCACCGGCCGGAGGAGGCGACGGGTTACACGCCCGGCGAGGCCGCGGCCTGCCTGTGGATCGAGCGGGTGCGTGCGGGGGATGGGGGCCCGGGCGGCGTGACCGGCGGCGCGCTCCTGCCGGGCTGGGCCTGCGCGCCGACTCCCGAAGACGCGCTCGAGGCGGCGCTCGCGCGCGCCGGGATCGCGCGCCCGAGCATCCGCGAGGTGCTCGTCGATCTCAACGGCGAGCGCGCGGCCGCCGAGGCGTGGGTCGTGGGCGCGACGCGCGCGCTCTGGGCGGCCGGCTCCGACCCGGAGTGCCTCCTGCCGGTCGTGTCGACGGGCGACACGGGTGTCGCGACCGCGGCGGTCGCCCTCGGGTGCGCCTTCGCGCGGCTCGCGGAGGAGCCCGGCGTCGCGGTCGTCTGGGCTGGCACGCCCCCGCCCGCCTGGCCGACCGGCCCGGTCGCGAGCGGCGCCGTCGTGGTGGTAGCGATTAGCCGTTAGCCGTTAGCTATTAGCCCAGAGGGCTCGCGGTGTTGTCGGTTCTCCCGCCTCTCCAGTTTCCGCCCGATGCGCATTTCAGGTGACCCGGTGACGCCACGTATCATCGCGATATTCCTAGGCTAAGGGCCATGTGCTAACCGCCAATCGCTTGGACTTGGGAAGCGAGGAGTCCCACCGATGTTCCCCGACAGGCCCTTCCCCCGACCTGCGACCGACGGATCGAGCTCGTGCCCAGCGTCGCGGTCGTCTGGGCCGGCACGCCCCCGCCCGCCTGGCCGACCGGCCCGGTCGCGAGCGGCGCCGTCGTGGTGGTACGAGCCAACGGCCAACGGCCAACTGCTAACAGCTAACGGCTAACGGCTAACAGCTAACGGCTAACAGCTAACGGCTAACAGCTAACGGCTAACAGGAGCCCCACCGATGTTCCCCGAAAAGCCCTTCCCCCCGACCTACGACCGACGGCTCGAGCTCGTGCTCGGCGTGCGAGCGCGGAGGCTCCTCGTCACGGGGGTCTCGAAGCTCCCCGGCGGCGGCACCGGCACCGGCACCGGCGCCGGCACCGGCGCCGGCGCGCGCTCGCGCCCGCGGCGCTTCGGCATCGCGCGCCTGTGCGAGGCCTACGCGGCCGGGGTCTCGGTCGGGTGCTTCTCGGCCGACGGCACGCGCGCCCCGGCCGTGGCGACGGCGCTCGGCGAGGACGTCGCCGACGGCGAGGTGACCGAGCGGTTCGCGCTCGCGCTCCCCGCGTTCTCGGAGCGCGTGCTCGCGCCCTTCGTCGCGATGGCCGACACCCACGTCTGGACCGGGCGCGGCCTGTCCGCTTTCGCCCTCGCCGAGGAGGCCGGAGCGGGCGAGCTCGTGACGCGCGTCACGGCGCTCCCGCGCGAGCCCGCGAAGAAGCCGACCTTGCCCTTCGAGGTCGACGTGCCGCGCGACACGTATCTGAAGGAGCTCTCGGTGCTCGTCCGGCTGCGCGCGCCGGACGCCGAGGGGCGGGCGCTCGAGGCCATCTCCGCCGCGGCGACCGCGTGGGCCGAGCTCGCGCACGCCGGGGCCTTTTCGGGCGGGCCCGACGTGCCGTTCTCGGGCGCGGAGCTCGTCGACGTGACCGACCCCTACGAGGACGAGATCGCCGTCCGGCTCCTCTCGTACCACGGCGGGCCGGACGGCTGGCACGCGCTCCTGCGGGCGCTCGCGTGCGTCGATGCCGCGGGGATCGGCATCGCCGAGGTCGAGATCGACTGAGACCGCGAGCAGGATGGGCGTGCGAGGCGCCTCGAAGGGTGCGGGGAGCGACAGAAGTGGCGTGTCTTCCTGGAAGACAGGGGGGTTGTGTCGCTGTCGGGGGCCTCGAGCGGGCGCGAGAGCGACAGAAGTGCCGCGTCTTCCTGGAAGACAGGGGGTTTGTGTCGCTGTCGGGGGCCTCGAGCGGGCGCGAGAGCGACAGAAGTGCCGCGTCTTCCTGGAAGACAGGGGGTTTGTGTCGCTGTCGGGGGCCCCGAGCGGGCGCGAGAGCGACAGAAGTAGGCTGTCTTCCTGGAAGACAGGGGGTTTGTGTCGCTGTCGGGGGCCTCGCAGGGTGCGGGAGCGTGGTGAGCGTGTTGAGCGTGGCGAGCGTGCTCGAAGGCCCGGCCGGACACCGCGGAGTGGGGGCTCCGCGGCGCAGTTTGCTATGCTGCCGACGTGGTGGTCCCTCGCCCGCGGCACGCGTGCCTGCGCCCCGCGGCGGCCGCTGCGCTCGCGTGGTGGCTCGTCCTCGGCGTGGCGCCGGACGTTGCGGCCCAGCCCGTCGTCGAGGCGCCGGAGCGCGCGGCGCCGGAGCGCGCGGCGCCGGAGCGCGAGGGAGACGAGCCCGTCGACGCACCGCCCGACGGCGAGGGGGCGGGGGGCGCGGCGGCGGCCGCGGCCGGGCCGAACGGCGGTGGCGATGGCGATGGCGATGGCGATGGCGATGGAGAGGCCGCGCCGGTCGCGACCGCGGCGGTCCGGTACACGCTCGAGGGCCTCGAGGTCGAGGGCAACGAGCGCACCTCGCTTCCCGTCATCCTGCGTTTCGTGCCCTTCTCCGTCGGCGACGTGCTCGACGTCGCGGACGAGGAGCTCGAGCTCACCCGCTACCGGCTGCTCGGCACGGGCTTCTTCTCGTCGGCGCGCCTGAGCCTCAAGAAGGGGAGCAAGCGCGGCGCCGCCGTCCTCGTGGTGCACGTGACCGAGCGCAACACGCTCGTCGTGCAGAACCTCTCGATGGGCATCGCCGCCGACGAGGACGCCGACGGCAACGCCAAGCCGCTCTCGCCGTTCCTGGGCGTCGAGGCGGCCGAGACGAACCTCGCCGGCACGGGCATCCTCGTCGGGGCGCGCCTCGGTCTCGCCGCCGATCAGTGGACCCTCGGCGCCCGCTTCGCGGATCCGGCCGTCCTCGGCTCGCCCTGGAGCCTGAGCGCGAGCTTCTACTACGCCGACGCGCGCGACTTCTTCGGCAACCGGCAGGTCTCCTTCGAGAGTCCCGGCCTCGTGTCGGAGCGCGCGGTCACGGACTACGCGGTCGTCGCCTACAAGCGGCTCGGCGGCACGCTCGGCGCCGGCCACGACCTCGCGGTCGCGACACGCCTCTCCTTCGACTACCGGCTCGAGCGCATCGCGGCGATCGTGCCGACCGTGGCGTCGCACCTGCGCGGCGCCACGCGCGAGCCCATCGACTTCGACATCGAGCCGGGCGTGAGCGTGCTCTCGGAGCTGCGCGCCGGGGTCGTGTACGACACCCGCGACACGCCGTTCCTGCCGAAGCGCGGGGTGGTCACCGGGCTGCAGCTCGGTGCCGGGCTCACGCCGCTCGGCTCGAGCTACGGCTTCGCCAAGGCCGAGGCCGAGCTCCGCGCGTGGTGGTCGCTGCCGTGGAGTCACGTCGTCGGCCTGCACGCCGAGGTCGGCGCCATCTTCGGCGCGCCGCCGTTCTTCGAGCGGTTCTACGTCGGCGACTACACGGACCTCTTGCCCGACCGGGTGTTCGGCCTCAACCCGGACCGGCGCCAGCCTCCGAACTACCTCGGCACGGACATCGCCGAGGTCCGCTACGGCGACTACGCCGCGCGCCTCGCCGGCGAGTACCGCATCCCGCTCTACGCCGGCACGGGCTCGGTCTACGGCGTCGACTTCTTCGCCCTCGTCGGTCTCTACGCGGTCGCCGCCAAGCGGGACCTCGTGGACCCTCCCTCGGGCTACTCGGGCGCGGCCCTCGCGCCCCTCGACCTCACCTACAACCTGGGCTTCCGCGTCGAGACCTACGTCGGCGGCTTCTCGCTCGCCTTCTCGAACCTGCTCGGTCTGCTCCCCGGGCGGGGAGGGGATCGCAAGTGAGGGGCCGCGGCCGTCGCCGGCGACGCGGACCCCGGCGCGGTCGCGTGGCCCTCGGCGCGTGCGCCCTCGCGCTCGTCACGCTCGCCGCGACACCGGCGGCCGCGCAGGACGAGGGGGGGCTCGCGGGGGAGGCCGAGGCCTTGCCGCGCCGCGGCGCGAAGTTCGCGACCCAGAAGGGCTGGGTGGTGCTCGACGCCGCCTGGCGCGACGCCGTCAGCGCCGCCATCGAGAAGAAGCTCTGGAGCGGGCTGCCGACGGTGATCGCCGCCCGGATCTACCTGTTCCCGGAAGGCGGAGACGAGCCCCTGAGCCTCGCCGTCAAGACGTGCCGCATCGTGTACGACCTCTGGGACGAGGTGTTCCGCGTCGAGCTGCGGCAGGGCGGCACGGTCCGCAACACCGTGGCGGTGAACCTCGAGGGCGTGCAGCGCCGCTGCGGCCAGGCCCGCCTCTTGCCCGTCGCGGACACCGTCGTCCTCGCCGCCGGGCAGCGCTACTTCGCCGGCCTGCTCGTCGAGGTGAACCCCGTCGGCAAGCAGATCCTCGAGCGCATCCGGCGCTGGGTCACGCTGCCGAGCGGCGCCGGGACGATCACGGCGGGCGACTCGCTCTTCGGGAGCTTCGTGGGCCTGTTCGTGACCCACGTCCCGGCCGCGGACCGGACGGTGGCGTTCCGGACCCAGTTCTTCACGCCCGCCGAGCTCGAGGTCGTGCCGGCCCCGCCCTGAGCGGTCGGGGCGGGGGCGAGGGACCAGAAATCGGCGCCGGGGAGGGCGCGCGGAGTGGATGGAGTTTGACGGGGCTTTCCAAGCCAGGGGAGAATGCGTCGCCCGGCCGGGGTCCGGCCGAGAAGGCTTGTGCCCCACTGCGCAAGCGCGCTATCAAGCGAGTGGTGAGTCACAGGAGGACGAGGCTTATGCGATCGAGATCCAGGCTGTTCGTGATGTTCGGCGCAGCGATCATCGCCGGTGCGTGCGCGGTCGGGGCGCCCACGAGCGTCGCTTGGGCTCAACAGCCTGACGCCAAGACCCAGGAAGAGGCCGGCAAGGCCTACGGCGAGGCGAACGAGCTGTTCAAGAAGGACCAGTTCGCGGCCGCGCTGCCGGGCTTCCAGAAGGCGGACGCGCTCGTGCCCGGGTCGATGCCGAAGTACAAGATCGCGGTTTGCCTCGACAAGCTCAACCGGAAGCAGGAGGCGGTCGCGGCCTACCAGGCCTTCCTGACCTCGAAGCCGCCCGCGAAGATGGCCGACAAGGTCAAGGAGGCCGAGGGGCGCATCAAGGCGCTCAACAAGGAGATCGCCTCGCAGGCGACCGTCTCCTTGCAGCTGACGCCGCCCAATCCGCCGGGCCTCACGATCATGGTGGACGGCGCCGCCGTCACCGGCACCGACCTCACGCTGACCCCCGGCGACCACACGGTGAGCATCACCGCGACGGGCTTCGAGCCGCGCGCCGAGAAGGTCACCGTGAAGGCGGGCGAGAAGCGCCCCCTCGCCGTGACGCTGACGGCGCTGCCCGTCGCGCCGACGCCGGTTCCGACGCCGGTTCCGACGCTCATCGAGCCGACGCCTCCGGGCCCCGAGCCCGTGCCGGCGCCGGTCCCGACGCCGGAGCCCGGCGGCGAGGAGACGAGCAGCGACATCCCCGCCTACGTGACGCTCGGCATCGCCGGCGCCGGTGCCATTCTCGGCACCGTGTTCGGCGTCATCGCCCTGCAGGCCAAGGGTGACTTCAACGAGCCCGGCGGCGCCACGGTCGACAACGCGGACAAGGCCGAGCGCTCGGCCCTCATCGCAGACATGTCCTTTGGCGTCGCCCTGACGTTCGGGATCACGGGCGTCGTGCTCCTCGTCTCCGGTGGCGAGGAAGAGGCGCCGGCCGAAGGTGCGGAGGCAGCCGCCCAGGCGGCGCCGGTGCTGCTGCCCTACGCCGGCCCGAACCGTGGCGGTATGACGGCGACTTGGAGCTTCTAGGAGACGGCCGATGGCAACCCAGTACATGAAAGTTCTTGCTTCGCTGGTGGTGGCCGCTGGGGCGGCTGCGCTCGCCGTGAGCGGCTGCGAGCTCATCGCGTCCGTCGACCGCACGGAGATCTCGAACGGCGGCTCCGCCCCGGTCGGCGGCTCGGGTGGCACCGGCGGAGTCGCCGGGCAGGGTGGCGGCGGTGGACCGGCGTGCGACCCGCTCCAGTGCCCGGGCACGGACACCGACTGCGCCGTGCGCATCTGCAACGTGAACGACGCGTGCGCGGTGTCGAACACGGCGTCGGGTGCGGCGTGCGACGACGCGCCGCCGGACGGCAAGGTGTGCGACGGCGCCGGCACCTGCGTCGAGTGCGTCGACAACACGCAGTGCACGGCTCCGAACGACCTCTGCGACACCAACGCTCACATCTGCGTCCCGCCGACCTGTCAGAACAGTGCGCTCGATCCGGGTGAGACCGACATCGACTGCGGCGGCCCGACCTGCGGCAACTGCGCGAACACGAAGTTCTGCAACGACGCGACCGACTGCCAGAGCGCCTATTGCGACACCTCGGCCGGCGGCGGCCAGGGCGGCTCGGGCGCGGCGGGCGTTTGCACGGCGTGCGCCAACGACGGCCAGTGCCTCGCGGCCGAGTGGTGCAACACCGCGGTGGCGGGCGGCACCTGCCAGGCCGACAAGGCGCTCGGTGACGCGTGCGGCGGCCCGGGTCAGTGCACGAGCGGCTTCTGCCCCGCGCAGGACGGCGTGTGCTGCGATGCGGCGTGCGGCTCGACCTGCCAGGCGTGCCTCGGGACCAAGACGGGCGGCGCCAACGGCACCTGCGCCCTCGTGACGGCGCAGACCGACCCGGACACCGAGTGCGCGGACCAGGGTGCCGCGAGCTGCGGCTCGAACGGCACGGGCTGCACCGGCAACGCCACGGCGTGCCGGCTGTACTCCGCCGTCACCGTGTGCTCGGCCGAGACCTGCACCGGCAACACCGACTCGCCCGCCGACCTCTGCAACGGCACGGGCACCTGCGTCAACTCCGCCAACGTCACCTGCGCCAACAACCTGAACTGCAACGCGGGCGGCACGGCCTGCCTCACGACCTGCTCGGTCGACGGCAACTGCGTGAGCGGCTTCTACTGCGCCGCGCCGAACTGCGCGGCGAAGAAGGCCGACGGCGCGAGCTGCGGCGGCAGCAACGAGTGCACGAACGGCAACTGCGTCGACGGCGTGTGCTGCAACACCGCCTGCGGCGGCGCCTGCGACGCGTGCACCGCGGCGCTCAAGGGCAGCGGCGTCGACGGCGTGTGCGGGAACACGGCGGCGGGTGGAACGGGCTCTCCGTCCTGCACGCCGTACGTGTGCACGGGTACTGGCACGACGTGTCCGGTGGGCTGCGTGACCGACGCGCAGTGCGCCAGTGGCAACTACTGCAACGGTTCGCTCGTCTGCGTTCCGAAGCTCGCCAACGGCAACGTGTGCGGCGGCAACAACGAGTGCACGAGCAACAACTGCATCGACGGCTTCTGCTGCAACAACGCCTGCAACGGCGGCTGCAACGCCTGCGATGTCGCCGGGAGCGAGGGCACGTGCACGAACGTGGGTGCGGGACAGCCCGGAGAGCCGAGCTGCACGCCGTACGTATGCAGCGCTGGGGTCGGGACGTGCCCGACAAGCTGCACGGATGACACGAACTGTATCTCCGGCGACTACTGCGACGCGTCGAACGTCTGCGTCCCGAAGCTCGCCAACGGCGGCACGTGCACGGGCACCAACCAGTGCACGAGCGGCAACTGCGTCGACAGCGTCTGCTGCAACACGGCCTGCGGCGGGCTTTGCCAGGCGTGCTCGGCCGCGAAGACCGGTGGCGCGAACGGCACCTGCGCGGACGTCGCGAACGACACCGATCCGGATGCGGAGTGTGCCGCGCCCACGTGCTGCCAGACCGGCGCCACATGCGGCGGGACGGCCTGCCCCTGAGGCCGCCCGAGGCACCGGGCGTGCCGGACGCCTGAAGGGTGCCTGACAGGTGAGAGCGCGCCGCGCGGCAACGCGTGGCGCGCTTTCGTTTTGTCTTGCCGAGGGGGTCGTGGGTGGGTCGCAGGACCTTTACGCCGGGGCGTCGCGGTGGTGGGATGGGCCATGTCTTCTGCCCGTGCGGTGAAGGGTATCGCGGCGCTGGGCCTGCTTGCGCTCGTCCTCGGCTCGGCGGCCTGTCCGGGGCCGGAGCCTGCGGTGAGGCAGACAGCGAGCGGCGGGGCCGGCGGGGCCGCAGGAGCGGCAGGGGCGGGAGGAGAGGGCGGGACCTGCGAGACCGCTCTCTGCCCCGGGGTCGCCACGGACTGTCGGCTGAAGACCTGCTTTGGCGACAACCAGTGCGGCTTCGCGAACGTGGTCGAGTACCAGCCGTGCGACGACGCGCCGCCGGCCGGGAAGGTGTGCGACGGCGCCGGCAACTGCGTCGAGTGCATCGACAACTTGCAGTGCACGAGCCCGGAGACCTGCGACACCAACGCGCACGTGTGCGTGTCCCTGCACTGCGCCAACCAGAGCATCGACGTGGACGAGACGGGCCTCAACTGCGGCGGCGCCGACTGCGCGCCGTGCGCGAACGACGTCGCCTGCCTCGACGCCGATGACTGCCAGAGTGGCTACTGCCTCGACGTCGGTGGCGGGAACAAGCTCTGCAAGCCCTGCACGGACAGTGCGCAGTGCGGGAGCACGGCCGAGTGGTGCGACACCGACGCCGCCGGTGGAACCTGCGCGCCGAAGCAGGCCGATGGCGAGCCCTGCGCGGTCGACGGCGCGTGCCTGAACGGTCACTGCCCGCCCCAGGACGGCGTGTGCTGCCCCGTCGCGTGCGACGGCACCTGCGAAGCTTGCAGCGCGGTCAAGACCGGCCACCCGGACGGCGGTTGCGCGGCCGTGCTCGCCGGGACCGATGCCGATGACGAGTGCGTCGGTTCGGCGACCTGCGATGGTTTCCGCAAGTGCGCCGTCTGCGGCGACGGTACCGTGCAGGCGACGGAGACGTGCGACGACGGCCATCAGACACCGTGCGGCGCGTGCAACGCGACGTGCACGGGGCCGGGTACTGGATCGACCTGCGGCGACAACGTTCTCTGCCTCGACACGGAAAGTTGCGACGACGGCTTTCAGACCGCGTGCGGCGCGTGCAACGCAACCTGCACGGGAGCCGGCACGGGCTCGACCTGCGGCGACGGCATCGTCTGTGCCGACATCGAGGCCTGCGACGACGATTTCCAGACGCCGTGCGGCGCGTGCAACGCGACGTGCTCTGGAGCCGGCACGGCCGTGGTCTGCGGCGACGGTTACGTGTGCCCGGACACCGAAGCCTGTGATGACGGCTACCAGACGGCGTGCGGGCCGTGCAACGCAACCTGCACGGGGCCGGGCACTGGGGCTACTTGCGGTGACGGTGTCGTCTGTAGCGATGTCGAGTTCTGTGACGACGGCTTCCAGACGGCGTGCGGAGCCTGCAACGCGACCTGCAGCGCCAGCGGTGCGGGATCGACCTGCGGCGATGGTGGCGTGTGCCCCGACACGGAGCTCTGTGACGACGGCCACCAGACGGCGTGCGGAGAGTGCAACGCGACCTGTTCGGGCGTGGGCACCGGCTCGACCTGCGGCGACAACATCGTCTGTGAAGACACCGAGTTCTGTGACGACGGCCACCAGACGGCGTGCGGGGCGTGCAGCGCGAACTGCTTGGCTGCAGGCACGGGCTCGACGTGCGGCGACAACATCGTGTGCCCCGACACGGAGACCTGCGACGATGGGCACCAGACCGCGTGCGGCCCATGCCGCGCGGACTGTTCGGGTTCTGGCAGCGGCTCGACCTGCGGCGATGGCGTGGTCTGCCCCGACACCGAGACCTGCGACGACTACAACGCCAGTTCGTGTGGCACCTGCGCCGCGACCTGCGTCGGACCCGGCCCGGGTGCCACGTGCGGGGCGGACTTCGGCTGTTTCGACGGCGGCGACTGCACGAGCCTCTCGTGTACCGACCACTTCTGCGACTGACGTTCGCGTGCCCGCGGCACTGCGGCCAGTGCCTTTCGGCTGAGCTGACCGAGCGAGCGAGCGCGTGGCGCGCTTTCGTTTCGTGCTTGCCGAGGGTGTCGTCTGCGGGTCTTCGCAGGACCTTTACGCCGGGGCGTCGCGGTGGTGAGATGGGCCATGTCTTCTGCCCGTGCGGTGAAGGGACTCGCGGCGCTGGGGATCCTCGCGCTCGTCCTCGGCTCGGCGGCCTGTCCGGGGCCGGAGCCGGCGGTGAGGCAGACGGCGAGCGGCGGAGCCGCGGGAGTCGCAGGAGCGGCAGGGGCGGGAGGCGAGGGCGGGAACTGCTCGATCGATCTCTGCCCCGGGGTCGACACCGACTGTCGCATGAAGACCTGCTACGGCGATCACCTGTGCAGCTTCGCGAACGCGCTCGAGTACCAGCCGTGCGACGACGCGCCGCCGGACGGCAAGGTGTGTGACGGCGCCGGCAACTGCGTCGAGTGCATCGACCACTTGCAGTGCACGAGCCCGGAGACCTGCGACACCAACGCGCACGTGTGCGTGTCCCTGCACTGCACCAACCAGGTCGTCGACGAGGACGAGACGGATCTCAACTGCGGCGGCGCCGACTGCGCGGATTGCGTGAACGGCAAGTTCTGCAACGCCGCGACCGACTGCCTGAGCGCCTACTGCGACACGTCGGCCGGTGGCGGCCAGGGCGGCTCGGGTGCGGCGGGCGTGTGCGCGGCGTGCAGCTCGGACACCGAGTGCGCGGGCACCGAGTGGTGCGACCTCACCATCGTCGGCGGCACCTGCGTGCCGAAGAAGGCCGATGGCGAGGTCTGCGCAGGGCCCGGCCAGTGCACGAGCGGCTTCTGCCCCGCACAGGACGGCGTGTGCTGCGACGGGGCGTGCGCCGCCGAGTGCATGTCGTGCCTCGCGGCGAACACCGGTCAGGCGAACGGCTCTTGCTCGTCCGTGACGCAGGGCGAGGATCCCGATGGCGAGTGCACGGTCCAGGGCTCCGAGCCCTGTGGCGCGAACGGCACGGGCTGCAACGGCTCGGTCACGATCCCAGGATGCTGGCTCTACCCCGACACGACGGTGTGCGGCACGGAGTCGTGCTCGGGGTTCGCCTACGTGCCGCCCGCCGAGTGCAACGGCTCGGGTACCTGCGTCCCCGGGAACACCACCACGTGCCCGAACAACCTCGTCTGCAACGCGGGCGGCACGGCCTGTCTCACGACCTGCTCGGTCGACGGCAACTGCCGGAGCGGCTTCTACTGCGCCGCGCCGAACTGCGCGGCGAAGATGGCCGACGGCGCGAGCTGCGGCGGCGACAACGAGTGCACGAACGGCCACTGCGTCGACGGCGTGTGCTGCAACAACGCCTGCGGCGGCGCCTGCGACGCGTGCACCGCGGCGCTCAAGGGCACCGGGGTGGATGGGGTGTGCGGGTACATGCCCTTCGGTGCCGCGGGCTCGCCTTCGTGCAGTCCGTACGTTTGTGCCGGGATCAGCGCGCTCTGCCAGTGGTCGTGCCCTGGTGGGGATTCGAGCTGCGTCAACACTCACTACTGCAACGGCTTGTTCGCGTGCGTTCCGAAGCTCGCCAACGGCACCGCGTGCGGCGGCAACAACGAGTGCGAGTTCGGCAACTGCGTGGACGGCGTGTGCTGCAACAGCGCCTGCGGCGGTCTCTGTCAGGCCTGCACGGCCGCACTCAAGGGCTCGGGCTCCGATGGTACGTGCGGCTCGATCGCGACGGGTACCGATCCCGGCAACGAGTGTGCGAGTGGAGTGTGCGACGGGTCCTCCAATGTGTGCGTCGCCTGCGTGACCGACGCGAACTGCCTCGGCACCGAGTACTGCGACGGCGCCAACACGTGCCAGCCGAAGAAGGCCAACGGCGCCGCGTGCGGTGGCAACAACCAGTGCACGAACGGCAACTGCGTCGACGGCTTCTGCTGCAACACGGCCTGCGGCGGCGCCTGCGACCGCTGCAACACCGTCGGCAGCGAGGGAACGTGCACCATCCTGACGGGGGGTGCTCCGGGCGACCCGAGCTGCGCGCCGTACGTGTGCTGGGGCGGCAGCACCTGTCCCACCCTGTGCCCGCTCGGCGACGTGAACTGCTCGACCGGCAACTACTGCAACGGGTCGAACGCGTGCGTTCCGAAGCTCGCCGACGGCGTCGCGTGTGGCGGCGACAACCAGTGCGCGAACGGCCACTGCGTGGACGGCGTGTGCTGCAACACCGCCTGCGGGGGTAGCTGCGACGCCTGCAACCTCGCTCCGAACGTGGGAACCTGCACCAACGTCGCGGCGGGGCAGCCGGGCAACCCGAGCTGCTCGCCCTACGAGTGTCGGGGGGGCGCCACGTGCTCCACGAGCTGCAACTTCGACTCCGAGTGCGCCTCCACGGCCTACTGCGACTTCGGTGACAACAACTGCTGGCCGAAGCGCGGGGTCGGAGGCTTCTGCACCCGGGACGCCATGTGTGCCAGCGGTAACTGCGACGTCGGGCAAGGGGAATGCCTCTGAGTTCGGGGCGCCCCGTAGCGGGCGCCAACCCCGCCAGCTCGTCGCGTCCCTTCGCTAGGTCCCCACCCCGCACCCGTGCCACAATGCTCCGGCCGTTCCGGGCGCGTGGGTCGCGCCGCCGGGCGGCACGGTGCGAGAGACGGCACTCGTGGAGATCCACCCCGGAGACATCGTCGCTGGCAAGTACCGCGTGCGCGGGGTGCTCGGCCGCTCGCGCGGGCTCTTGCTCGACGCGGCGCACACCGAGTTCGACCAGCGCGTCGCGATCCGCGTCATCTCGCCCCAGCTGTCGGACGAGAAGGAGGTGGAGCGCTTCCGGCGCGAGGCGCGCACCCTCGCGAAGCTCGAGAGCGAGCACGTGGCGCGCATCATCGACGTCGGGACGCACACCGACGGCTCCTTCTTCCTCGTGCGCCAGTTCCTCGACGGGATCGACCTCGGCCAGCACCTGCGCCAGCGCGGGCCGCTGCGCCTCGACGAGGCCGTGCTCTACCTGCTGCAGGCCGCCGAGGCCGTGCAGGAGACCCACAGCCACAACATCATCCTGCGCGAGCTGTCGCCGCAGCAGCTCTTTCTGACGACGCGCCGCGGTGGCTCGCCGCTCGTCAAGATCATCGAGTTCGGCACGGCGAAGCTGCTGCGCGATCCGGGCTCGCTGCCCGTGTCGGCGGGCGAGGCGTCGGCGACGACGATGTTCGGCATGTCGCCGTACTCCTCGCCCGAGCTCGTGCGCCACGCGCGCGTCATCGACCGGCGCACCGACGTGTGGTCGCTCGGAGCCATCTTCTACGAGCTCCTGACGGCGACTCCGCCCTTCCGCGGTGATCTCGCCGAGCTCATGATGGCCATCACGCGGGCCTCGCCGCGTCCGCTCGCCGAGGTGCGGCCCGATCTGCCGCCGGAGCTCGGGCAGATCCTCGCCTGGGCCCTCGCCAAGGACCTCGAGGGCCGCTTCGAGAGCGTGTACGCCTTCGCGCACGCGCTCCGGCCCTACGCGCCGCCCGAGGGACAGGTGCTCATCGACCGCATCGGGCAGCTGGCCCAGACGCCGGCGCGGGTGGACGCGAGCGCGGCGCCGGCCTTCTCGCCGACCTCGCCGCTCTCGAAGCAGAGCGCGCGCGGTGGCGTCGTGACCGAGCCGACGTACGACTCGAGCCAGGGCATCGGTCGTCCGCCCGCGCCGGGTGCCCAGGGTGTCGGCGCCGAGGCGCCGGCCGAGAGCCCGATGGAGCGCACGAAGGTCCTCGGCGAGCTCGGCTTCGACGCGATGGCGCCCGGACCCCTGCCAGCAGCCGCGCCGCTCGCGCCGCCGGGAACGCCACCGCCCGCGCCGGCGCCGGCGTTCGCGCCCGCGGCCCCGTCCTCCATGGCGCCCTCCCTGCCCGGCGGGCGGCTCGCGGCGCTCGGCGAGCTGCGCGGCGACCCCGACTTCTCGCTGCGCGGCGGGCCCGCGCCGGCCGGTGCGACCGGGGCCTACGCCGCGCAGGAGCGCTCGGACGCGACCGCGCGGCAGCGCAAGCTCACGATGGCCGTCCTCGGGGTGGCGCTCGTGGTCCTGCCGGTCGTCATCCTCATCCTCGTGTTCGCGCTCGGCTCGCCCTCCGACGACAAGGCGGCGTCGAGCGCGTCGGCGACGGCGAGCGCGGCCCCGCCGCCGCCCGCGACCACGACGACGACCCCCGCGGCGACGACGAGCACCGCGACGGCGAGCGTGAGCGGCACCACCATCTCCGTCGAGGTGACGGGCGGCACCTGCGCCCTGACGGTGGACGGCAAGAACGCCGGGAGCGCGAGCAAGGTGATCGTGAAGATCGGACCCGGCAAGCACACCGTCGTGTGCACGCCCCCGGGGGGCCTGCCGAAGAAGCAGGAGGTCACGGTGAAGACGGGCGAGAGCGTGCCGGTGAAGTTCGCGCTGTAGGCGGGCGCGCGCGTGCCGGTGCCGTCAGGGCTCGGGCGTGGCGGCGTCCGAGGGCACTTCGGCCGCGCGCTCGAGCTCGTCGAGCGTCTTCCTGGCCGCGGCGAGCTCGCGCTCGGTCGCGCGGCGCCGCAGGGCGGCGAGCCCGAGCCAGCGGTCGGCGTCGGGCGCGCGGTCGAGGTAGCGCGACCACGCGCTCGCGGCGTCCTCGTAGAGGTGCACGCGCTCGAGCGCGTCCACCGCCGTCTGCGCGTGCTGCCAGTAGCCGAGCGCCGCGTACCAGTGCTCGTCGTAGTCGGGCACGTAGAACCACGTGGGGCCGTGGATGGCCGCGTCGGCCGGGTCGAGCGTCCGGGCGAGCTCGATCTGCTCGAACGCGGCGGCGAGATCGCCCGTGCGATCGAGCGCGACCGCGAGGCCCCAGTGCGTCGACGTCGCCCTCGACGGGTACGCGTAGACGGGCAGGGTCGCGAGGCTCGCACGGTAGCCCGCGACGGCGGCGATCATCCGACCTTGGTACATGAGCGCCTCGGCGCGGTTGGCGTAGAGCAAGGCGCGCGTCTCGTCGTGCACCTCGAGCCGGAGGGCGGCGTCGTAGGCGGTGATCTCGGTGCCGTGGTGGCCGAGGTGCGCCTCGCAGATCGCCAGATCGTGGGCGGCCTCGGCGCGGAGCAGCTGCGGGGCGCGCGAGCCCGTGACGAAGCGGAAGTGGTCGCACGCGGCCGCGAGCGCGCGCTCGTCCTTCACCGCCTCGTAGAGCTCGGCGAGCACCGCCCCGTACCTGTGGCGCAGGGCCGGGTCGGAGGACTCGGCGGCGCGCACCCGGTCGAGCACGGCCCGCGCGTCGCGGCCGAGCGCGGCGCGGAGCGAGGCCGGCGCGCGGTTCTCGCGGCCGGTCCGCAGCTTGTGGAGCAAGGCGTCGACCTCGTCGACGGCCTCGGCGCGCGCGGCGGCGCCGGGGTCGCGGCTCCGCTCCCACACGGTCGGCTCGGCCCCGGCGCGGCCCGCGCTCGCCAGGACGACGAGCAGGCTCGCGAGCGCGGCGCCTGCGTTCACGGCGAGCGTCGCCTCGGCCCGGGCTCCACGCGGGGTGCGCTCTCGAGCGCGGCCAGCCGCTCGGTCGCGCGCCGGCCCCACGGGCCCTTGCCGAGGGGGGTCGCGAGGAAGCTGCGCCAGGCGTTCGCCGCGGCGGCACGGTCGCTGCGCTCGGCACCGAGGGCGCGGAGCGCGAAGGCGTCCCCGTCGTCGCCGAGCCACAGGCCCTCGAGGCTGGCGGCGACGCGCGGGCCACGGGGCAGCTCGTCGAGCACGCTCTCGGCCTGGGCCGGCGGGCCCTGGCGGTCGAGCGCGAGCGCGAGCACGAGCGCGAGCGCGTACCGGTGGCCGTGGTGGGGGTCGTGCGCTGCCTCGCGCAGGTAGGCGAGCGCCTCGTCGAGCGGCGCCGCGCTGCTCGGGGCGCCGGCCGTCCCGCCGAGCGCCATCGCCGTCAGCGCGGCCTCGCCGAGCACGCGCGCGCGCTCCGCGCGGCTCGGCAGGAGCGACGCCCGCGGCACGAGCGTGCGGTACACGGCGAGCGCCCCGGGGTTGTCGCCGTGCATGCGGCGCACGCGCGCGAGATCGAGCATCGCGAGCGGCTGCTCGACGGCGCGCGGATCGAGCGCGAGCGCGCGTGCGAAGTGCTCGTGCGCGTCCTTCGCCTCGCCGAGCCGGAGCTCGGCGCGCGCCATCGCGACGAAGGGCGCGGCGCCCCCCGGGATCAGGCGCGAGGCGTCCTCGGCGGCGCGCAGGGCGGCGCCCGGGTCCTCGACCATGCGGGCGTGGGCGCGCGCGACGAGCCCGCAGTAGCGCGCGAGAAACGGGCTCCGCGCCTGCTGCCAGATGGTCGCGCCGCCCGCCGCGCCCGCCGGCACGCACTCGCTCGGCCGCCCGGCCGCGGTCGCCGCCGCCGCGAGCTCGTCCGAGCCGAGCGCGGGCCGCGGCAGGAGCAGGGCCGCGCCGAGGCCGAGCGCGCCGAGCACGAGTGTCGCTGGCAAGCCGGGTCGCCGCCGCATGCGGGGAGCCTAGCACGGAGCGGTGGTGGTCTCTTTCTAGGGCGGAGGCGGGCCGCCCGGTGGACCGAAGGGCGGCGGACCCGGGGGCCCACCTCGAGGACCGAAGGGCGGTGGTCCCGGCGGCGGGCGGTTCGCCTGGATGCGGTCGAGCCGGGCTGCTTGGTCGGGCGTGAGCAGCGCGCGCACCTCGCGCTCGATCTGCTCGTTGATGGCCCGGACCTTCGGGAAGCTCTCCTCGAGCACGGCCTCGAGCTCGGGTCGGTGGCGCTCGAGGATCGCGCGCACCTCCTCGCGCTGCGCGGCCGAGAGTCCGAGCTCCTCGACCGGGAGCGGGCCGGGCGGCGGCATCCCGGGTGGGTGCGGCGCGTGGCTCGGGGCCATCCAGCGGCAGAGGCCGATGCCGGTGGCCGTGCCCGCGGCGAAGGTCGCCGCGAGCAGGACCGCCGTCAGGAGGCGCACGGTGCGGGGGGAGGTCGAATCAGTCGGTGCCATGGCTTGCTCCGAGGATGCGCAGGATCTCGGCGGTGTCGGGCCGCTCGCCCGTCGCGGCCCAGGCGGCGAGGACGAAGGCCGGGTCCTCGCCCGCGGTCGCGGTCGCGCGCTCGGCGCCGGAGGGCGCGCTCGTCGCGATGGCGACGCCGCCGAGCAGGCCGAGGCACGCCGCGGCCGCGAGCGCCGGTCGCAGCCACACGACGAGCTGGAAGCTCACGGTGAGCCGGCGCCTGCGCGCCGCGCGCCCGCGCGCCGCCACCGCCTGGACGAGGCGCTCCCAGCGCGGTCCGTCGTGCGTCGGATCGAGCGCGGAGAGATCGATCTTCTCGTCACTCATCGTCGCCTCCGGAGGGGCTCTGGCCGTCGATCGCGCGCCGGAGCGCGCGGCGGGCCACGAACAGGTGCTGGCGCGACATCACCTCGGAGATGCCGAGCACGGCCGCGATCTCGGCGTGGGTCCAGCCCTCGAGGTCGTGGAGCAGCACGACCTCGCGCGGCACGGCGCCGAGGCCCCCGAGCGCCGCGAGCAGCTCGCCGCGGAGCGCGCCGGCGTCGGGCGGGGCCCCGTCGCCCGGCGCGTCGTTCGGCGCGTCGGCTGCGGGCACGTCGCGGAGCTTGCGGCTCGCGAGCCAGTTGCGCGCGCGGTTGCGCACGATCTGCAGGAGCCAGGCCGCAAAGCGGGCCGGCTCGCGGCAGCTGTCGAGGTGCTCGAGGGCCTGCACGAAGGCGTCCTGCGCCACGTCCTCGGCGTCGGCCGGGCGCCCCACGAAGCCGAGCGCCACCGAGTAGGCGGCGCGCAGGTAGGCCCGCGCCAGGGCCTCGAACGCGGCCGCTTCGCCGCGTTGCGCCCGGGCGACGAGGGTCGCGGTGGCGTCTGTGCCGAGCACGGGTCGGGTCCGGAGTGACGACAGCCGAGGGGGCCGCCGCGTTAGCGCGGGCGAGCGCCTTGCCGACCGAGGCGGGCCGCCCGCTCAGCCGTACGGGTCGCGGAGCGTGATGGTCTCGTCGCGGTTCGGCCCCACCGAGGCGCAGTAGATCGGCAGCTCGGTCTCGCGCGCCACGAAGTCGAGGTAGGCGCGCGCCGCCGCCGGCAGGGCCGAGAGCTCGCGGCAGGCGCTCGTCGCCGTGCGCCAGCCGGGCAGGCGGGCGAAGACCGGCTTGGCCAGGGCCAGCTCGTCGACCGGCAGATCCGCCGTGCGCCCGCTCGGGGTGTCGTAGGCGACGCACACCTCGACGTGCTCGAGGTCGTCGAGCACGTCGAGCTTCGTCACGCACAGGCCGTCGAGCCCGTTGACGCGGCGCGCGTAGCGCAGGCCCGGCAGGTCGAGCCAGCCCGTGCGCCGCGGCCGGCCCGTGACCGAGCCGAACTCGACCCCGCGCTGGCGCAGGTGGTCGCCGGCCGTCCCGAGGAGCTCGGTCGGAAAGGGGCCGTCGCCGACGCGCGTCGTGTACGCCTTGGTCACGCCGAGCACGCGCCGGATGCGCGTCGGGCCGATGCCCGCGCCCGTGCACGCGCCGCCCGACACGGCCGACGACGAGGTCACGAAGGGGTAGGTGCCGTGGTCGAGGTCGAGGAGCGTGCCCTGCGCGCCCTCGCAGAGCACGAGCGCGTCCTTCTGCACGAAGGCGTCGAGGCGCACGGAGGTGTCGCACACGTGGGGCGCGAGCTCGGCCCACGACTCGGCGAGCGCGGCGAGCACCGGCTCCGGGGCCGGGAGGCGCGCCCCCTCGGCCTCGACGACGGGCTGCCACGCGGCGAGCGCCGTCTCGAGCACGCGCCGCGCGCGGGCCGGGTCGCGCAGGTCGCCGAGGCGCATGCCGCGGCGCGCGGCCTTGTCCTCGTAGCAGGGGCCGACGCCGCGCTTGGTCGTGCCGAGCTTGCCCGCGCCCGCCTCGCGCAGGCCGTCGACGAGCACGTGGTGCGGCAGGATGAGGTGCGCGCGCTCGGAGAC
Source organism: Myxococcales bacterium (assembly GCA_016212965.1). GTDB lineage: Bacteria > Myxococcota_A > Polyangia > Polyangiales > Polyangiaceae > JACRDA01. The sequence continues at coordinate 29,019 of JACRDA010000278.1, forward strand.
GAACAGGCGACCGGCGAGCGGGATGCCGCGCTGGCCGAGCGCACCGATCTCCTCCCGCAGGGTCGCGAGATCGAGCACCATACCCTGGCCGAGCAGGCACTCGGTCTCGGTGCGCAGGACGCCGCTCGGCAAGAGGCGCACGACGAGCTTGTCGCCGTGGACGACGAGCGTGTGACCGGCATTGGGGCCGCCCGCGTAGCGCACCACCGCGCCCGCGCGCTCCGCGTAGAGGTCGACGATCTTGCCCTTTCCCTCGTCGCCCCACTGCGCCCCGATGACGATGATCGCCGGCATGTGCTCCTCGCGGTCGGTCGTGCGGCGCTCGGTGTGCGGCGCCGCAGGGAGGTCTCAGACCTCCATGATGTCCTTCTCGCGGTCGGCGACGAGGCCGTCGACCTTCTTCACCCACTCGGCGATCACGTCCTCGACCTTCTTCGCGCCGCGGTCGGCGTCGTCCTGGCCGACCTCGCCCTCGGCGGCGAGCTCGTCGAGCAGCTGCAGGCTCTCGCGCCGCAGCTTGCGGATCGCGACCTTGGCGTCCTCGCCGCTCCGCTTCGTGAGCTTGACCATCTCGCGCCGCCGCTCCTCGGTGAGCGCCGGGATCGGGATGCGGATGAGGTCGCCGTCGACCTGCGGGTTGAGGCCGAGATCGCTGTCGCGGATGGCCCGGTCGATCGCCTGTCCCTGGCCCTTCTCCCACGGCTTGATCATGAGCAGGCGCGGGTCGGGCGTGCTGACCGTCGCCATCTGCGCGATGGGCGTCAAGACGCCGTAGTAGTCGACGCGGATGCGGTCGAGGATGCTCGGGTTGGCCCGCCCCGTGCGCACCTTGCTGAGGTCACGGCGCAGCGCGTCGAGCGCCTTGTCGCAGTTGTCCTTGAGCTCCTTCAAGACGTCGTCGATCATGGGGGCCTCCCGTGGGGCGCTGGTGTAGCCGAGTCGGCGTGGGCTTACGTTGTAAAGCCGCGCGCGACAAGTGCGAGATCTCGGGCGCGCGCGCCCGTGCTTCCGGGTAGATTGGCCGGACGAACGCATGCGTGATCTCGATTTTCAGAGCTACGACGTCCTCGTCGTCGACGACGAGCCCGACAACCTCGACGCGTTCCGGGTCGCGTTCAGGAAGTCGTTCAAGCTCCACTACGCGGGGGGCGCGGACGAGGCGCTCGCGATGCTGCCGGGCATCGAGCCCGCCGTCGTGGTCGCCGACCAGCGCATGCCTGGCACGAGCGGTATCGAGCTCTTGCGCGAGATCAAGTCGCGCGACTCGGACACCTTCGGCATCCTGCTCACGGCCTACGCCGACCTCGACGTGCTCATCGACGCCCTGAACTCGGGCGCGGTCGACCGCTACGTGCAGAAGCCCTGGGACTCGAAGGAGTTCGCCGTCATCCTGCGGCAGGGGATCCGGTCGTTCGCGACCTACCGCGACAACCGCCGCCTGCGCGAGCAGCTCGCGCAGTACGCCGGCTACCTCGAGCGCCAGCAGCGCGACCCCATCGACTTCGGACAGATCGTCGGCCGCGGCGCCGAGGCCGAGGCCCTGCTCGCGCGCGTGGCCGAGGTCGCCCCGACGCAGACCCCCGTGCTCGTCGAGGGCGAGGCCGGCACGGAGAAGGACGTGGTGGCGCGCGCCATCCACGTCGGCTCGCCGCGCGAGGAGCGCCCCTTCGTGAGCGTCACCTGCGCGGCCTTTCGCGGCGAGGCGCTCGAGCGCGAGCTTTTCGGCTGGAAGCGCGGTGCCTTCGAGGGGGCCTTCCACGACCGCGCCGGGCGCTTCGAGCTCGCCGACGGCGGGACGCTCGCGCTCTCCGAGCCCTCCGAGCTCTCGCCGTCCCTGCAGGCGCGCCTCTTGCGCGTGCTCGCCGCGGGCGAGGTGGAGCGCCTCGGCGACACGACCTCGCGGCCCGTCGACGTGCGGCTCGTGGTGACCGTCGCCCCGACGCTCGCCGAGGCCTTCGCCGGCGCGCCCGCACCGCTCTTGCCCGAGCTCGTCTCGCGCCTCTCGGTCTTTCCCCTCTCGGTCCCGCCCCTCGCGGCGCGGCGCGGCGACATCCCGAAGCTCGCCGAGCATTTCCTCGCGAAGTACGCCGCGCGCAACGCCCGGGCCGCGACGGCGCTCGACGCCGCGGCGGTCGAGCGCCTGGTCGCCTACGACTGGCCCGGCAACGCGCGGGAGCTCGAGAACGTGGTCGAGCGCGCGGCGATCCTGGCGCGCGGGGGCGTCATCGGGCCCGAGCACCTGCTCGTCCAGAACCGCGAGCCCGCGCCGCGCCGCGAGCCGCGCGCCGCGGACGCGCCGCCGTCCGAGGGGAGCCTCACGCTCACGGGGCGCCTCGACGCCATCGAGCGGCGCGAGCTACTCGCGGCCCTGAAGCAGCACGCCGGCAACAAGGCCGAGGTGGCCCGCGCGCTCGGCATCCACAGGACGACGCTCTACTACCGGCTGAAGAAGCTCGGCATCGAGGCGTGAGCCTCGCCCGGCTGCTCGGGGCGCGCCTGCCGCCCGATTTTTTCGCCCTCGACGTGCTCGCGCTCGGCCGCGCGCTCGTCGGCCAGGTGCTGGTCCACGCGAGTGCGGAGGGGCTCGTGGCGGCGCGCATCGTCGAGACCGAGGCCTACCGCGGGCCGGAGGATCTGGCCGCGCACAGCGCCGGCGGGCGGCGCACGCGCCGGACCGAGGCCATGTTCGGACCGGCCGGACGCGTGTACATGTTCCGGCTCTACGGCACGAGCTGGGCGTTCAACGTCGTGGCGGGCGCCGTCGGCGAGCCCCTCGCCGTGCTCGTGCGCGCGGTCGAGCCGCTCGTCGGGCTCGAGCTCATGGCCGTGCGCCGCCGGCGCGAGCCCGGCTCGCGCGAGCTCACGAACGGTCCCGGCAAGCTCACGGCGGCGCTCGGGCTCGAGGGGCGCCACTACGGCGCGGATCTCCGCTCGGACGAGCTCTTCCTCGCCGAGGGCGCGCCGCCCGGGCGCGGCCGGCTCGGGCGCTCGGCGCGCGTGAACGTCGACTACGCGGGCGCGTGGGCCGCGCGTCCGTGGCGTTTCTTCGAGCGGGGCAATCGGTACGTGTCGGTGCGGCCGCGGGAGTGACGGCCGCGGCGCAGCGGCGCGCGCCCGTGGCCTTTCCGCTCCGACGGCAGTTCCCGTTTGGGGACCTGGGGCGGTGGATGGCGCGCGCGCGCGGGCGTCATGCCCGCTCGGGGTTCCCCGCAGGGGAACTGCGGGTCGGGATGAGTGCATCATGCCCGGTGGCGGTTCCCGTTTCGGGAACTGGGGCGGGGGATGGCGCCGACGAGTTGCACGTCGCCCCGCGACCGGCGCGACTCGTGCTGGCGCCCGGCTTCGCGAGGCGCACTGCGACCCGGCTCCCGTCGGCGCGGAGCTGCTGGGGCAGGGGCCGACCACCCGGACCTGCGCTAGGCTGCGCCGACTCCGACCGGAGCCGGCCCGGCTCCGGCACCACCAGCCACCGAAGGGTACCGATGCGAACTCCGCTCCTCGCTACCGCCGCCGCCGGGCTCGCGCTCGCCGCGCTCGGCCTCGCCGCGCCCGCGCCCGCCGCGCCGCCGCCGATCCAGAAGCACACGCTGCCGAACGGCCTCGACGTCATCGTCGTCGAGGATCGCGCGCAGCCGCTCGTGACGGTCGAGCTCGCGGTGAAGAACGGCGCGATGGCCGAGCCACCCGAGCTCAACGGGCTGTCGCACCTCTACGAGCACATGTTCTTCAAGGCGAACCAGGTGCTGCGCGACCAGGAGGCCTGGACCGCCCGCGCGCTCGCGCTCGGCATGGTGTGGAACGGCACCACCGGGACGGAGCGCGTGAACTATTACTTCTCGACCACGAGCGACCACTTCGCGGACACGATGGCGTTCATGCGCGACGCCGTCGTCGCGCCGCTCTTCGACCAGCAGGAGCTCGAGCGCGAGCGCGAGGTCGTCACGGGCGAGATGGACCGGAGCGAGGGCAACCCCTTCTACTTCTTCGGTCAGGCGCTCGACCGGCGCGTGTGGTGGAAGTACCCGACGCGCAAGGACCCGCTCGGCTACAGGAAGACCGTGCTCGGCGCCACGCGCGCACAGATGCAGCTCATCCAGGGCCGCTACTACGTGCCGAACAACTCGGCCCTGGTCGTGACGGGCGACGTCACCGCGGCCGCGGTGGTGGCGCTCGCGGGCGAGCTCTACCGGGACTGGAAGCGCGCCGACGACCCCTTCGCGAAGTACCCGATCCCGCCGCACCCGCCGCTGCCCGAGACTTCGGTCGTCGTGGTCGAGCAGCCCGTGGGCGCCGTCGCGGGCGAGCTCGTGTGGCACGGGCCCTCGACGGCGGGCCAGGACCTCTCGCTCACCTACGCGGCGGACGTCCTCGGCTACGCCCTCGCCGAGCCGTCGTCGCGCATGCAGCGGGCGCTCGTCGACTCGGGCGCGTGCCTGGGCGTCAACTTCAGCTGGCTCACGCAGGTCCACGTCGGGCCGATCACGCTCTTCTTCCAGGCCATGCCCGACAAGGTCGACGGCTGCGTGAAGGCGATCCTCGCCGAGCTGCCGAAGATGCGGGCCCCGGACTACCTGTCGGACGACGAGCTCCAGAACGCCGCGTTCCGCGCCGAGCTCGAGCAGGTGGCGTCGCGCGAGAAGCCGAGCGAGCTGGCGCACACGCTGTCCTTCTGGTGGGCCTCGGCGGGGCTCGACTACTACCTCGGCTACGTCGAGCACATGCGCCGGGTCACGCGCGGCGACGTCGCGCGCTTTCTCGACGAGTACGTGCTCGGCAAGCCCTTCGTGCTCGGTGCGCTCGTCTCGCCCGAGGCCGCGAAGGGCGGGCTCGACCAGGCCCACTTCGAGGCGCTGGTCGGCGCGAAGCCCTACGTCCCGCCGCCGGGCACGCCCGCGGCGCCGAGTCCAGGCAAGCCCGGCGGCGCGCCGAAGAAGGGCGGTGCGCCGTGAGCCGCCGCCGTCGCCTCGCTGCCGTGCTCGTGCTCTTGCTCGCGGCGGCCTGCAAGCCGAAGGGGCCCGAGGTCGTGCCGCAGCCCGTCCCGACGCCGACCCAACCCGTGCCGGCGCCGGCCGACCCGCCGCCCGTGACCGAGGGCGACGTCACCGAGGCGAGGGTGAACGGCATGACGGTGCTCGTGAAGCGCATGCCGAACGCCGAGCTCGTGGCGGTGAAGCTCTTCGTGCGCGGGGGCGCGCGCGACTGGGGTGCCGCGGACGCCGGCGTCGAGGCGCTGGCGCTCCGCGTCGCCACCTCGGGCGGCACGGCGGCGCTCGACAAGGAGGCCTTCGGCCGCAGGCTCGCCGCGCTCGGCGGCGCCATCGACGCGGACACGGGGCGCGACTTCTCGCAGCTCGCCGCCAAGGGGCCCCTCGCGTCCTTCGACGCCCTCTTCGGCCTCCTCGCCGACTGCTTTCTCCGGCCCGCGATGCCCGCCGCGGAGGTCGAGATCGCCCGCCAGCAGCAGCTGCTCGGCCTCGAGCGGGCGGAGGAGCAGCCCGACAGTCGGCTCGCCATCCTGCTCAACGCGACGCTCTACAAGGGACACCCCTACGAGAATCGCCCGGAGGGGACGAAGGAGTCCGTCGCGCGGCTCACACCGGCGCAGCTCGTCGAGCACCTCGCGGCGCTGCGGCAGACCTCGCGCCTCGTGCTCGTGGTCGCCGGCGCCCTCGAGCCGGGCCACGTCGTCGAGCTCGCGCGGGCGTCCTTCGGCGCCGTGCCGGTCGGCAAGTACGAGCCCGCCCCGCTGCCGCGCCCGAGCTACCAGGTCTCGACCCTGACGACCGAGGCGCGCGACCTTCCGACGAACTACATCCAGGCGATGTTCCCGGCGCCGGGCCCGGGCGCGCCCGACTTCGCGGCCGCGCGCGTCGCGACGACCGCCCTGCACGAGCGGCTCTTCACCGAGGTGCGCACCAAGCGCAACCTCTCGTATGCGCCGGGCACGCGCTACGAGGTGTCGGAGGCGGCCTCGCTCGGGGGCATCTACGTGACGGCCGTCGACCCGAACGCGACGCTGCGCGTGATGTACGACGAGCTCCGCAAGCTACGCGACACGCCGCTGCCCGAGGTGGAGCTCGCGGGCACCAAGGCCCAGTACCGCACCCACTACCTGATGGGCCGCGAGACCACCGACGGCCAGGCCGACTCGCTCGCGATGGGCCTCTTGCGCACGGGCGACTGGCGCTTCGACGGTCGGCTCCTGGCGCAGGTGCAGGCGGTGAGCGCCGCGGACGTGCAGGCCTACGCGCGGACCTACATCGACAAGCTCCAGGTCGTGTTGCTCGGCGATCCGGGCAAGCTCGATCCGAAGCTCGCGACCGGGCTCTAGTCCGAGAAGAAGCGATTAGCCGTTAGCCGTTAGCCATTAGCCCAGAGAACTCGCAGTGTTGCCGGTTCTCCAGGTGCGCCCCGATGGCACGTTTCAGGTGAAACGGTGACGCCCCGTGACGGCACGTATCATCTCGA
>JACRDA010000029.1 GCA_016212965.1 Myxococcales bacterium
CCGACGGGTCGGGCGGCGCGACCGCGGGCCCGGCGCTCGGCGCGGAGGCTGGCGCGGGCGGGGCGCCTCCGAGCCCGCTCTGCCCCGCGGATGCGAGCGTCGGCGCGTGCGCCAGTCCCGGCACCGACGTCGGCGCCGACGGCGCGCCCGCGGGGGACGGGACGGGCGCGTCGACCGGATGCTCGGCACGGCAGCCCGCGAGCGCGCCGGCGACCACGAGCGCGGCCCAGCGCCCCGAGAGGCCCCTGCGGCGCGCGGCCGAGAACATGCCCGAACGTAGCTCGGGTGCGCCCCGAGTCGAAGCGCATCTCCAACCGGGGCACCGGGTCGGCTATCCTCGCAGCCGATGCGCCGCCCGCCCCTGCCCCGTCTGGCGCTCGCGCTCTCGGCCGCGCTCGCCGTGTCCGGGGTGGGGTGCGGCACGGGCGCGGTCGGCTCGATCGGCGCGGTCCTGCGCTCCGACCCGGCGACCGGGGCCTTCGTCGTGCGCACCGTGCCCGAGGGGCTCGCCGCGGCAGAGGCGGGGCTCGAGGAGGGCGACGTCCTCAAGATGGTCGACGGCGTCCTCGTCGACGGCCTGAAGAAGGCGAAGCTCCAGGCGCTGCTGCGGGGCGAGGTCGGCACCTACGTCGAGCTCACGGTGGTGCGCGGCGAACTCGTGCTCCGGCTCGAGGTCCTGCGCCAGGCCCTCGTCGAGCGCGCCGCCCCGCCGAAGAAGCCACCCCCCGACGACGAGGAGTGACCTCGCCGTCGCGCGGCCGGCCGGCCTCTGCGGCCCGTCGGAACCGTGCCGCGCGCCCGTCGGACGCGTCGGGCTCGTGCCCGGCGGGTGCGATCCGCCGGCCCATGGCTGTAGATGCGTGAATACCCGGCGCGGCAAGGCCGTCAACTGGTGGTCATAGTCGGAAGGCCGCGCAGGTGGTAGAAGGTACGCTCTGGGCGATCGCGCCCAAGCGTGGGCTCCGCTGAGGCCAGCAGCAAAGTGAAGCACCAAGCACGCTGCGGCAGTGTCTCGCGAGGGCGGCGGGCGGCCCCAGAACCAACGTAGAACCGAAGCTACACTCAGCCAGAGGGATGGAGAGCGGTGATGTTGTTGCGAACGAAGCTCGGAGCTTTGCTCGGCGCGGTGGTCGCGCTGTGCGGCGTGACCGCGGTGGCCGACGCCAGCGCGGCGGAGATCAGCATTGGAACCCTGGCGCCGAAGCACAGCCCCTGGGGCAAGGTCTTCCGCGTCTGGAAGGAGGCCGTGGAGAAGAAGACCGACGGCAAGCTCGTCCTGAAGTTCTTCTTCAACGGCCAGCAGGGCGACGAGGCCGCCATGGTCGGCAAGATCCGGTCGGGGCAGCTCGCCGGCGCCGCCATCACCTCCGTCGGTCTCGGCAAGATCTACCAGCCGATGCTGGCGCTCCAGATGCCGGGCCTCTTCGACACCTGGGAAGGGCTCGACAAGGCGCGCGACGAGATCAAGGACAAGCTCGCCGAGGGCGCCAAGGGCGAGGGGTTCTTCATCGCCGGCTGGGGTGACGTCGGCCTCGCGCACACCTTCACGAAGGGCGTCGAGATCCGCGTGCCGACGGATCTGCGCGGCACCAAGCCGTACCGCTGGCGCGACGACATCATCGCCTCGACCATCTACGACGAGATCAAGGAAGTGAACGGCGTGCCGCTCGGCGTGCCGGAGCTCCTGCCCGCCCTCGACCAGGGCACGGTCAACGTGTTCAGCGTCCCGGCCCTCGCGGCCGAGCAGCTGCAGTGGGCCTCGCGCGCCGACCACGTGAGCGAGAACGTCATCGCCGTCGGCATCGGCGCGCTCGTCTTCTCGCAGAAGGCGATCGACGAGCTCGAGCCGGACCTCAAGGAGGTGCTCATCTCCACGGGCCGCAAGGCCGGCAAGATGCTCACCGACCGCATCCGCGCCGAGGACTCCGAGGCCTTCGGCCGCATCAAGTCGAACCTGTCGCTCGTCACGCTCAAGGCCGACGAGATCGGGCAGTGGAACGAGCTCTTCAAGAAGGTGCGCGCCCGCCTCGCCCAGGGGACCTTCCCCGCGGCGCTGGTCTCGCGCCTCGAGCAGCTCGCCGGCAAGTGAGCTAGCGGGCGATCGCGCCGCGACGGCGCGCGCGGAGAGCCGGCACCCGAGAGGGGCCGGCTCTCGGCGGTTTGTGCCGCGAGGTCGGCGTCCGTGTCTCGGTGCCCCCTTGGTTCTGCCGCTCCGCTTCGGGGCGGATCGAGTGACCGCGGTGGCAACCTGCGGGTTTGGCCGCAGTGCGGTGCTCCGGGGTGGGCCCTGCTGCCTTCGGCGGTTGACGGTGCCGGGCGACGCGCGTATGCGTGCCTACCCCCATCGCGGCCGCGGTATGCGGCCCTCTTGCCCCGGCGCAGCGGCGCGACGCCGCGCGAACGGGCGCCCCCCGAGGCATGGCCATGCGCCGATACCAGTTCACGTCCGAGTCCGTCACCGAAGGCCACCCCGACAAGGTCTGCGATCAGATCTCGGACGCGGTGCTCGACGCCATCATCGCCCAAGACAAGCGCGCGCGTGTGGCGTGCGAGACCTTCGTGAAGACCGGCATGGCGATCGTGGGCGGCGAGATCACGACCTCCGCCTGGGTGGACATCCCCGCGCTCGTGCGCCAGACGATCCAGGAGATCGGCTACACCGACGCCGCGATGGGCTACGACTACCAGACCTGCGCCGTGCTCACGGCCATCGAGAAGCAGTCGCCGGACATCGCGCAGGGGGTGAACGAGGGGGACGGCCTCTACAAGGAGCAGGGCGCCGGCGATCAGGGCATGATGTTCGGCTACGCGACCGACGAGACGCCGGAGCTCATGCCGCTGCCGATCAGCTACGCGCACAAGCTCGCGCGCCGGCTCGCCAACGTGCGCAAGAGCGGCAAGCTCCCCTGGCTCCGCCCCGACGGCAAGACGCAGGTCACGGTCGAGTACGAGGGCGACAAGCCGGTGCGCATCGCGACCATCGTGGTGTCCGCGCAGCACAACCCCGAGGTGAAGCACCGCGAGATCACGGACTCCATCCGTGAGGCGGTCATCGACAAGGTGGTCTCGCGCAAGCTCGTCGACGCGCAGACGAAGTACTACGTCAACCCGACCGGCCGCTTCGTCGTCGGTGGCCCGATGGGCGACGCGGGGCTCACCGGCCGCAAGATCATCGTCGACACCTACGGCGGCATGGGCCGTCACGGCGGCGGCGCCTTCAGCGGCAAGGACCCGTCCAAGGTCGACCGCTCGGCCTGCTACTACGCGCGCTACGTCGCCAAGAACGTCGTGGCGTCCGGCGTCGCCCGCCGCTGCGAGGTGCAGGTCGCCTACGCGATCGGCGTCGCGCGCCCCGTCGGCGTCCACGTCAACACCTTCGGCACCTCGCGCGTCAACGAGACGACCCTCGAGCGCTACATCCTCGACCACTTCGACATGCGGCCGAAGGCGATCATCGAGCAGCTGAACCTGCTGGCGCCGATCTACCGGTCGACCGCCTCGTACGGCCACTTCGGGCGCAAGGAGTTCTCCTGGGAGAAGACCGACCGCGCCGCGGCCATCGCCGACGCGCTGCTGCCCCCGCGCGCCAAGGCGCTCGCCGCGAGCGGCAACGGCAGCAGCCGCCGCATGGGCGGCCGCGCGCGCCGCCCCGACACCCACCCGCAGCCCTGAGCGGCGAGCACGGGCGCGGCCGGGCCGCCGATGCCCCGCGCCCGGCCGCGACGACGGCGCGGCAGAGGACGCCGGTGGCTCGGGCGTCGGTTCCCTGCTCTGCACCCCTCCCACGCGCTCGTTCGGTGCGGCGGCGGGCCTGTTCGCCCCGAGCGGCCCGGTCGAGGAGCGCGTGGGCGCGTGGGCCGGCCCGTGGGGCCACCTCACCGAAGTCCTTGAAGTTGCGGAAGCGCGGGCGCGCGGGCGAGCTCCGTGCCAGCGGCGTGCGGGGCGCCTCCAGCAAATTCCGGGCCGACATCGCCAGGGGAGGTGTTACAGTAGCCGTGCCGTGACCCTGTCCCAAGGGCGGGGTCACAGGTGACGCGTTCGTCACGCTGCATCACACCCGGAGCCCTGGCCATGTCGATGGAGATGAAGCTGCAGGTCAAGCTGTCCCAACAGCTTGTGATGACGCCGCAGCTCGTGCAGGCCATCCGACTGCTCCAGCTGTCGCGCCTCGAGCTCGTCGACGAGGTGCGCAAGGAGCTCGACGGCAACCCGGTCCTCGCCGACGAGATCGTCGAGCCGAAAGAGGCCGCGGCGCGCCCCGAGCACTCCAACTCCGTGCCGGCGGAATCGCCGAACGACGTCCAGACGCGCAACAACGAGCCCGAGACCGGTCACACGGACATGGGGCAGCGCGAGGCCGAGAAGCAGGTCAAGGACGTCGACTGGGAGCGCTACCTCGAGAACCAGCAGCTGCGCCAGCCGGTCGGCGCCACGCGCAGCGGCTTCGACGAGCTGCCGCCCATCGAGCAGAACTACACGCGTGTCACGAGCCTGCGCGAGCACCTCGAGTGGCAGCTGCAGATGGCCGACTTTCTCGAGTCGGAACGCAACTTTGCCATGCTCGTCATCGGCAACCTCGACGAGAAGGGCTACCTCGACCTGAAGGGCGGCACCGGGCCGAACGGCGAGCGCATCCCCGACCTCACCATCGAGGACCTGGCCCGCGAGGCCGAGCTCGACCCCGAGGACGCCGAGGAGGTGCTGCGCATGATCCAGCGCTTCGACCCCATCGGCGTCGCGTCGCGCGACCTCCGGGACTGCCTGATGGTCCAGGCCGAGACGCTCGGCTTCGACGAGGTCGAGAAGGCGATCATCCGCGACCACCTGCCGGACGTGGAGCGCCGCAACCTGCACGCCATCGTGCGGGCGCTCGGCGTACCGCTCGACGAGGTGATCGACGCCGTGCAGGAGATCCAGAAGCTCGAGAGCGTCCCGGCGCGCAATTTCAGCGAGGTCGACGACCGCACCATCGCCATCACCCCTGACGTGTACGTCATCAAGGACGGCGACCGCTTCGTCGTGACCGACAACGACCGCGGCATGCAGCGGCTCTACATCAACGACGGTCTCGTCAAGCGCATGCTGCGCGATCCCAAGGCCAAAGAGTTCATCAACGAGAAGCTGCGCAGCGCGCAGTGGCTCATCCGCGCCATCGAGCAGCGGCGCCGCACCATCATCCGCGTCACCGAGTCGATCGTCGAGAAGCAGCGCGAGTTCCTCGAGCGGGGCGTCGCCTACCTGAAGCCGATGATCCTGCGCGACGTGGCCGAGTCGGTGGGCATGCACGAGTCCACGATCTCGCGCGTCACCTCGAACAAGTACGTCCACACGCCGCAGGGCCTCTTCGAGCTGAAGTACTTCTTCAACTCGTCGATCCAGCGCATCGGCGAGGAGGACATCGCGAGCGAGAGCGTCAAGCAGGCCATCAAGAAGCTCATCGGCGAGGAAGACAAGGACCACCCGCTGAGCGACCAGGCCATCGTGAAGATGCTCGAAGACAAGGACGGGATCCGGATCGCCCGGCGCACCGTCGCCAAGTACAGGGAAATGCTCGGCATTCTGTCGAGCGCCAAGCGCACGCGGCTGTTCTGACGGGCGGGCCCGGGCGCGCCCGCGCGCGCCGCCCCGGAGGGCGCTGTCATGCGAAGCTCGGAGCTCGGCGTGGGGTTGGTGGTCGGTGCCGTCGCGCTCGGCGGCGCCTGCGCCGAGCGCCCGCGCTCCGTGTACGCGGCCGGGAGCTACGGGGCGTCGGGGCACATCGCGGTCACGCCCTCCGACGAGGGCGGCGGCGGGGCCGGGGCCGGCGGCGGACCGGGCGGCCTCGGCGGCACGACCGGGGGCGCGGGCGGGCTCGGCGGCACGACCGGGGGCGCGGGCGGGCTCGGCGGCTCGGGCGGCGGCTCGGTCTGCCTGTCCGAGCCCTCCGACAGCCCGTGCCGCCTGTGCCTCAAGGCGAGCTGCTGCCCGGAGCTCGAGGCGTGCGCCGTCGACGCGCGCTGCGCCTGCTGGGTGGGCTGCTACGCCGGCCCTGGCTCGGAGGCGGCGTGCTACGCGAGCTGCGGCGACTGGAACGAGGCCTGGTTGGACCTCTACTACGTCTGCGTGAGCGGCAGCTGCATCGGGCTCGGCTGCTGAGGTGCGAGGTGCAGGCACGCGGGCTTCGTCCCGCGCGCGCCGGGCGCGCCATGGTACGGGGACGCAGGTGAGCGGCACTTCGAGCGGCAGCATCGCGGTCGTCGTGCCGGCCTTCGAGGCCGGGCGCATGGTCGGGGACGTGGTGCAGGGCCTGCGCCGCGCCTTCGGGGCCGCGACGGCCGTCATCGTCGTCGACGACGGCTCGAGCGACGACACGGCCGAGGTCGCGGCGCGCGCCGGCGCCGACCTCGTGCGCCACGCGCGCAATCGCGGCAAGGGGGCAGCACTGCGCAGCGGCCTCGGGGCGGCGCACGCACTCGGCGTGCGCGCCGTCGTCACGGTCGACGCGGACGGACAGCACCCGCCGGACGAGGCCCTCGGCCTGCACGCGCGGGCGCCCGACCTCGACGCGCTCGTGCTCGGCGTGCGCGACCTCGCGGCGGCTGGCGCGCCGCACGCCAACCAGCGCTCGAACGCGTTCTCGAACCTCGTCCTGTCGGCGTTCGTGGGCCGGCGGCTCGCGGACACGCAGTGCGGGCTCCGGCGCTACCCGCTCGCCGCGACGCTCGCGCTCGGGGGCCGCGAGGACGGCTACGGCTACGAGGCCGAGGTGCTGATCCGCGCCCTCGCCGCGGGCGTGCCGCTCGTCGAGCTGCCGGTCACCGTGATCTACCCGCCCGAGCACCTGCGCGTGACGCACTTCGACTCGGTGCGCGATCCGGCGAAGATCGTGCGCCGCGTGCTCGCCACGGTGGCCGAGACGCGGCTGCGAGCGCTCGGCGCCGCCGCCCGGCGCCTCGTCGGACCCTGAGAACGCCGCGGTGCTGCTTCGGCGTGGCGCAGCATGCGGGCGCGCGGTATGAGCGCTCGGAGGGCGAGACGCGACCGATGCACGGCATGACGCGACGCAGCTTCGCCGGAGCGCTCGCGGCGCTCGGCGCGACGCTCGTCACCGGCCCGGCACGCGCCGACGACGTCGATGCAGCGCTCGAGCGCCTGCGCGTCGCGCGCCAGGGGATCCGCACCCTGCGTGGGCGGTTTCGCCAGGTGCGGCGCATCGGCGTCCTCGCGACCGAGATCGTGAGCCGCGGCACGCTCACGCTCGTCCACCCGAACCGGCTGCGCTGGGAGCTCGAGAGCCCCGACCGCGTCGTCTACTGGGTCGGGCCCGAGGGGTTCGCGATGACGAGCGGCGAGGGCGTGAGCCGCGTCGCCGCGGGAGCGGCCAGCCGCTTTGCCCCGGTGCTCGGCGATCTGCTCGCCCTGCTCGGCGGCGAGCTCGGCAAGCTGCGCGAACGCTACGAGCTCGCGGTGAGCGACACCGACGGCGCGCTCGGCCTCGCGGCGCGACCGCGCTCCGCGGAGCTCGCCAAGCACCTCAAGCTGCTGCGCCTGTACACCGGCAAGGAGTTGTGGCGCCTGCGCCGGCTCGAGATCCACGAGAAGAGCGGCGACGCGAGCCTCATCGACTTTCAGAGCTTCGAGCGCGACGTCGAGGTCGAGCCCGAGCTCATGAAGCCGCCGCCGGAGTAGGTGCGTGCCGGTATGAGCCAACCAGGGACCCGACCCGCGGGTCCCGACTTGGCACGCATGGCACAGCCAACGCCTGCAATCCCGCGCTTCTCCCAGCGTTGGTGGCGGGTACGGGGATTGCTAGGACGTGCAGCATGACGCTCGCGCCGCGACGAATCCTCGCCCTGGTGCTCGGCCTCGCCACCCTCGGCCCGGCGGCCGTGGCCGGCTGCACGACGGTCACCACCGACGGCGGCGCCCACCAAGGTGGCGCGAACGCGGGCGGCGGCGGCGCCGCCGGGACCTACTGCGGCGAGGTCTACGGCACGGGGCCGCTCTACTGCGGCGATGCCGAGACCTGCTTCAGCTGCGCGGCGGACTGGGGCGGCCCGGACTACTCCTGTCGCGACACCCCGACGCCGACGGCGGACGAGTTCGCCTGCTTCTTCGGCGTCTGCACGACGGCGAGCGAGTACTGCGTGCTCAACCCCTCGCCCTGGTGCGGTGGGGACTTCGGGCAGAGCTGCGAGCCGTTCCCGGCGAGCTGCGGCGTCGCTCCGGACTGCGCGTGCCTCGAGGCGCTGCTCTGCGTCAGCTCCTGCGAGGTGTCGCCGGAGGGCGGGCTCATCGTGAAGCTCGCGCTCAATTGCGCCTAGGCGCTGGCCTAGAGCATCGAGACCGGGTCCACGTCGAAGACCGAGCGCACGCTGCGATCGAGCGCCTGGCGCACGGGCGCGAGCGACTGGAGCACGAAGCGCAGCGGCGGCCGGGCGCGCGCGCGCAGAAGGACGCGAAAGCGGTAGCGCGCGCGCAGCCGGGCGATGGGCGCCGGGGCCGGACCGAGCACCTCGACGTCGCCGCGCGTCACGGCCTCGGTCGCGCGGGCGCGCGTCGCGAGCTCGAGGGCGGCCGCGCGCGCCACCTGTTCGCTCGCGGCCTCGACGCGCAAGAGGGCGAGCCGGCTCCACGGCGGGTAGCGCAGCTCGCGCCGGTCGGCGAGCTCGTGGGCGAGGAAGCCCCGCACGTCGTGGCTCGCGGCGAAGCGGATGGCCGGGTGGCTCGGGTCGCGCGTCTGCACGACCACGCGACCGGGCCGGTCGTGGCGGCCCGCGCGACCGGCCACCTGCACGAGCAGCTGGAAGCCGCGCTCGGCCGCGCGAAAATCGGGCATCGACAGCGCCGCGTCGGCGTTGACGACGCCGACGAGCGTCACGCCCGGCAGGTCGTGGCCCTTGGTGACCATCTGCGTGCCGACCAGGATGTCGAGCTCGCGCCGGCGCAGCTTGTCGAGCACGCGCTCGGAGCGCGCGCCGCTGGCGACGTCGCGGTCGAGCCGCCCGACGCGCGCGGTCGGGAAGGCCTCGGCGACGGCGTCCTCGAGCTTCTCGGTGCCGAGCCCCTCGAGCGTGAGCTCGCCCACGCGGCAGTCGGGGCAGCGCTCCGGCAGCGCGGTCGTGAACTCGCAGTAGTGGCACATGAGCCGCCCACCGCGGCGCTGGTGGAAGGTCAGCGCCACCGAGCAGCTCTTGCAGGACACGACGG
This sequence comes from Myxococcales bacterium, assembly GCA_016212965.1. Taxonomy (GTDB): domain Bacteria; phylum Myxococcota_A; class Polyangia; order Polyangiales; family Polyangiaceae; genus JACRDA01. Next base: position 9,190 of record JACRDA010000029.1, read on the forward strand.
TGCCGCAGGAGGAGCACACGACGCTCGGCGAGAACCCGCGGCGGTTCAGGAACAGGATCACCTGCTCCTGTCGCCCGAGCGTCTGCTCGATGGCGCGGTGGAGCGGCGTCGTGAGCAGGCGGTGCCCGGTCGGCCCGGCGCGGTGACGCCGCAGATCGACGATCTCGACCGCGGGCAGGGCCGCCGCGGCGTGGGCGCGCTCGGGTAGATCGAGCTCGGCGAGCCGGCCGCGCCGCACGAGCGCCACGCTCTCGAGCGAGGGGGTGGCCGAGCCGAGCACCACGACGGCGCCGGCGCGGTGTGCGCGCAGCATGGCCATGTCGCGCGCGTGGTAGCGCACGCCCTCCTCCTGCTTGAAGGAGCCGTCGTGCTCCTCGTCGACGACGACGAGGCCGAGGTCGGCGACGGGCGCGAACAGGGCCGAGCGGGCGCCGAGCGCGACGCGTAGCTCGCCCGAGCGCAGCCGCTGCCACATGCGGTAGCGCTCGCTCTCGGCCATGTCGCTGTGCAGGAGCGCGGCCGCGTCGCCGAAGCGCGCGCGGAAGCGGCCGAGCAGCTGCGGCGTGAGCGCGATCTCGGGCACGAGCACGAGGGCGCCGCGGCCCGCGGCGAGCGTGCGCGCGACGGCGTGCATGTAGACCTCGGTCTTGCCGGAGCCCGTCACGCCGAAGAGCAGGAAGCCGAGCGGCTCGGCGCCGGGCGCGTCCGAGGGGGGCGCCGCGGGCGAGGCGGCGCTGCCGGATGCACCGGCGGAGAAGCGCGCGGCGAGCGCGCCGTCGATGCGCGCGACGGCCGCGAGCTGCGCCGGGGTGAGCTCGGGCGGCGTGTCGCGCACCGCCTCGGCCAGCTCGGCCGCGGCGACGGGCGCGGGGCGACGCTCGAGCGCCACGAGACCCTGCTCGGCCAGGGTGCGCAGCGCTGCGCGCGCGTTCGAGAAGCGCGTCTCGAGCTCGGTCACGCTGCGCTCGCCACTCGCGCGCAGGAGCGCGAGCAGGGCCGCGCTCTGCCCGCGCAGCTTGCCGGGTGGCTCGCAGCGCTCGGTCGGGCGCGCGAACTGCACGAGCCGCCCGCCGACCCGGCGCTTGCCGCCGCCCACGCGCTCGCCGTGCGCGAGCACGCCTTGCTCCTCGAGCGAGCGCACCTGCTCGCGCTCGACGGCCGGCAGGGCGAGGCGCAGCACCTCGCCGATCGGCGCGAGGTAGTACTCGGCGAGCTCGCCGAGGAACGCGAGCAGCTCGGTCGGCAGCACGGGCTCGGGATCGAGCACGCCGCCGATGGGCTTGATGCGCTCGAGGGCCAGGCCCGGGGGCGCGTCGCCGAGCGCGAACACGACGCCGACCACGCGCCGCGCCCCGAGCGTGCAGACGACGCGCGCGCCCGGACGCAGGACGCCGACGAGCTCGGGCGGCACGAGGTAGGTGAGCGCGTGGCCGAGCGGCACGGGCACCGCGACCGAGGCAAAGCAGGGGCGCAGAGCGCGCTCGGTGGAGCTCACGGCAGGAGCGTCGAACGGTGCGCCGGGCGGCGCAATGCCGTCACGGGGTGTAGATGCCGCCGTCGCCGAGCACCTGACCGCCGGCGCGCCCGCCCCACACGATGACGCTCGCGCCGATCGAGACCATCGTGTGGTCGAAGCGCGCGGAGAGGGCGGTCGGGGTGGCGGTCCAGGCATTGGAGGTCGGGTTGTAGACGCCGCCGCTCTCGAGCGCGTTGCCCGCGGTGTCCGAGCCGCCCCACATCACCATGACCGAGCCGGTCTCGAGCCACACGGCGCGATGGCCGTAGCGCGCGGCCGGCTCCGGCGGATTGCTCGCCGTCCAGGAGCTCGACACGGTGCTGTAGTTGGCCCCGGTGCCGAGGGCGCTCGTGCCGTCGTAGCCGCCCCAGACGACGAGCCCCCCGCCGCCGAACACCGCCGTGTGGTCGTAGCGCGCGCTCGGCTCGTTGATGGTCGTGAGCGAGGTCCAGGAATCGCCGGACGGGGTGTACGACCAGCCGCCGGCCTCGCCGGCGCCGGGCAGCACGACGCCGTCGACGGCCGCCACGATGCCGATGCCGCCGAAGGTGAGCATGCTCGTGCCGGTCCAGACGGCCGTGTGGTGGTCGCGCGGCACGAGCGGCGAGGCCATGGCGTTCCAGGTGTTGGCGGACGGGTCGTAGCGCGCGCCGGTCGGCAGGCGCGTCGTGCCGTCGTTGCCGCCCCACACGATCATCTCGGTGTCGGTCCACACCGCCGTGTGGAGGTAGCGGCGCACCGGGGCACCGGTGAGCGACACGGGCGACCACGTGTTGGTATCGGGGTCGAACCTGGCGCCGGTGTTGAGCGCCGTGCCGGCGTGCAGGCCACCCCACACCACCATCTCGGTGCCGGTCCACACCGCGGTCGCGAGCGAGCGCGCCGACGGCGCGTCGACCGTGCTCGTGGCCCGCCACGTGCGCGACGCCGGATCGTAGATGCCGCCGGTGTTGGTGTCGCCGCCCGCGGTCACGCCACCCCACACGATCATCTCGTCGCCGGTCCACACCGCGACGTGGCGGTAGCGACCGGCCGGAGCCCCGTCGGCGCTCGTCGGCTCCCACGGATCGAGGCACGCGCCGGCGGCGCACGAGCCGAAGCACGCGTGGCCGCACGCCCCGCAGTGCTCGCTCGAGGTCGCTAGGTTCGTGCACACGGCGGGCTCGCACCACGACTCGCCCGCCGTGGGGCAGTCGCAGGCGCCGAGCGAGCACACGGTGCCTGGCTTCTGCGCGCAGTCGGCGAGCTCGAGGCACTCGAAGCACGTCTGCTTGACCGTGTCGCACACCGGCGTCGGCGCGGCGCAGTCGCTGTTCGAGCGACACGCCGTCCCGCCGCCGCCCGAGCCGCCCACGTTCGCGCTGCCGCCCTGTCCCGGCGGCAGATCGAGGTGGATGGCGTCGGCGCACGCGACCGCGACGAACGGCGCGACGAAGAGCGGGAGCAGAGCGAGTCGATACCCGAGCGAGAGCGGGGCGTTCTTCATGGGCGTCTGGAGTCCGTGGGTGCCGAAGGGCGACCCTGGGTCGGGAGAGCGTAGCCTCGGAGCGGCGGCGTGTGAACGATAACCGGGCAGGGCGGAGCGGGGCCGAGCAGGGCCGGGTCGGCGCGGGTCGGCGCCTTCGCCTTGCCCGACCCCGGTCGCGAGACTAGGCTGCGTCGCTCCCATGGCTTGTCGTCCGATCGAGCTCGCGTTGGCTGCGGCGCTGCTGGCGCTCGGCTGCCAGCCCAAGATCGGCGACGAGTGCGGCTCCGCGACCGACTGCTCGGCCATGGGGGATCGCATGTGCGACGTCACGCAACCGGGGGGCTACTGCACGCTCTTCAACTGCGAGCCGGGGACGTGCCCGGCAGAGTCTGCCTGCGTGCTCTTCCAGAGCGAGCTCGACCCCTCGTGCGGCGCGCTCGACGACATGCGTATGGGGCGCTTCGCCCGCACGTTCTGCATGCGCGTGTGCACGGCCGCGAGCGACTGCCGCGACGGCTACCAGTGCGTGACCCCGCGCGACGCGCAGGCCCGGGTCGTCGACAAGTCGACGGACACCGACGACCCCCAGGACACGCAGGTGTGCCTGGTCGCCGGCTCGCCGCCGCAGGGCACCAGCGCCGGAGCCGGCGTGTGCGGGCCGGCCGACGGCGGCACGCTGCCCCCCCCGTGGGACGGCGGCACGAGCACGGGCGGCACCGGCGGCGCGGCCACGGGCGGCACCGGTGGCACGCCGACGGGCGGCGCGGCGGGCGCCGGCGGGTAGGCGGGCGCGCCGGGACCGGGGCCCACGCCCACGGTGGCTTTCGGACGCGCGCCGCCGTACACCTCTGCCGCGATGTACCAACGGCTCTTGCCGCGCACCTTCGAGGCGTCGCTGCGCGACCTCGAGCACCCCAAGGTGGCGGTGCGGGTGGCGGCGGCGCACGACCTCGGCCGGCACGTCGAAGCGCACCGCGAGGACGTGGTCGCGGGGCTGTGTCGGGCGCTCGCCGAGGATCCGGCCGACCCGGTGCGCGCCGCGGCCGCCCTGGTGCTCGGCGAGGTGGACGCCACCGAGGCGCTCGAGGCGCTGCTCGGCGCCGTCGAGGACGAGTCGGTGCAGGTGCAGGAGATGGCGCTCTGCGCCGTGGGCGAGCTCGTGTCGCCGACGGACGCCGCCGACGGGGGCCGCGCGCTCGGCGACGGACCGCTCGCAGAGCGCGTGCTCGCGGTCGTGCGCCAGGCGCTCGGGCACGAGCGGGCCGCGCTCCGCTTCCAGGCGGTGATGGCCTACGCGCGGCTCTGCCCGACGCGCAGCGAGGCGGTGCGGGCCCTGTGCGCGGCGGCGGGCGACGACGACGAGCGCGTGGCCCACATCGCGCTGCGCATGGCGGAGGAGCTCGGCGGCGTCGACGGCGCCGCCGTGCCGCCGGAGCTCGCGGGGCGCGCGGCCGAGCTCGTCGACCACCCGAGCCCGCGCGTCCAGGTCGCGGCCGCCGTCGTGGCGGCGCGCGCGGGGAGCGACGCGGGCGACGCGGTGCTCGCGCGCGTGGCGAACCGGCAGCTCGCGACGCCCGAGGCCGAGGACGAGGCCGCGGCCATCGAGCTCTGCGGGGAGCTCGCGCTCGCGGAGGCGGCGGCCGGCCTCGAGCGCCGTGCCTTCGGCTGGCGCCGCGACCCGCTCGCCTGGCATGCGCGCGTGGCGCTCGCGGTCATGCGCCATCCGCGCGCGGTCGCGAGCGTGATGCGCGAGCTCGGCTCGGTGGGCTTCGCGCGCCGCACCCTCGCCGTGGCGACGGCCGGCCGGGCCGGACTCGAGGAGGCGCGCCCGCTCATCCTGGCGATGCGCGGTCACCCGCGGCGCGCCGATCCGGGCGCGGTCGAGCAGGCCCTGCGCATGCTCGACGAGGCGCGCGCCGAGCGCGAGGCAGAGGCCGCGGACGACGACGTGGGCGCGCGGGCGGTGCGCGCGGGAGGTCCCTCATGACGACCCAGACCTGGTGCGGGGCGCGCTACGCGGGTGGCGGGCACCTCGAGAGCTACTTCATCAAGGCGGTCGACCCGAGCTCGACGCGGGCGTTCTGGCTCAAGGCCACGATCTTCGCCGAGGCCGCGCACCACGGCGCTGCGGCGCGCGCCCCGCTCGCGGAGGCGTGGGCCATCAGCTTCGATCACCGCGACGGGCGCCGGCACGTCGCGGCCAAGCACCAGCTGCCGCTCTCGGAGGCGTCCTTCGAGCGCGACGCGCTCGGCGTGCGCTGGCGCACGGCCGCCGGGGAGTCGCTCGCGATCGAGCCCGGCCGGACGCGCGGCGAGGTGCGCAGCGGCGGGCGCACGCTCCGCTGGGATCTCGCGTTTGCCGGCGACGAGCGGCCGATGGTGCCGCTGCCGCTGCCGGGCCTCTACCGGGGGCCGTTCCCGAGCACGAAGCTCGTCACGCCCTACCCGGACGTGCGCTTCACGGGCGAGCTCGACGCGGGCGGCGAGCGCTGGAGCGTCGAGGGCTGGCGCGGCATGCTCGGCCACAACTGGGGGCGACGGCACGGCGAGCAGTACGCCTGGTCGCACTGCAACCAGTGGGAAGAGGACGACGAGCTCGTGCTCGAGCTCGCCGTCGCGCGGGTGCGCGCCGGCGGCGTGCTCCTGCCGGCCCTCACGATCGCGTGCCTGCGCCACCGCGGGGTCGACTACGACTTCAACCAGCCGCTCGCGCTCCTGCGCAATCGCGGCTCGATGGATCTACGCAGCGTGCGCTTCGCGGCCGCGAGCCGCTTCGGCCGCATCGCGGGCGAGATCGCGGCCGACACGGAGGACTTCGTGGGCCTCTACTACCCGAACCCCGGCGGCGCGATGACCCACTGCCTCAACACGAAGCTCGCGCGCGCGCACCTGCGCTTCGAGGCGGCCGGGCGGCCGCCGCTCGTCGTGACGAGCCGCGCCGCCGCGCTCGAGATTGCGACGCTGCGGCCCGACCACGGCGTGCGGATGTCGGTATGAGCGAGACCTTCAGCGCAGCCGATCTGGAGCCCGGCCCGGAGGAGAAGCGCGCCGCACGGCGCGACGTCGTCGAGACGGTCGCCGCGGCGATCGCCGTGCTCGCAGCCGGCGTCTGGGCCGGGGGCATGGTGGCGCTCGGGGCCTGCGCGGCGCCGTTCGTGTTCGAGCTCACGCCCTACCCCGCGAGCGGCCACGCGATGGGCGCCGCCTTCGCGCGTTTCGACTCCATCGCCATCGGCTGCGCGGTCGTCCTGCTCGGGGCGGAGCTCGTGCGCAGCTGGGTCGCCCGGCGGCGCCGCCCGACCCTGTGGTCGCGGCTGCGCCGGCTCGTGGCGATCGGCATGGCGGCGTGCGCGGCGTTCATCGGCCTGCGGCTCACGCCGCACATCAACGAGCTGCACCAGGCCGGCGTGCGTCGCAACGTGGGACCGGAGGGCGTCGAGCTCGAGTCGGCCCACAAGCAGGCCGAGATGCTCGGCAAGATCGAGGTGGGGCTCGCCCCGCTCATCGTGGCGCTGCACCTGTTCACGCTGCGGCGCAGGCGCGCGGACGACGACGAGGACGAGACCGTGGTCGAGGCACCCCTGCCACCGGGCCCCGGTGCCTTCGCGCGCGCCGGCAAGTCGCCCGCAAGCGGGCCGACTGCTCGGTCGCCCGCAAGCGGGCCGACGGGCAAGTCGCCTGCAAGCGGGCCGACGGGCAAGTCGCCTGCAAGCGGGCCGACGGGTCCGCGCTCGGGTGTGCGCGCACGCGTGACGCCCCTCGACGACGAGCCGCGCCTGCCCGTCGAGGGCGACGATACTGCCAAGAGCGACAAGACCGCCAAGAGCGAGTTCGCGAAGGACGACGAGACCGCCAAGAGCGACAAGACCGCCAAGAGCGAGATCGCGGCCGACGAGCCGGGAGGGCGCGGCGATGCCGAAGGATGAGACGCTGCACAGCGGCTTCGTGAGCCACGACTACGTCCTCACCTTCAGCATCGCGGACGCGGCCCAGCGTGCCGCGCTCGTCGCCCTGTGCCGCGGCCCGTGGCAAGGCGACGAGGTCACCGCGCACACCTGGGAAATCTCGAACGATCTGTCGCCCGACGCGCTCGAGAGCGCCGTCGTGCCGCTGCTCGGTCCGGACGACCGCGCCGCCTACTACTACCTGTCCGACAGCAAACGCATGTTCCGCGTCGTGCTGCGCTGACGGCGCGCGCGCGCCCGCCCGAGCCCGAAGGAGCGCCATGAAGCCTCGCAACCGTGGTCGCGGTCTCGCCCTGGCCGCATCCTGCCTGTTCACCACGCAGTGCGGCACGCCGCCTCCGAGCGTGCCGACGAGCCCGGCGGGCACCCCGCCGACGGGCACGGCACCGCTCGCGCCGACCGCGCCCGGTCTCGCGGAGGCGTGGGCACCGCTCCCCCGCCCGAGCGGCGACGCCTACGGCGACCCGCTGCCGGACGGCGTGCTCGCGCGCCTCGGCACGGCGCGCTTCCGCTCGCTGCCGGCCGATCCCGTGCAGACCGAGGACGATCTGCGCGACGTGGCGGTGTCGGGCGACGGCAAGCTCCTCGCGGCGCTCACGGGACAGGGCATCGCCGTCTACGACGCCACGAGCGGGCGGCCCGTCGGCGCCTGTTTCGCGGACCTCCCGAGCTCCGGCCTCGTCGGGCTCGCGTTCGCCGCGCACGCGCCCGTGCTCGTCGTGCACGACGAGGTGCAGAGCTACACCTGCCGGCTCGGCGGCGCAGGAGCCGAGGAGCGGGTGTTCCCGCCGAGCCCGACCGCCGCCACGGAGCCGATGCCCGCGAGCCCGGCACCCGGCAAGAAGCCCCCGCGGCGCCCGCCCTCGTGCGCGGCGCTCAGCCCCGACGGCGCGACGCTCGCGCGTTGCGAGAAGGGCGGCGAGGTGTCGCTCTGGGACGTCGCGAGCGCAGGGCGCCAGCGGGTGCTGAAAGGCCACACGAAGCATGCCTCGGCGGTCGCCTACGAGCCGAGCGGCGCGCGCCTGGCCACGGGCGGAGCGGACGAAGCCGTCGTGCTGTGGGAGGCCGCCAGCGGCAAGAAGCTCCGCAGCGTGCCGCTCCCCAAGGCCCGCGGCGTGCGGAGCCTCGCGTGGTCGCGAGACGGAGCGACCCTGGCGGCGACCACCGTGGACGACAGCGTGCGGCTGCTCGACCCCGACAAGGGCGCGGTCGCGACGACGCTGCGCGCGCCCGCATCCGGGTCGCCACCGGGCGGTCGCCTGCCCGTGCCCAACCTCCCGCCGGAGGAGCTCGGCGAGGCGGTGGGTGACGCCGGAGCGCTCGTCGCCGAGCCGTGGGACTGCCCGACGGCGCCGCTCGCGCGCGCCGAGCTCTCCGCCGACGGCGCGCTCGTCGCGACCTGGCTCGGGGCGCAGGAGGTGGGCTGCGGCGGCGCCGAGCCGAGCGAGGTGTGGCTCTGGGACCCGAAGACGGGCGCGGTCGTGCGGCGCCTCGCGCCGACGTCGTACGGCGCAGCGTTCCTGCCGCAGGGCGAGCTCGTCACGAGCGACCACGACGGCCTCTTGCGCTTCTGGAGCGCCGGCACGGGCGCCGAGCGCGTGCCCTTCGAGCGCCATCTGCACGACGTCGCGGGCATCGCCTTTGCCCCGGACGGTGCCACGGTGGCCACGCTCGACGGCGACGACGAGCTGCGCCTCTGGAGCGCGGCGACGGGCGCGCACCAGCGCCGGGTGAGGCTCGAGCGCGAGCACCCGACGAGCCTCGCGCTCGGACCCGCCGGCGCGCTCGCCGTCGGCTACGGCGACGGAGCGATCGAGCTGCGCGACGCCGCGACCGGCGAGGTGCGGCAGCGCACGCAGACCGCGGACGGCGAGCTGCCCATGCGGCTCGGCTTCGCGCCCGGCACGGGCCGGCTCTTCGCCGTGACCCCGACGGCCCTCAGCTGGTGGGACGGCACGCCGCTCGCCGAGCACAAGCGCGTCGCCGCCGAGGGCGAGACGAGCTTCGGCCTGTCCGCGGTCGCGGGCACGACGCTCGCCGTGGCGATCGGCCCGCGCGAGGTCGCGCTCCACGATCTCGGCGACGGCACGCGCCGCGGGCTTTTGCACCTGCCGGCGCCCGCCGGCGAGGGAGGAGCCCCGGCGGCGAGCGGCGCAGGCGAGCCCGGCGACCCCGGCGACCCGGACGACGCGAGCCCCGACGAGGCCAGCGGCGAGGGCGACGGCGAGGAGGACATCGCCGAGCTCGCGCTCTCGGCCGACGCCTCGCGCCTCGCGCTCGTGACCGCCACGCGCGTGGTCGTGTGGGACCTCGCCGCCGGCAAGGCGCTCGGCGAGTTCGAGCACGGCTCGGCGGAGTGGCTCCCGGCCGTGAGCTTCGCGCGCCAGGGCAACTGGCTCGTGCTCGGCACCGCCGGCGGCCTCGAGCTCTGCGACGCGCGGACCGGCGATGTCCTCAGCGCGAGCGAAGCGTCGGGCGCGGTCACCGCGCTCGTGCCCTTCGGGCCGCAGATCGTCGCGAGCGGCAACCACACGGGGACCGTCCTCTTGTGGGATCTGGCGGCGCTGCCCATCGACACGCCGTTGACGGGCGGGGGCGCGGCGCGCTGAGTCGAGCGGCGCGGCGCGCCGGCGCGGCCTGCTAGAATCGTCGCCGTGCGCAGGCTCCTGCCGCTCCTCTGCCTCGCGGCCTGTGCCGTCGACGCGCCCCGCGCCGAGAGACCGCGACACGCGCCGGCGGCTGCGAGGACGGCCGCCGCGCCGACCGCACCACCGACCGGCGCGGCGAGCGTCGAGCCGGTGCCGACGGCCCGAGCCTCGCCGAGCGCGCCGGCCGCGCCGAGCTCGGGCTCGCTCGTCGACTGGGGCGGCCCGAGCCTCGCCGAGCGGACCGCGCTCTTCCTCGAGCTCGGCGCGCGCGCGCCGCAGGCGTGGGGCGAGGAGCTGCCCGGCATCGAGCGCAGCGTGGCCGGGGCGGGGCCGCGCCTCGCGCTCACCTTCGACGCGTGCGACGCCGGCGGCTACGACGCCGAGCTCGTCGCGTGGCTGCGGAGCGAGGGCGTCCCGGCGACCCTGTTCGTGAGCGGACGCTTCGCGCGCCGCCACCCCGACGTCGTCGCGCTCCTCGCCGAGGAGCCGCTCTTCGAGCTCGCCAACCATGGCTACGACCACCGCCCGTGCGCCGTGCGCGGCGAGCGCGCCTTCGGCATCCCGGGGAGCCGGAGCCTCGCCGAGGCCGCCGCCGAGATCGAGCGCGCGAGCGACCTCCTGCGCAGCCTCGGCGCGCGGCAGCCCCGCTTCTATCGGGCCGGGACCGCCCACTACGACGACGTGTGCCTCGGGCTCACCCGCGGCCTCGGCTACCGCATCGCCGGGTTCCGGGTCGCGGGCGATCTCGGGGCCGGGCTGTCCCGCGCGGGCGTGCGCCAGGCGCTCGAGGGCGCGCCCGACGGCGCGATCGTGCTGCTGCACATGAACCGGCCCGAGGGCCAGACCTTCGAGGGGCTGCGCGACGCGCTGCCGGCCCTGCGCGCGCGCGGCGTCGCGCTCGTGCGGCTCGGACAGGGCCCACCCCCCGCGCCCTGAGCGAGCGTTGGCACCCGCACACGCTTTCGTTACGCTCGGCGTCGAGGCCGATGGGGATCTTCGAGCAAGCCGGCGAGCTCATGCGCCACGCCACCGCCGTGCTCGACGACGTGCGGCTCGCGCTCGGCGAGGCGCGGGCGTCCCTCGTCGCGCTGCGGCCGACCGTCGCGGCGCTGCCCGATCTGGTCGCCGACACCCGGGCGCTCGTCGTCGAGGCGCGGGCGCTGCTCGCGCGCCTCACGCCGCCGCTGCTCGAGGGGTTGCGCGACGCGCGCGCTCTGCTCGCGGACGAGCGCGCACGGCGCGAGGCCGGTGCGCGCTCCGGACCGCCCTCGGCACCGCAGCCATGATCGGGCACGCCGACCGGCCCGCCGTGCGGGCGCGTGCTACGATCCCAGCACGATGGGCTACCGCCTCGCGCGCCCTCGACCCGCGGTCACCGTCACGCCGCGTGCGCTCCGCAGGGGCACCTTGCTCCTCATCGCGGTGGGCTGCGCGCTCATCGTCGTCGTGGCGCTCGCCCTGCGCCACCGGCGGCCCCCCGCGGCGACCGGCGAGGGATGGAGCCCGGGCGCCGAGACCATGAGCGAGGGCGTGCCGACCACGAGCCCCGCGCCCGCGGTCCCGGAGTCGGAAAGCCCGGGCCGGCGGCCGGGCGAGCCCGCGCCCGCGCGGACCTCCGACGACCGCGGCGCGGCGAGCGACGAGCCCTGACCGCGGGCGCCGCGAAGGAGTATCCTCCGAGGTATGCTTCTGCACGCGCTCGGACGCACGGTCGGGCTCGGTGGCGCCACGCTCGGGCTCGGGCTCGTCGCCTGCGCGCCGGCCGGGCCACCGGACGACCCCGGCGCAGAGGGCTACCGCACCGGCGAGACGAGCCAGCCGATCCAGGGAGGCTACGCCGACGAGACCGACAAGGGCGTCGTCGGGCTCGTGCACTGGTCGCCGGAGACCGGGCTCGGCGGACTCTGCTCGGGCTCGCTCATCGCGCGCAACGTGATCCTGACGGCGCGCCACTGCGTCGCCGCGTCGCCCCAGCAGATCCAGTGCGCGAGCGCCGTCTTCGAGCCGGCCGACGTGGGGAGCGCGTTCTGGGTGACGACGTACCCCTCGTACCCGTTCGTCGTCCCGCCGAGGCTCCCCCAGTATCACCAGGGCAAGGAGGTCGTCGTCGCGCCGGGCAGCGACGAGTTCTGCGGCTACGACATGGCGCTGCTCGTCCTCGCCGACCCGATCGACCCGAGCGAGGCGAAGGCCCTCGTGCCGGCGGTGGATGCGCCGTTCGTGGCGGACGCCGAGTATCACGCCATCGGCTACGGCAAGACCTCCGACGCCGACAACGCGCCGATGGGCACGCGCAACCGGCTCGACGGCCTGCACGTCCGCTGCGTCGCTGCGGACTGCCCGTCGGGCTACGAGGTCGCCACGCAGGAGCTGCAGGGGGACACGGGCATCTGCTCCGGCGACTCGGGCGGGCCCGCGGTCGACACGAAGGGGCGAGTCGGTGGCGTCGTGTCGCGCGGCCTGCCGGGCTGCACGTATCCGATCTACGGGCACGTGCACAGCTGGGCGCAGTGGATCGCCGACACCACCGCCGCGGCGGCGCTCGAGGCGGGCCTGCCGCCGCCACTCTGGTCGCAGGGCTTTCCGACCGATCCGGACGAGCCCGTGTACGCGGCCCCCCTCGGCGCGAGCTGCACGGCGCCGAGCGACTGCCCCGGCATGGCGTGCGAGAACGGCCTCTGCTCGCGCCCGTGCGACGACATGGCACCGTGCCCGACGGGCTACACGTGCGCCCCGGACACGCAGAACTGCGTCCCGACGCCGCCCCCGCCCGAGCCCGAGGAGGAGCGCTCGGGGGGCTGCGCCATCGGCGTGCGAGGCGGCGGGATCGGGGCGCGCAGCCCGGGCGACGACCCGACCAAGCCGGTGCCCTGGTGGGTCGGCGTCGGCCTCGCGCTTGCGCTCGTGCGGCGGCTCGGGCGACGCCGCTAGGGGCGCCAGGGAGGCGCCGGAGAGGCGCCGGCGCGCCCACGTCGCAGGATGCGCGAGCACAACGGCGCGAATCCATGTACAATGAGCCGTACCTTCGTTTCGCCCCGAGCCTGCCTCGAGGGCGCTGACCCCGAGCGCGGCGCGAGCTGCGCCGAGGCAACACCCTTCGCCCGCTGCGTCCGCGACGCGGTGCGGGCGAGTCGATCTCTGGAGCGCGACCATGATGCTGGGACGAATGGCGATGTGGGGTCTCGTGGCGGGCGTGGCGGCGGGCATCGGCGGCCTCGCCGCCTGTGACGCCAGCGGCGGCAAGAGCTCGAACCTCATCGGCGCCGGTGGGGGGGTGGGTGGCGGCAACACGACCACCACCACCACGAACACGAGCTCGACCACGGGCCTCGGCGGCGGATTCGACCCGGGTGGCGGCGGCAACAACGGCGGCACCGTGTGCGATTCGCCCGGCGGCAACGCGGACTACGACAACGACGGCTACAGCCAGGCCCAGGGCGACTGCAACGACTGCGACCCGAACGTGAACCCGGGCGCGGTCGAGGTCGTCGAGGCCGGCGCGGGCGGCAGCCCGCCGGCCGACGAGAACTGCAACAACGTCGTCGACGAGCCCTTCGCGCCCTGCGACTCGGGCTTCGCCATCGGCGACACGGACGCGACCCACGCCGCCCAGGCGCTCGACATCTGCGCCACGGTCGCGGCGGACAACTTCGGCCTCGTCAGCGCGCAGTGGGTGCGCGCCGACGGCGGCGGCGCCTCTCCGAGCGCGAACGTCGGCCTGCTCGACGGCTTCGGCCAGAACATGCCGCCGCGCCTCGGCTCGCGCATGGTCGGCATCTCGTCGGGCTACGCGCGCGACGCGGGCGACGCCGGCAACTGCGGCGGCATCAGCTGCTCGGTGAGCGGCGCCGGCACCGCGCCGGCGGGCTTCCCGCAGGACGTTCCCGGCTGCAGCGGCGGCACGAACATCAACGACGACGTCGGGCTCGAGGTCACGCTGAAGGCGCCCACGAACGCGACGGGCTTCGGCTACGACTTCACGTTCTACTCGTTCGAGTACCCGGAGTGGGTCTGCACGACCTTCAACGACCAGTACATCGCGCTCGTGTCGCCGCCGCCCGCGGGCTCGGTCAACGGCAACATCTCGTTCGACAGCCAGACGAACCCGGTCAGCGTGAACATCGCGTTCTTCAACGTGTGCGCGGGCTGCCCGCTCGGCACGGCCGACCTCGCCGGCACGGGCTTCGACCAGTGGGACGACGCCGGCGCGACGGGCTGGCTCCAGAGCCAGGCGCCCATCGGCGGCGGCGAGCAGTTCACGATCCGCTTCGCCATCTGGGACACCGGCGACACGGCCTGGGACTCGACCTCGCTGCTCGACAACTTCCGCTGGATCGCGAACGGCGGCACGGTGTCCGTCGGCACCATCCCCGTCCCGCAGTGAGCCCACGCTACGCGCGCGAGGCGCGCTCGCGCCCGAGCGCGACGACGAGGCCGAGCGCGGCGTAGCCGCCGACGATCGGCGAGGCGCCTGCCCCGAGCCACGGCACGGGGTAGGCGCCGAGGATCGGGGCCACGAGCGCACCCGCGAAGTAGGCCGCGAGGCAGGCCGCCGCGTGGCGGGCAGGTCGCGGCCGCGCGCGATCGAGCGCGAGCCAGGCCGCCCCGAGGGGCACGAGGGCGAGGGCCGCAACCGCGAGCGCCGCGACCTCGGTGCCGTGGAGCGCCGCGCGGCCCACGATGCCCTCGACGAGCGGCTGCGACGGCACGGTGTCGGGTCGGGCGAGCGCCGCGACGAGCCCGCCCCCACCGAGCAGGGCGAGCAGCGCGCGGAGGGCGCGGTGCCTTCGCGCCCGCCGCTCGGCCGCCACCACCAGTGCGAGCGGCGTCGCCGCCGTCGCCTCCACCGGCGCCCGCGTCGCCTTCGTCGCCTCCACCGGCGCCGCCTGCATCGCCTCCGCCGGCGCCTGCGTCGCCTCTACCATCTCCTGCGTCGCCTCGGCCGCCTCGGTCTCCGGACGCGCGCTCCCCCGCTCGCCGACGAGCGCGAGCATCACGAGACCGGCCGCGAGCGCGGTCGCCTGCCCGGCATCGGGCTGCGCCACGTGCAGGGCGCCGGCCACGAGCGCGCCCGCGAGCACGAGCGCACGCGAGCCCTCGGTCCAGAGGAGCGCGAGCACGACGAGCGCGCCGGGCTCGAGCGCTGCACCGGCGTGCATCCAGAGCGGTCCGACGCGCAGCCAGCGATGGGTGTCGTCGATCCCCGGCGCGGCCAGCGTCGCCGCGACGAGGGCGACGGTCGCGAGGAGCACGAACGCACCGCCGCGTCGGACGAGGTCTGGCATGCGCGCGAGCGCGGCGCACGCCGCGAGCCCGAGCGCCCCGGCGACGAGCTGCGTCGCCAGGATCGCCGGCGGCGCACCGTGCACGGCGAAGAGCAGGCAGCCGAGCGCGACGGCGGGCAGCGGCGCGAGCGCGGCGACGAGCGCGCGCACGCTCAGCGGTCCGGCGGCGTGCGCCTGCGGCACGCACACGCGAGCAGGACCAACGGCACGGCCGATCGCGACATCGGCGCGAGGCTAGCAGAGGGAGGCTGCCCTGGGCGGCCGGAACGCCGGGGCGCGTGCTGCAACGAAGGAGAAGGAGCCGATGGAACTGCTCGACCGAGTCCGAAACGATCTCGAGCTGGGAGGATACGCACCGGGAACCATCGAGCGGTACCTGTGGTCGCTGCGCGCGTTTGCGCGCTTTCGTCATCGACCGCTCACGCGCGTCGGCCGGCGCGATGTGCGGGCGTGGGTCGACCACCTCGCCGCGAGCGCGGTCGGACCGCAGCGCCGCCGGCAGCACTTTGCAGCGTTGCGCTTCTTGTTCGCGAAGACCTTGGGCCGCCCGAACGCCGTGTCATTCCTGTCGTGGCCGAGAGAGCCGGAGCGGCTCCCCCTGGTGCTGGCGAGGCGCGACATCGCCCGCGTGCTCGGTACCGTGGACGACCCGTCGTACGCCGCCCTGTTCGCCACGCTCTACGCCACGGGCATGCGGATCGGCGAGGCCTGCAAGCTCGAGCGCCACGATGTCGACACCGCCCGGTGCGTCGTGCTCGTCCGCGCTGGCAAGGGCGCCCGGGAGCGACTCGTGACGCTCGGACCACGCCTGCTCGCGACGTTGCGCTCAGCCTGGCGCCAGGCGCCCATCGCGGGGCAGTTCGCCTTCGCGCACCCTTCGGGCCGACCCCTGAGCCCCAAGTCGGCGCGCGCCGCTCTCCATCGCGCCGCCGCCCGAGCGGGGCTCGACGTGCGCGTGACCCCGCACGTGTTGCGGCACAGCTGCGCGACCCACATGCTCGAGAGCGGCACGGACATCCGGGTGTATCCGTTCACGGGGTTCTACGCCGCGCGGCGTAGCTGAATGACGGGCGCAATCGTGGGCAGCAAGGACGGGGGCGAGCGATGTTCGAGAACCGCGCAGCACGCATCGCGCATGAAGTCGACGATGCTCCTGCTCTGTTGGCGGAGCGTCGCGTGGACCGTGAGAATGCGCTCGACGAATCGGCTCCCTTCGGCCGACTGCGTGCCGTAGCTGGTCTTCCTCCAGAGAACGCCGTGGCGAACCTTGTGCTCGGCCGCGTTGTTTGTCGGATCTACCCCCTCGTGATAGACGAAGGTCCACAAGGCGTGGAAGTGCCGCAAGAGGTTCTTGCAGGTCTTCGCCGTCTTGGCATGCGAAGACGTCGCCCCCTCGGTGAGCAGCGCCTCGACTCGGCACTGCACCTGGCGCATGTAGACCTTGAAGGTCGATCGCGCCAGCGTGCAGTCGCGCACGCGATGCCACCAGGCGAACATGCGGTCCTTCTCCGCGAGCAGGTCGTTGCCAATGCGCTCGGAGTCGCCTCCACGTTCGGCGATCTTGATGAAGTCGCGGGTCAGGTGGGCCCAGCAGAACTGCCGGAGCGTGTCGCTCCACCAGTTGTAGGCACCGTGCCGGTCGGTCACCAGCACCCCAGTCGCTCTGCCCAGAATGGCGCGGGCCGCGTC
>JACRDA010000274.1 GCA_016212965.1 Myxococcales bacterium
CGCGCGGCCGAGCGCGCGGGAGGCGGTGTCAGAAGGAGCGGCCATATCCCAGGGACACGTAGTCGACGTGCAAGCCGTTGTCGCGCTGGTAGCGCAGGTAGCCGAGGTCGAAGCTGTCGGTGTCGCGGAAGCTCGCGGGCGCGCGCTCGCGCAGGAGCACGAGCCGGAGGCCGCCCTCGCGCGACACGAGGCGCTCGAGGTCGCTGTCCGACGTGCGCGGGGCGCGCGGCTTGACGGGCTCGACGAGATAGGGCGTGAAGAACGAGATGCCGCTCTGCACGTGCAGCCGGACGTGCCCGTGCAGGTAGAGCCACGGGACCAGGTACTGAGCGACCTCGAGCTCGCCGGTGTGTGCCAGCTGTTCGTCCTCGTCCCAGTAGAAGCGGTAGCTGCCCTTGACGGTCGAGTGCGTGGCCGGCACGTGCTGCGCGACGCGCACCGAGACGGCGTCGCGGTTGCGGCTCTTCGGGAACAGCTCCGCCGTCCGCACGAGCTCCGGGCGCGGCCAGCCCGGGCGGACGGTGGCGAGCGAGTTCCAGGTGGTCTCGAGCGTGCCCCACTGCTCGGTCGTCCCGATGGTGGCGTCGAGGAGCGTGGTCGGCGACAGCACCTGGGTGAGCGACAGGTTGGTGCTGAAGGTGGCGCGCGCTGCGAACCCGAGGTCGAAGCCCGTCGGCGTGATGGGGTCGAAGCCGTCGGCCACGAGGAACGCGGCGAGGCGCAGGACGGTGTTGTTCTCGAAGAGGCGCAGCGTCACCGCCGGCCCGGCGTGGATGCTGCGCAATGGCTCCTCGATGTGCACGCCGTAGCGGAACGCGACATCCCACTCGGAGCTCGGCGTGTAGGTCGTCGTGGCGCTGAGCTCCACCGACTCGTTGGAGCGCGACGCGGTGCTCACGACGTCGAGCGCGTCGGGCGAGGCCGCGCTCACGATGTCGAGGGGCGCGAAGACCTCGTGGGTCACCGCGTCGTTCTGCCGCACGCGCACGTACGCCATGGGCTCGAGGACCCAGGCCTTCTCGCTGCCGCGGCCGATCGGGCCGACGCGCGCCGCGTGCCCGCCCGCGGTGAAGGGCTCGGCCTGCGACTGGTAGCCCTGGCCGTCCTGCAGGAAGAACGCCACGCGCGCCCGCAGCTCCTCGACGCGCGGGTACTCGAGCTCGTCGCCGAGGATGGGCGCGTAGCTGCCCTCGACCACGGCCGCGGCGGGATCCTGCGCGCGCGCCGTCGCGGCGAGCCCGAGCGCGGCCGCGAGCACGGCGGCCGAGCGGAGCGAGCGGAACCACGGACTCGCGGAGTCACGGAATCGAAAAGGGGTCCCATTGGCGCTAGCCATCCTGGCGCCTCCAGATGGAGCGAACCGCCAAGACGCCAAGAGCGCCCAAGGGGAGGAGAAGGCGGAAGGGGGCAGCGGATCCGCTTCGCGCCGGCGACTGCTCGGCCCATTCATCTACCATGGCGCTCTTGGCGCCTTGGCGGTTGTTCTCTCGGGCGCGCTGCACGCTCGTCACCGCCTATGCCCGGAGCACCCCGGTTGCCAGCGCGCCACCCAGAGCGCCCTCACCACCTCGCTTGGCTCGGGCTGATGACTGAGAACCGACAACCGATGACTCCCTCAATTGGAGCAGCCACAGCCGCCACCCGCGGGCTCTCCGTTGCCGCCGGCCGCGCCCTCGCGCGCGGTGTGGAGCTTGTCGCGGGCGTGCTCCTCGAGCGGGTCGCCGCCCATGGTCGGGTCGGCGAGGTAGCGGCGCCGGTTCTGGGGCACCACCACGCAGCCCGCGAGTGTCGCGCCGAGCACCACGAGCGCGAGCGCGCGCACGAGCCACGACCGACCTGGATGGAGGTGATCCATGCCCCTTCAGCCCGGGTTGCGCGCCCGGATGGCCCGGATGGCGCGCTGCATGTCCTGCGCCTCGGCGGCGCACTGCGCCGGGCAGCTCGCGAGGCTGAGGAAGCCGCAGCCCTTGCTCGTCCCCACGGTGAGGGGCTGGAGGATCACGACGGCGCGTAGATCGCCGGCCGTCGTCGCCCGCTCGAGCAGGGCCTTCTTGGCCTGGCAGCCGACCGCGGCGCGGAGATCGAGCGCCACCGCGAGGGCCGGCGACGCCTTGGCGCGCACCTCGGGCTGCTTCAGGAGCGCCTCGGCCTTGCTGCGCACCTTCGAGACCCCGATGGAGAGCTCGTACAGCAGATCGAGCCCCTTCGGTCCCATGCGGTTCGCCATCAAGGCGAGCGCCTTGTCCGCGGCGTCGGGCGGGCCCTCGGCGGCCGCCCGCACCGACTGGACGAAGTCGGCGTCGTCCGCGCTCGTCGGCACGAGGTCGAGCAGCGTGGCCGCGGCGTCCATCGCGGCGCTCGCGCCGCCCTCGCTCGCAGCCTGGGCCGCGACGAGGGCCTTCAGCACGGCGGCGTCCTTCGGGTGCCGGGCGGCGAGCGAGGCGAGCGCCGGCGC
>JACRDA010000283.1 GCA_016212965.1 Myxococcales bacterium
AGCTCTTGGTCTGCGCGAGGCCCTTCTTCGACTGCACCTGCAGGATCGCAGCCGTGAGCGTGGTCTTGCCATGGTCGATGTGACCGATGGTGCCGACGTTCACGTGGGGCTTCTTGCGGACGAACTTCTCCTTGGCCATGGTGACGAAAGCCTCCTGAGGGCTGGGTGCGTTTGCGAGTCGCTGGTTCGGGGAGGGAGCCCACCATCGGATTTGAACCGACGACCCCGTCCTTACCAAGGACGTGCTCTACCAACTGAGCTAGGTGGGCGTTGGGTGCCCGGGTCGCGCTGCGGGCGCGCCCGGTGGCCCGCTCCGCGTCGCCCCGACCCGGGGCGCGTGACTGTTACTTCAAGTTGCCGACTGCGTGCGTTCTTTCTGCTGTTGCCACCCGGGGACGGGCGCTGCGGGAGCGGGAGACGGGTCTCGAACCCGCGACATTCAGCTTGGAAGGCTGAAGCTCTACCAACTGAGCTACTCCCGCCGGGCTCGTCGGAGCGTGCGGCGGGAACATGCCGCGCGTCCCGGTGGAGGGTGTTGGATTCGAACCAACGTAGGAAATTTCCGGCGGATTTACAGTCCGCTCCCTTTGGCCGCTCGGGCAACCCTCCGTGTCTTGTCTGTGCTAGGCGCCGCGCCTGTGTCCTCCGTGCTGTCGCGAGGCCGTGGGCCCCGAGCTGGCAAGGGGACTTGAACCCCTAACCCCCTGCTTACAAGGCAGGTGCTCTACCGATTGAGCTACGCCAGCGCTTCGGCGACGGTGCGTCGCCCTCGTTCCTTCGCCTTCCATGGCCGCGCGGCCCGCGCCACGCGTCGAGATCCCGTCCCAGGGTGGGCCATGCACAAGACATGCCTATCCCGGATGCGGGCTGCGCGTTGTACCCGCTAGCGGGCACGCTGTCAAGCCGCGTTCCGCGTTCTCGTCACCGGTCGCGCGCCGCGGGCCCGACTCGGCGGCGGCGGTTGGCGTCGAGGCGGAGCAGCAGCGTAGCGCGTGCCACGGACCAAGTCGAGCGCGGGCGGACCGTCCCTGATCCGGCAGCAAGGTTCTTGCGCTGCGCCGGCGGAGATGGGCCGCCAAGACGCCAAGGACGCCAAGTTGCTTTGGTTTCTCTTGCCTTGGCGACCTTGGCGCGTTGGCGGTTCGTCTTCACCCGCGTCGCAGCGGAAGAACCGCGACTCCGACCACCTTGGTCCTTCGCGCCGGATCCGGGGACCGTCCTCGTTTCCCGCCCCGAGGGCGTCTCGGTGCGGGCGAGACGAAGAACCGCCGAGGCCGGTAGAGCCGTGCGCGGCCCCTGCACGGTGTCCCGGGACGCGACCGGGCGAGCACACCCTTCCGGCGCCGTCCTCGGGTGCCGTCGACGCGCCGGCCTCTGCCGGCACCCAGCGACCGCAGAGGCCGCAGAGGGCGCAGAGGGCGACAGACGGCTGGAGAGGCCCGGACTTGGCGCCATTGCCCGCGTCCCGCCCTCGGCCGGCGATCACGTCCCCGCCCCGATTGCCCCTTGCCGCTCATCGCGTCTCTTGCCACCATGCGCGCGGCGCGTTTCTTGCCGACGGCGTGGGGGCATACGATGGTCTTCGCCGGGTCGGCGCGCGCGGGCGAGGCCGCGCGACGCCGGCGGAGCACCCGAGAAAACCCATGCAATGCTCGACCTGTCAGACCCCGAACTCGGACGGTGCCCGCTTCTGCGCCAAGTGCGGCGCGCTCATGCCCGTCGAGGCGCACGACGCGCAGGATCCGCTCATCGGGGCCGTGGTCGGGGGCCGCTACCGCATCGTGAAGCTGCTCGGCGAGGGCGGCATGGGGCGGGTGTATCTCGGCGAGCAGCAGATGGGCACGGCCGTCCGCAAGGTCGCCATCAAGACCTTGCTCCAGGAGTTCAGCCAGGACGCGGCGGTCGTGCAGCGCTTCCGGCGCGAGTGCGGCACCGTGGTGCAGCTCGAGCACCCCAACACCATCAAGTTCCACGATTTCGGCCAGACACCGAGCGGTGATCAGTACATCGCGATGGAGTTCGTCGACGGCCAATCGCTCGCCGACGTGCTCGAGAAGGAAGGCGCGCTCTCGTACGAGCGCGCCAACCACGTGCTGAAGCAGATCTGCGGGTCGCTGAACGAGGCCCACCAGATGGGCATCGTCCATCGCGACCTCAAGCCCGAGAACGTGATCCTCACGAACAAGGGCGGCGAGAAGGACTTCGTCAAGGTGCTCGACTTCGGCATCGCCAAGCCGTCGACCGCCTCGAACGAGCAGAAGCTCACGCAGGCCGGCATGGTGCTCGGCACGCCGCCGTACATGAGCCCCGAGCAGTTCACGGGCAAGGAGCTCGACCACCGCAGCGACATCTACTCGCTCGGCGTCATGGCCTACGAGATGATCACCGGGCAGCTGCCGTTCAAGGCGGACACGCCCTGGGAGTGGGCGACGCAGCACATGACGGCGCAGCCCTTCCCGTTCGAGAAGACGACGGGCGCGATGGCGGCCCAGATCCCGGCGCCCATGAAGAGCGCCATCCTGCGCGCGCTCTCGAAGGACCCGGCGCAG
This sequence comes from Myxococcales bacterium, assembly GCA_016212965.1. Taxonomy (GTDB): domain Bacteria; phylum Myxococcota_A; class Polyangia; order Polyangiales; family Polyangiaceae; genus JACRDA01. The sequence continues at coordinate 2,550 of JACRDA010000283.1, forward strand.
CGCCACAACAGCACGCGCGAGTTCTACGAGGACCTGGCGCAGGGCATGGCCGACATGGGCGTGCGCGTCTCCGTGCTGGGCCCGACGAGCAGCGGCGGCGGCACGGACTACATCCCCTCGGCGGCGCTTGCGGGCATGGCGTCGGGGGTGCAGGCGTCGACGGGGCAGAGCCGAGCGGTCGGCGCGCCGATGCGCGCCGGCGCCACGCAGGTCGCCGAGCCCTACAGCCTGCCGGGCGGAGGCGGGGCGAGCATGCCGAAGGGCGCCACCCTCATCGGCGACGAGCCGATGGCGATGGGCGGGCCGGGCGCGGGCATGATGGCGCCGGGCATGGCGCCCTACCCCACGGGCGCGGGCCAGGCCGTGCCCGCGCCACCGGGCGCCTACCCGGAACCGAAGCGCGGCGGCGGCGCCGGCAAGTACGTCGTCATCGGTCTCCTCGCCGCGGCCGCGGCCGGCGCGGGCGTGTTCTTCTACCTGCAGAGCCAGCAGAAGGTCGAGACCGAGCCCGAGCCGGTGAAGCTCGGGGGTACGACCTCGAGCGCTCCGGCGACCTCGAGCGCCGCGACCGGCTCCGACACGGCGTCCACGACCGAGAGCGCCGCGACGACGAGCGGGAGCGAGGACGCCGGCGCGGAGTCGACCGACGGCGGAGCCGACGCCGCGGCGGACGCGGGCGCGGAGCCCGACGCCGGCGCGGAGCCCGACGCCGGTGAGCCCGCCGCGGTGGACGCCGGCGGGCCCGAGCCGAAGAAGGACGCGGGCGTGACCCCGCCGCCACCGCCTCCGCCTCCGGGGCCCGACCCGGACGCCGCGTGCGACGCCGCGATCTCGGCAGCGATGTCGAAGCAGTGCACGGCCGCGCGCGCCGCCCTCAACAAGTGCAAGGGCGCGAAGCTGGCGACGGCGAGCGCCAACGTGAACAAGTTCTGCCGGCGCCGGTGAGCCGTGGCGGGCGAGCTCCAGACGCCCGTCACCCTGTGCGGCTCGCTGTCGCTGCACCCGGTGCCCCTCGGCGCCGCGATGCACAACGCCGGCTACCGCGCGCTCGATCTGCCATTCCACTACGTGCCCTTCAGGGTGCGCGACCTGCCGGGCGCGCTCGTGGGGATGCGCGCGCTCGGCATCCGGGGCTTCGGCGTCTCGATGCCCTTCAAGCTCGAGGTGATGCCGCTCTGCGACGCAGTCGAGCCGCTCGCGGCGCGCATCGGCGCCGTCAACACGATCGTGAACGACGACGGGCGACTCGTGGGGCACAACACCGACTGGTCCGGCGCCGTGGCGGCGCTCGCCGAGGCGCTGCCGCTCGCGGGGCGGCGCGTGCTCGTCCTCGGGGCCGGAGGGGCCGCACGCGCCGTCGCATTCGGGCTCGCCGACGCGCGGGCCGAGGTCGTGCTCGCGAATCGCTCGGGCGAGCGGGCCCGCGCCCTCGGTGCCGAGCTCGGCGGGCTCGAGGTCGTGGACTGGGCCGCGCGCGAGCGCACGCGCTGCGATGCCGTCGTCAACGCGAGCTCGCTCGGCATGACGGACGTCGACCCCGCGAGCCCGCTCGCCACGCTGCCCGCGCCCGTCGTGATGGACATCGTCTACAAGCCGATCGAGACGGAGCTCGTGCGCCTCGCGCGGCGCGCGGGTGCGCGCGTCGTCCACGGCGGGCGCATGCTGCTCCACCAGGCCGCGCGCCAGTTCGAGCTCTACACGCTCCGCCCGGCGCCGCTCGAGGCCATGGAGCGGGCGCTCGACGCGGCGCTCGGCACTGCGGCCCGGGCGCACTAGCCGCCGTGCCGCCGACACCGCTCGAAATCCTGGCCCCTGCAGCCGCCGAGGCTAAGCTCCGGCCCGCCATGGCAAGACCCTGCACGGTGATGGCGCTCGCGCTCGCGCTCGGCGCGGGCGCGCTCGGGTGCGAGCAGCAGACGACGGGCGGCGGCTCCACGCGGCCCGTGCCCGCCGCGACCGCGTCGGGCACGAGCGCGAGCGAACCGGCGACGAGCGCCGGCGCGACCGCCGCGGAGGGTCCGGCCGCGGTGTCGGCGAGCGCGGCCTCCCCCGACACGAGCGCGCCGGCCGCCGACGCGAGCGCGGGCGCAGCGGCCTCCGCGAGCGTTGCCGCGACGGACGCGCCCACCCCGCCCGAGGGCATGGTGTACGTGTCCGAGGGCATCTTCGTCATGGGCTCGACGTACGGGCGCGGCGACCCGGAGGAGTGGCCGGCGCACGAGGGCGTCGTCCCGGCGTTCTTCATGGACCGGACCGAGGTCACCATGAAGGCCTACAAGGCGTGCGTGGACGCCGGAGCCTGCAAGGCGCCGCGCACCTCGCAGCGCTTCTGCAACGCGCTCGGGCCGGACCAGTTCGCGGCCGACAAGGGGCCGCGCGACGAGCACCCGGTCAACTGCGTGAGCCTGTACGACGCCATCGACTACTGCAAGTTCGCCGGCAAGCGCGTGCCGACCGAGCGCGAGTGGGAGTACGCGGCGCGCGGCGGCGCGGAGCGGCGCACCTTCTCGTGGGGCGAGGAGCTGCCGACCGAGAAGACGAGCTGCTACCACCACCCGGGCGGCTCGTGCCCGGTCGCGTCGTTCAAGCCCGGGGCGTTCGGGCTCCACGACATGAGCGGCAACGTCTGGGAGTGGGTGCAGTCGACCTTCGTGCCCTACCCCTCGCGCATCGACGCCGACGTGCCGGACCCGAAGAACGTGAAGCAGCAGTTCGTGTACCGCGGCGGGAGCTGGAGCCGGCGCTTCGCCAAGTGGCTGCGCAACGCCATCCGGAACCGCGTCGAGCCCGACCAGTTCCACGCCTCGCTCGGCATCCGCTGCGTCAAGACGGTCGAGCCGCGTCGCTGCCCGCCCGAGACGGCCCCGAAGGGCGAGGGCTGTGAGCGGGTGAGCGGCACGCCGCTCTGCGAGCCGGGCTACGCGTGGAAGGAGGGCAAGTGCGTGGCGTCCAAGGACGCCCCCTGGCTCGGCGGCAAGCAGGTCCAGACCGGCGAGCTCGCCGCCATGGGCGAGGTGCCCGAAGAGGGCGACAACGCCGGCGAGGTCGAGGGCACGAAGACGACGCGCAGCCGGACGGCGAAGTACGACGAGGACTGCCAGAAGAACTGGCCGGCGTTCCCGAGCTCCTACCTGTTCACGGGCGGCGGCAACTACTGGGACCGGAAGAAGGTCATCCTCGGCATGGGCTGCACGCCGCGCGACATGGGCGGCACCTGGACGAGCGCCTGCTGCAAGCAGTGAGCCGACGCGCCGCAGCCGGCGGCGAGCACGATCGCGGCGCGGCTCGGGAGGGTCCGGCCGCGCACGTGCCCGCGGCGTTGCGAGTGCGGAATGGATGCCCCATGTTTCTTGTTGTGCCGTCCGATCCCACCACGACGGAGAACAGCCCACCCATGTTCGCGACCTCGCCCATCCACGCCTCGACGCCGCGGCGCCGCCGTCGCGCGCGCGGCCTCTCGATCCTCGCCGCACCGGCGCTCGCGCTCGCCCTCGGCGCTTGCGCCAGCGCGCCGCAGGGCCTGCCGGCGAACGACGCACGCCCCGCGGCCGAGCCGAGCGGCGCGCTCGCGGCGAGCGCACCGGCGCCGACCGTGGCGCTGCCCCTCGCGAAGCCGGTCGAGGTCGGGACCCCCGCGAACGTGGCCGACCTCGTCGAGGCCGTGGCGCCGAGCGTGGTGAACATCATGACCACGACCAAGCTCACCGGCCTCGACGGCGCCTCGCCCTTCGACTTCTTCTTCCAGCACCCGCCGCTCGGGCCGGAGGGCGCGCCGGGCCGTCCGGAGCGGCAGGGTGCCGGCACCGGTTTCATCGTCGACGCAGCGGGCTACGTGGTCACCAACGCCCACGTCGTCGAGGACGCCGATCAGGTCAAGGTGCGGCTCGCGGACGATCGCGTGCTCGACGCCGACGTCGTCGGTCGCGACCGCAAGGTGGACCTCGCGCTGCTCAAGCTGCGCGCCGCCGAGAACCTCCCGGCGGTGGCGCTCGGCACGGCCGAGAAGCTGCGCGTCGGCGAGTCGGTGCTGGCGGTCGGCAACCCCTTCGGGCTCGGTCAGACGGTGACGCTCGGCATCGTGAGCGCCAAGGCGCGCACCATCGGCGCCGGCCCCTACGACGACTTCATCCAGACCGACGCCTCGATCAACCCGGGCAACAGCGGCGGCCCGCTCTTCAACCTGCGGGGCGAGGTGGTCGGCATCAACACCGCGATCCGCGCCGGCGCCAACGGCATCGGCTTCGCCATCCCGGTCGAGACGCTGAAGGACGTCATGACCCAGCTGAAGACGCGCGGCTACGTCGAGCGCGGCAAGCTCGGCCTCGCCTTCCAGCCCTTGACCGACGACCTCGCCCACGCGCTCGGTCTCGAGCGACCCCACGGTGCCGTGGTGAACGAGGTGCTCACCGGCTCGGCGGCCGCGAAGGCCGGCATCCGCGAAGGCGACGTCATCGTGTCCGTCGAGGGCGAGCCCATCAAGCGCGCCGAAGATCTGCCGCGCAACGTCGCCCGCCACGCGCCGGGGAGCCAGATCCGGCTCGAGCTGCTGCGCCAGGGCAAGCCGCTCGCGGTCACGGCGACCCTGGACCGCCTCGACGAGCCCGTGGAGTCGGGCGACCGCGGCCCGGCGCCGCCCGCGCCGGCGAGCACCGACACCCTGCTCGGGCTCGAGCTCGCCGAGGGCCCCGGCGGCGTGCGCGTCGTGAAGGTGACCGGCGCCGCGCGCGAGATCCAGCCGGGCGACGTCATCGTCGAGGTGGCGGGCACGGCGGTGAAGACGACCGCCGAGCTGCGCGCCGCGACGGCGAAGCTCGGCAAGGGCGGCACCGCGCTCTTCAAGGTCAAGCGCGGCGTGCGCACGCTGTACGTCGGCGTGCCGGTCCCCGGCTGAGGCGCGCCCCGCGCCGGTCCACCCGCGCCGACCCGCACCCCGCGCTATGCTGGGGCACGCCCGGTGCCGAGCCCCTCCTGCAACCGCCCCGATCTGCGCCTGCGCCTCGTCGAGAACAAGGCGGAGACGCTGTCCATCGCGATCCGGCGGCGCGGCGAGGTGTTCCTCAAGATGAGCCGTGCCTCGAACAACCGCTGTCGCTTCTGCAACGACGCGGCCTTCCAAGACGGCACCTTCTGGCCCTTCGACGCGATGGCGGCGATGATCGACGAGGGGCTCGCGCGCGGCGTGCGGCGCGTCTTCCTGTCGGGCGGCGAGCCCACCATCCACCCCGACTTCCTCAAGGTCGTGGCCTACGCACGGCGCCGTGGCGCCGAGCACGTCACCTGCATCACGAACGGTCGGCTGTTCGCGTACCCGGAGCTCTGCGACAAGGCCGTGCGCCTCGGGCTCACCGAGGCCTTCGTCGCCGTGCTCGGGAGCGACGCCGCGACGCACGACGACCTCACGGCGGTCGCGGGCTCCTTCGCGCAGACGACCGAGGGCGTCCGGAACCTCGTCGCGCGCGGGGTCCGGGTGCACCTCTCCACGGTCGTCAACCGCAAGAACCTGCACCAGCTCGGCGACATCCTGGCGCTCGTGCCGGGCGTCACGGGGCTCACCGCCGTGCGCATCGCGCCCGCCGGCCGGGCGCTGTGGGAGACGCTCGACGAGCTCGGCTTCGAGGCCGAGGAGGCGCGGCCGCACGTCGAGCGCGCGTTCCGCCGCGCCGCCGAGCTCGGTCTCGACTTCGTCCCGAAGCTCTTCCCGGCGAGCTTCCACGAGGGCCGCGAGGCGAGCTACACGCACCACGAGGAGTACCTGCCGGAGATCAAGGACACCGAGCTGCGCACGGGCCTCTTCGGCACGTACGCGCGCGGCGAAGGCGACGTCGCGTGCCGCGGCGCGACCTGCCGGGTGTGCTTTCGTCGGCCCTACTGCGACGCGCTCTACGCGTTCCGCGAGGCGCTCCTCGCCCACGGGCACGCCGTCGTGCGCTGCGACCTCGACGACCCGCGCCAGCGCGCGCTCTTGCCCGCGCTCCACCGGCAACGGCGCCTGTGGCTCCGGGTGCGGCGCGCCGACGCGGTCGAGTCGCGGCTCGCGGAGCTCGGTCTCGCCGTCGAGCCGTGGATCGTCGAGGCCGACGAGCTCGGGGCCGGGGACGCGCCCGCCTGCGAGCACCTGCTCCTCTACGCCGACGCCGCGGTCGGACGGGCGGAGCGCCTCCTGCGCGCGCGGCGCGTGGGGCTCGTGCCCGTGGCCGGAGCGGAGCCGGACGCCGCCCTCGCCGCCGCCGCGAGCTTCGTCTCGGTCGCGACCCACGAGCGCTACCGCGACGAGCTCGCCCGCGGCCTCGCTGCGCCACGCGCCGCCACGGACCGGGGCCTGCCGGTCTTCGGTCTACCACCCTGCCTGGCGCCGCGCAGCATCGCGCCCGCCGAGGCCGACGACGTGCTCGACCTCGTCGCCGTCGCGACCCCGACGACGCTCGACGTCGTGGGCTTCACGCACTTCTTCCTGGCGCACCTCGACCGCGACAAGAGCGCGCGCTGCGCGAGCTGCTCCGAGGTCGAGAGCTGTGCCGGCCTGCACGTGAACCACGCGCGGCGCTGGGGCTTCGGAGTGCTCGCGCCCCTCGGCGAGCCGGCCGAGCGGTAGCTCACGCCCGGAACAGGCTCGCCACGGCCTCCGACGAGAGCGCCGGCTCGCGGCGCGCGAGCGCGCGCGCAAACGCACCCATCAGCCGCACGACGCGCGCGGGCGACATCGTGGCCGGCGGCGAGTAGTACGAGACGCCGAGGTAGCGGGTGCTGCGATAGAAGCGGCCTCCGCCGTCGTGCGGCTCGACGAACACCGCGAGCTCGTCCGCGCCCGAGCGCAGGCGGAGATCCATGCGCGCCGTGTCGGGGTGCCGGCTCACGTCGGTGACCTCGAACAGAGCCGTGCGCGCGCGGGGGTTGCCGGCGAGGTAGGCCTCCACGAAGGCGCGCGTCGGGTCGGGCGGCTCGGCCGGCGGCGGCGGGGGCGGCACCGGCAGGCGCCGGACGGCACCGTCCACGTCGGCAGCGAGCTCGTCGCTCACCGGCTGGTCGTGCTCGCGGCGCCAGGCGATCACGCGCCGGAGCACGCTCGCCGCGTCGTCGTCGATCGGTCGACATGCGCTGTCGTGGCCGAGCTCGAGGTTCTTCGGGTCGAGACCGCAGCAGAGCAGCTTCACGCCGCAGCCGTCGCACGCCGGTCCGAAGGCCCGCGCGCGCGACGCCAGCGCGTGCGCGGCGGCGTAGGGCTCGGCATCGAGATGCGTGTAGGTGTCGTTCACGACGAGGGAGGTGAGGTTGCCGCTCAGGTGGTGGTGCGGGTGCAGCACGCACAGAGGAAAGTCGATGAACGACACCCGCGGGTGCAGGGCCGGCGGGATCCGCTCGACGACGCCGCTCTGCCGGACGGCGTCCCAGCTCGGCACGACGCTGCTCGCGACCGCGGCCTCGGTGGGCATGGTCGCCTTGATCTGGTAGCGCGGGGCGAGGCGCGGGAAGTCGCGCTCGATCTCGAGCACCAGGGCGTGGAAGTCTTCGACGTTGATCGTGCACATCACCGCGTTGATGGTCACGCTGAGCAGTCGCTCCGCGACGACTTGCTCGAGCACGGCGAGGCACTCGCGCTGCTTCTTGTAGGTGAACGCGCGGCCCGAGACGAGCAGCGAGCGCTCGGGCACGAGGGTGTGGACCGACAGCTCGATGTAGCGCAGGCCGAGTGCCACGAGCTCCCTGACGCGCTCGACCCGGGTGAGCGCGGTGCCGTTCGTGGCGATGCCGATCTCGGCGAAGCCGAGCTCCGCCAGGAGCCCGATGACGTCGGTGACGTCCGCGCGCAGCACCGTCTCGGACCCCATGAACATGACGTTGCGCACGTCCTTCGGGTCCACGTCGGCGAGGCGCGCGCGCAGGTCGTCGAGCGAGAGCATGGTCTCGGCCCGGCGCCCGTCCTCGAGGCAGAAGGCGCAGCGGAGGTTGCAGCGGTTCGACGCGTAGATGATGAGCGAGCGCGTCGGCGACGGAGCGGCCTCGGGGTTCATGCGACGGTGCGCGGCCGCGCGAGCCGCCCCTCGAAGTTATCCGGCCGGTGGCTCGTGCGGTAGCGATTTGTTACGCTACGGAATATGCGAACCGAGGGCTGGCGCAACCGGAGGGGTCGGCTCGGCACCGGGCCCCGCCCCGGCGTCGCGCGAGCGTGAGCGTGCGCACCCTGGAGCGCTTCCCGGCGAGCCCGTTGCCGGTCCTCGCGGAGCGGAGCGCCGAGGAGGACGAGGACCTGCTCTTCCTGTTCCTCGTCGAGGATCAGGTGTTCCTGAAGCTCACGCGCACGTGCAACAACAACTGCTCGTTCTGCTGCGACACGGTGTTCTGGAACGGCACGAGCATGGACCCCGAGCGCGTGCGGGCGAAGATGCGCGAGGGGCGGGAGCGCGGTCTCGCGCGCGTGTTCTTCTCGGGGGGCGAGCCCACCATCCACCCGGACTTCCTGCGCTTCGTGAAGTACGCACGCGAGCTCGGCTACGAGCACGTCGTCGCCATCACGAACGGCCGCATGTTCTTCTACGAGGAGTTCGCGCACAAGAGCGTGCGCGCCGGCCTCACCGAGATCGTCTTCTCGCTGAACTCGCACGTCGCGCGGACGCACGACGCGCTCGTGGGCGTGAAGGGCGCCTTCGACCAGGTGGTGCAGGGCATCGAGCACGTGCGCCGCCTCGGCTGCCCCTTCACGATGAACGTCGTCGTCACGCTCAAGAACTACCCGGAGCTGCCCGACATGGTGCGCGCCTTCCACGCCATGGGGGCGCGCGGGACGACGTTCCTGCAGCTCGTGCCGAACGACCGGGACTGGGAGCGCTCGCGCCACACGATCTACTACCCGACCGAGCTCGGTCGCCCCTACGTGCGCGCGGCGCTCGAGACGGCGCGCGCGATCGGCCTCCGCGTCGAGCTCAAGAAGTTCCCCGAGACCTTCCTCGAGGGCTTCGAGGAGCACATCCACGACCCGCTCGCCTGGGCGCTCGAGCTCGGCGAGATCGACTGGCGCCGGCCGGCGCGGCACGCGAGCTACAAGGCGGGCGGCGCGGTGCAGTGCTGGGGCGAGCGCTGCGGCTACTGCGCGTACCGCCCGTTCTGCACCCACCTCATGGAGCATCAGGCGCGGCGGCGCGAGGCGCGCTTCGACGCCTTCGAGCTGCCCGCGGGCGAGCTGCCCGAAGGGGTCGCCGACGCGCTCGCCCGCCAGCCGACCGCGCCGGTGCGGCTGCGGGCCCCGGATGCGACCGCCGCCCGCGCACGCCTCGCGGAGCTCGCGCCACGGGAGCGCTCGGTGGAGCTCGAGCGCCTCGACCACCTCGAGGCGCTGCCCGCGGACGTCGCGGTCGTCGTGCGGAGCGGCGCCGAGCTCGAGGCGGCAAGCGGCCTGCCGAACGCGCTCGAGGTCGAGCTCAACGCGGACAGCGTGGCCTGGCTGCGCGCCCACCCGGACTGGGTGCGGGCGCGCGGCGCCGGGCTCACGGTGTTCGCGGCGACCTTCCTGCGCCTCGAGACGGCGCGGCGCGAGCAGGTCGACCTCGCCGCCGTCTTCCGGGACCTGCCGCTCGGCGGCGCGCGCGTGCGCGGCGTGCCTCCGTGCCTCTCGGGGCGCGACGAGGTCGCACCCGGCGTGCGCCACGCGACGGCCGAGCTCTTGCGTCCCGTGGAGGACGTGGTCGCCCACGCGCAGGAGTTCTACTGGCGGCGCTTCCAGACCAAGAGCGAGCGCTGCCGCGCGTGCCGCCACGACGCCGCCTGCGAGGGCGTGCACGTGAACTACGTGCGCCAGTTCGGCTACCGCGCGCTCGAGCCGCGGCGCTGAGATCGGCGCGTCAGCGCGCCGCCGGCAGCTCGTGCGGCTCGAGCACGGCGCCGATGCCGCCGAGGCCCGTGGCGCGCGCCAGCGCGGCCGTGGCGACGGCCGCCTCCGCGGGCGAGGTCCGGCCGAGCAGCAGGAAGCGCACGTCGTTCTCGAGGGCGAGATCGTCGCGCCCCTCGGCCTCCGCGGCGCGCGCCTGGGCGAAGATGGCACCGCGGTAGGCCTCGAAGCGCTCGGCGACGACGCGCGCGAGCTCGGCAACGAGCACGTCGCCGAGGGCAGCGTCGAGCTCGAGATCGCTCGGCAGCTCCACGGGATCGTCGACCTCGAGCTCGGCGCAGGGCCCGCCCTCGGCGCGGTGCGCCACGTCGGCGACCTCGTGGGTGTGGGGCGTGCGCCGCTCGCCCTCGGGTTGCCCCCCGAGCGAGCGCAGCCCGAGCTCGAGCGCAACCTCGGCGCGAGCGCGGTGAACCTCGGCGTCGTAGCCGTGGCTGCAGATCCGGTCGACGGTGCGCGTCGACGGCGTCGCGTACACGTCCTCGCGCTCGCGATCCCGGCCGCGGCGCGCGTCGTCGCGCCGGTCGCGCGCGCTCGCGAGGTCGCGGCGCGCCTGTTCGATGGCGCGCCTCGGCCCGTCGAGGCGCCGGCGCTCGCCGTCGAGGCGCGACCCTTCGCTGTCGACGCGGCTCTGCTCCGAGCCGCAGCGCGCGCCGTCGCGCGCGCCGGACCGGGACAGGCACTGGTCGAGCTCGGCCCGCGCGCGGCTCACGGCCTCCTCCTGGCGCGTCACGTCGCGCTCGACCGCCGCGAGCTCCGTCTCGTAGCGGGTGAGCTCCCGCTCCTCGTCCACGACGCCGTTCTCCACCGCGCTCAGGCGGCGCTCGGCGTCGGCGAGGTCGCGCTCGCGGTCGGCGCGCTCCGGGTTGGGCTCGCGGTCGACGCCGCACACGTAGTCGCAGGCCAGGCGCGCGCGCTCGCGCGTGCGGGCGATGCGATGGGCGGCGAGCGCGCCGCCGAGCACGAGCCCGGGGCCATGCCCCGCGGGGGCCTGCGCGGCGAGCACGATCCCGAGCGCGGGGTCGAGCGCCGCCGCCACGCGCTCGGCCGACACGCGCGCCGCGAGTGCGCCGGTCGCGGCCTCGCCCGCGGGCGACGGCGCGAGCCCCGGGTAGACCACGACGAAGCGCAGCGCGTCCTCGAGCCGCGCCAGGAGCGCGCCGTGCCGCGCCCGGACGGCGGTGTCCTGCGGGGCGAGGCCGCGAGCGACGGCGAGCTCGGCGAGCGCCGTCGCCGGCAGACCGC
>JACRDA010000279.1 GCA_016212965.1 Myxococcales bacterium
GCCCCGAGCTCGCCCGCGGCGCGGCGCCGTTCGGGCCGGGCTTCGTCGCGACCGCGCGGCACGCCGGCGGCGCGCTCGCCGTCGGCACGACGGCAGGCGGCGAGACCGTAGTGGCGACCTTCGACGATCGCGGCGCACTTCTCGGCGCGCACACCGTGACGGACGCCCCCGCCCCGTTCTCCCTCGTCGCGCTGCCCGGCGGAGGCGCGTGGCTCGTGCCGGCGTTCACGCGGCGCGGAGACGCGCAGGTCATGTGGCTCGACGACGGCGGGGTCGTCGTCGGCCGCGCCCCGTGGCCCGCGGCCGACAGCGGCGCACGCTGCGTCGACGGCGCGCCGCTCCGCCGCACCCTGCCCGCCGAGGCGCCCGGTCGCTTCGTCGACGCGAGCGCCCTCGCCGGGCCGCAAGCGTGCGTGGTGGGGCTGCCGAGCTGGGGGCGCGACGGGAGCCTGCGCTGGCTCGGGACGAGCTCGGACGGCCTCGCGAGCCGCGCGGAGCTCGTCGTCGTGCCGGGGACGGTGTTCGTCGGCCTCGCCGGGGCGCCGGGCAGAGCGGCGCCTCCGCGCGCCACCCCCGCGCCCGACGCGCTGCCGGCCCCCACGGCGCGGGCGAGCTGCCCCCCGGAGATGGTCGACGTCGCCGGCGCGTACTGCATCGACCGGCACGAGGCCGTGCTCGTGGCCGACGCGTCGGGCGTCGAGCTGCCCTTCGGCTACGCCCCGGACGCCGCCGCCGCCGCGCTCGCGCTCGGTCAGTGGGCGACGCAGCGCTGGCGGGTGGGCGACGTCGCGGCGCGCGCCATGCCTTTGCCCCCGCTGCCGCCGTGGCCGGCTGCCGCGGCGCGCGTGCGCGCCGTGAGCCGCGGCGGCGTGCTCCCGCACGGCTACACGAACGGCCTCCAGGCGGCGGAGGCCTGTCGCCACGCCGGCAAGCGCCTGTGTACGCTCGACGAGTTCACGACCGCGTGCCGCGGCGAGGAGGACCGGCAGTTCCCGTACGGCGACAGCTACGAGGAGGGCGCGTGCAACGTGTTCCGCGAGGCGCACCCCGCGGCGTTGCTCCACGACAACGCCTCGCTCGGCCACCTCGACCCCCGCCTCGATCTCGTCGCGAGCGCCGCGGGGCCGCTCCTGCGCCGCACCGGGGCGACGGGGCGCTGCCGCAGTCGCTGGGGCGACGACGCGGCGTACGATCTCGTCGGCAACCTCGACGAGTGGGTGGACGAGGACGGCGGCGCCTTCGCGGGCGGCTTCTTCGCGCGCTCGACCCGCGCCGGGTGCGAGGCGGTCATCACCGCCCACCCGCGGCCCTACTACGACTACTCGACCGGCGTCCGCTGCTGCCGCGACGCGCGCTGATCGGCGGGCCTTCGGCCCGTCCGGGCCCGGTCAGTCGTCAGTCGCCAGTAGGCCTCGTCTCGCCCCGCACACACGGTCGATGTCGGCGGCAGCCCCGCGCGGCGGCGCAGCGCCTTTTTCCAGAGGATTCACAAGAAGAACAGAAGGGAAGAAGGCGGCGCTGGGGACAGCGCCGCGGGGAACGGGGAATCTCGAGGCCGACGCCCCCACACGTTCCGTTCTTCGCATCTCCTGCGAGACACAGTGTCGTAGGTGCCTGATCACGACATCCAGCACGCTCGACTTCTGGTCTTCTGGTCTTCTTGTGAACCCTGCTCTGCCTGCGTGGTGGCGGAGCGCGTCACGGGCTCTCGGACAGGCTCGTCACGGTGCGGCGCACGAGGGCGCGCGTCTCGGCGAGGATGGGCTTCTTCACGCGCGCGCGGCCGACCAGGATGAGGGGCAGCCCGAGCACGAGGTCGCCCGCGGCGACGAGCAGGAAGGCCTGCATCGGCGTGCACGGGAGCGCGGTCGCCAGGTAGTCCGACAGCGCGAGGTGCCCGAACAGGACGGCGACGAGCGCGAGCACGGCGCCGACGACCATGAGGAGCGCGCCTCCGAGGATGCGCCCGAGGTCGTTCACCGCCTCGCGCTGCGCGTACTGCAGGTGCAGGCCGAGCATCGTGCCGAGGGCGCGCACGAGCCCGGCGCCGAGCCCGCCCCTACCCTTGCAGCGCTCCTCGCTCACGCGTCGCCCCCGGCGCGACGACCGCGGCCGAAGCCCCGCAAGAGGAAGCCGAGGACGAGGCCGAGCCCGAGCGCCATGAGGAGCGCCGTGAGCGGGTTGTCCGACACCTTCTTCTTCGCATCCGCGAGCATCTTCTCGGAGATCTCGTGGCTCCGCGCCTGGAGCCGGTCCACGATCTTGCGCAGGCGCCCGAGCTCGCCGGCCGTGCCCGGCTCCTCGTGCGAGACCGACTGCAGCTCGGTGAGCTGCTTGCGGACGAGCGTTTTCGTGTGCTCGGTCTTCTTCGCCACCAGCGTGACGACCTGCTCGAAGTCGCCGCCCGTCTTGTCGAGCGCCTCGGCCTCGACCTCCGGCCACTCGTTGCGGATGAGGGGGACGAGCTTGTCGAAGCTCTTCGCGAAGTCGATGGTGGTGTCCGAATTGCCGCTGGCCATGACGCACCTCCGTGGTGGGACGGGCCGATCCTAGGCCCCGCCCGCGCCACCGCAAGGGCGACGCGCATGCCGAGGGGTTGACGGCCGCCCGCGAGCGCACCAGCATCCGGCCCGCGGCAGGCCCTCGGCTCCGGGCTTCCCCTGCCGTCCCCGAGCGCTGCGTGCCATGAGCGACGCCCTGTTCGCACTGCAGAACCCCACCGAAGAGCACCACCTGCTCCGCCAAATGGTGCGTGGCTTCGTCACCGAGGCCGTCGAGCCCCAGGCCGACGAGCACGACAAGACGGGCGAGCTCAACCGCGGGCTGCTCAAGCGCTGCGCCGAGCTCGGCCTGTGCGGCGTGACGGTGCCGAGCGAGTGGGGAGGCGCCGGGCTCGACGTGTGCGCGTCGGTGCTGGTGCACCACGAGCTCGCCAAGAGCGACCCGGGCTTCACGCTCGCGTACCTCACGCACGCGGTCCTCTTCACCAACAACTTCTTCCACGCGGCGAACGACGAGCAGCGGCGGCGCCTGCTCGCGCCCGTGCTCGCCGGCGAGCGCATCGGCGCCATGGGCATGACGGAGCCCGGGGTCGGCACCGACGTGCTCGGCATGAAGACGACGGCGCGACGCCTCGGCGACGAGTACGTGCTCGACGGGCAGAAGGCGCTCATCACGAACGCGCCCGACGCCGACATCTTCCTCGTCTACGCGCGCATGGCCGACGGCTCGCGCGCCGATCGCATCACGACCTTCGTCGTCGAGCGCGGGGCGCCCGGCCTGTCGACCCCGCCGAAGACCCGCAAGATGGGCATGCGCGCGAGCACGCTCGGCGAGATCGTGATGGAAGGCTGCCGCATCCCGCGCGCGAACCTCGTCGGCGAGGAAGGCACCGGGCTCGTGCACATGATGCGCAACCTCGAGATCGAGCGGCTCACGCTGGCCGCCATCAGCCTCGGCATCGCCGACCGCTGCATGGACATCATGGTGCGCTACGCGTCCGAGCGGCAGGCCTTCGGCAAGCCGATCTCGGAGTTCGGGCAGATCCAGCGCTACATCGCGGAGAGCTACGCCAAGACCGAGGCCGCGCGCGCGCTCATCTACACGGTGGCGCGGGACTGCGGACCGGAGCGCCGCAACCGCATCGGCACGGACGCGGCCAAGCTCTTCGCCGCCCCGGTCGCCAAGGAGGTCGCCGACAACGCCATGCAGGTGCTCGGGGGCTGGGGCTACTGCGAGGAGTTCAAGGTCGAGCGCTTCCTGCGCGACGCGAAGCTCATCGAGCTCGGCGGCGGCACGCTCGAGGCCCACCAGAAGAACCTCACGAAGGATCTCGTGCGCTCCGCCGGCCCCGCGACCTGAGCGCGCCGGCGCCGCAGCGCGGTCCCACGGTCCGAAACTTGGCAGCCCGAGAGCCGCCCAGCATATTGGCGCTATGCTTCCCGGGATGAGGCTCTCACTCGCGCTCGCCGCGGCGCTCGGGCTCGGCGCCTGCTCGACGCCGCCCACCCCCACCGCCCCGACGCCGACGGCGGTTCCGACCGCCGAGCCGGCACCCGCCGGAGTCATCCCGCGCCCCGCGCTCGACGAGCTGCTCGCCAAGGGCCCGGGCGAGCTCATGGACATCGTGCCGGTCGAGGACGTGCTCGAGGGCCAGACCTTCGTGGGCTGGCGCGTGCAGGGCTTGCCGCGCGACTGGCAGGGCGCCGGGATCGAGGCCGGGGACGTCATCACGTCGGTGAACGGCATGCCCGTGAGCCGGCCCGAGGAGCTCTGGAGCGTGTGGACGATGCTCGGCGTCGCGAGCGAGATCAAGCTCGCCTATCTCCGCGGCAAGGAGCGCGGCGAGGTGAGTCTGCCCATCTGGGGCAGTCCCGACCCCGGCGCCGCCGCGAAGGTGAGCGTGGTCGGGCCGCCGAGCAGCGCCGGGTCGGCCGGCCCCTCCGCCTCGGCCCCCTCCGTGGAACTGCCCCCGCCGCCCCCGTCCGCGACCGGCAAGGTGCGCAAGCCGACGATCGTCATCAAGGGCGAGGACAAGCCGCTCAGCGAGACGGACAGCAGCTGGCGCGACTGAGATCGCAAGTCGTCCGTTGTCAGTTGTCAGCCCCAGAACGGCCCCCGAGGACCGGCTGCGGCGCTGCCTCGCCGATCGTCCGCGTAGGTGGCGCACGCATCGGCCGTGCTCACCGACAACTGAGAACTGACGACTGACAACGGACGCTCAGAAGTCGATCGCGAGGCCGACGATGCCGGTCGAGGTGCCGACCTCCATCACCGGCGTCGAGCCGATGCCGTCGAGGACGTCGCGCATCCACTCGCCGTAGAGGAACGCGTTGGCGATGCCGACCTGCTCCTGGAGCGCGGTTGCGCTGCTCGCGTCGAAGGCGTTCAACGCGATGGCGGCGCCGAGCGCAAAGTGCAAGCCCGGGCTCAGCCCCTCGCCCTTCACGCCGTCGACCTCGCTCGTGCCGGTGGCACCGGAGGTCGTCCAGTAGCCGAGCCCGACCCCGAGCTTCACGTACGGCACGACGGGGATGGTGTACTCGCGCAGCGGTCCGTCGAAGAACAGCGCGCCCGAGAAGTTCATCGGCATGATCGTCAGGCCGGTGTCGGCCCCGGAGTCCTGATCGGTGCCCGAGATCTTCGCGGTCGCCGAGGTGTGGGTCCACCCCCAGCCGGCCGCGATGCCGATCGACCCGAGGTACGGCACCCGGAAGGGCAGCCAGTCGAGCTCGAGCCCGAAGTAGAACAGGCCCTTCTTGCCGAACACGTCGGCGTAGGGCGTCGCGGCGCCGCCGAACTCGTCGTCGATCTCCGGGTAGTAAGGCCCGAAGCGCAGCGCGAACAGAAAGTGCGTGGGCGCGAACCACTTCGGCAGGCTCTGCTTCTTGTCGCTGCTCCGACGGCGCCACGAGTGCTCGTCGAGCGTGCGCGTCGGTCCGCCGCTCGGCGCGTCCGAGGACGCCTTGGAGCTCCCCACCGGCGGCTCCGCGGGCGGATCGTCCGCGCGGGCGACACCGGCGGCGCCAGCGAGCCCGAGCAGCACCGAGCACCCGGCGGCGAGAGGTCCGCGCCTCGCGAGGACCTCGGTCACGCGCGCCTCCGCGCCCGGCGCAGCCCGAGCGCGAGCCCGGCGAGGCCCGCGAGCGCGCCGAGGCCGGTGAGGCCCCCTGCCGGGTCGGCGAGGCGACACCCACCTGCCTGACCGCCCGCATCGCGGTAGAGCTTGAAGAACTCGTCGACCGGCTGCGGCGTCGCGCAGCGGAGCTCGGTGAGCTTGCCCTCGTTCGACACGAGGTCGTGCCCGCTGACACCGAAGGCGTAGAGCACGCCGGTCTCGAGCCCCTCCACCGTGCCGGTGCCGGTGTTGGCCGCGACCGAGCTGCCGCAGGCGAACGCCGCGGACGGAACCTCGCCCGGAGTCAGGTTGGGCGCGCTGCACCCTGCGGCGCCACCGGTGCCGGTGCTGGAGCCGCCCGAGCCGCCGACGGCGCCACCGCCACCACCCCCACCACCCGTGCCACCGCTCGCGAGCGCTGGCCCCGCCTTCTCGCAGTACACCTGGTAGCCCTGGACGTCGGAGAGGTCGGTCGGCACCGCCCAGTCGACGACGACGCTCGACTCGCCGGCCGGCTGGGCATCCTCGATGGCGAGGGACGTGGGATTCGGGCCGAGCAGATCCACGTTGGTCGTGTAGACGTCGAAGTCGACGACCGGATCGACCGTGCTGGCCCCCACCATGAAGTAGAGCTTGGCGACCCGCGGGTCGGTGTTCGCGCCGCTGTCGACGCACGCGGTCACCCCGGACATCGCGCCCGCGATCGCGGCGGCGCCGAGCCCGAGCGTGACGCTCGTCTGGCTCACGGCGCTCTCGGCGTAGATTTGCACGCAGTTGCCGAGGTCGCGCTGCTGCAGGCTCGTGCAGTCGCTCCCCGACCCGGTCACCCACACGCTGAGGTTGTCGCCGATGACGAGGTTGCTGAGGACGAACTCGAAGTCGTTGTTGCCGATGCAGTCGGCGTAGCTGACGTCGTAGGGCCCGTGGCCTGTGTCGCGCGTCGTACCGGTCCGGGTGACCTGCCCCGCCTCGACCGTGACGGCCGCCGCCTCGCGCGCCAAGAGGGTGGCCGAGAGGGCCACGCACGCGGCCAGCGCTGGGGCGAGGCGGCCGCGCCGCTCTGGAATCCACCTGACCGACATCGCCCTGCACTCTAGCAGGTCGCGCGCCTCGACCCACGCGCGTGCGCCCGCGGACGCAGCTGCGCCGGTGGCCCGTGGCTGCGACTCGGTCGTGCGTCGTTCGGGGATGCGAGCCATGCGCGCGCTGAGTAGGCACGATGCGTGCCACGGTGCAATCGTCGCTTCGCCACACCCGGCGCCGCCCACCCGGCGCCGGCAGGATCGCCCGCCGGCGGCGCGCGACTGCACCGCGCGCCCGCGCGAGCGGCGCCCCCGTCGAGACGACGCCGCGGTGACAGAGTTGCAGCGCCGCGGGCGGCGGCGCGGCACGCCGTGTCAATTCGTCAGTGGCGGTGCGCGGCCGGTCCGGCGTGCCCGGCCGGTGGCGGCGCCCGCAGGCGCTTGCGCCGCGCGGCGCGCCAGGGCATGGCAGACTCGCACGCGACGACTGGCGCCATGACCCACGACGACCGCGACAAGCAGATGGCCGAGCTGGCGCGCCGCCATCTCGTCAAGGGCGATCCGACGGGATGGTTCGAGGAGCTCTATCGCGCAGCCGACGGCGACGCCGCCCGCGTCCCCTGGGCGGATCTCGCCCCGCATCCCGCGCTCGCCGACTTCGTCGCGCGCCACGAGGTCGCCGTCCGGCGTGCGCTCGTCATCGGCTGCGGGCTCGGCGACGACGCCGAGGCACTCGCCGCCGCGGGCGCCGACGTCACGGCCTTCGACATCTCCACGAGCTGCATCGCGTGGTGCCGGCGCCGCTTCCCCGACACGCGCGTCCACTACGAGGCGCTCGACCTCGTCATGGCCGCGGACTCGTGGCCCGAGGGCTTTGCCACGGTCGTCGAGATCTACACCGTGCAGTCGTTGCCGCTCGCCCTACGCGAGACCGCCTTCGAGGCAGTGGCAGCGCTCGTGGCGCCCGGGGGACGTCTGCTCGTCGTCTGCCGCGGGCGCGACGACGACCCGCCGACGAGCGGGGACGACCCGACCTTCCGCCTGCCCGGCCCACCCTGGGCCGTGTCGCACGACGAGCTCGGCGGGCTCGAGCGCCACGGGCTCACCGAGCTGCGCTTCGCAGACTACGAGGACGACGCGGGGGTGCGCCGCTTCGTCGCCGAGTACGCACGCCCCTGAGCGCGGACGTCGTCAGCGCGGCGCTGCGGCCGGTTTCCAGCCGAGCACGCGCCGCGCGTTGCCGCTGAAGATCTGGCGCACGTCGCTGCGGCTCAGGCCGGCGGCGAGGAGCGCCTGCGCGAGGTCGGGCAGCTTCGACGCGTCGCCGAGCCCCTTCGGCGGGTTGCCGCCGTCGAAGTCGCTGCCGATGGCGACGTGCTCGATGCCCGCCACCTCGATCATGTGCTTGGCGTGGGCGACCACGTCGGCGAGCTTCGCCTTGCCGGTCGTGCGCAGGTACGGTCCGTGGAAGTTGAGGCCCGCGACGCCGCCCGAGGCGGCGATGGCGCGGAGCTGCGCGTCGGTGAGGTTGCGCTTGTGCTTGGCGAGAGCGCGCGCGTTCGAGTGCGTCGCGACGATGGGCGCCCCGGCAGCCTTGGCGAGCGGCACGACGTCCTCGAACGATGCGTCGGACATGTGGGACACGTCGACGAGCGCCCCGGCGGCGTAGACGCGCCGGCCGAGCTCCTTGCCTTTGTCCGACAGACCGCGCTTTCTGTCCTTGCCGGTGGCGGAGGTCGCGAGCGGGCTGTCGTGCGCGTGCACGAGCCCGACCAGGCGCACGCCCCGCGCGATGAACCGGTCGATCGCCGTGACGTCCTCCGCGAACGCGCCGCCGCCCTCGATCGAGAGGTACGCGGTCACGGGCGCGGCGCTGTCGGCGCCCTCGCGGTGGAGCAGATCCGGATGCGCCGAGAGGATGCGGTCGATGGTCCCGAGCAGCGCCTCGGCGTCGGCCACGCGCGGGTGGTCGTGGTTCATGTAGTCGGCGATGTAGAGCGGGTAGACGATGCCGACGTAGTGGCCCGCGCGCAGGGCGTCGGGCGTGGCGTGCCCCTCGGGCAGGCTCACCGGGCGGTTCTTCATGTGGACCTCGTAGGGCGTGTCCACGTGCAGATCGATGACCTCGAAGGGCGCGTCCGGATCTTCGGGAGCCTGCGTCGCGCTCGCCTGCGCCGTCGCGGAGGGGGCGCTCGGGGCTGCGGTCGCGGACCCCGCTGCTGCGGACGAGCCGCTCGCCGCGCCCGCGCTCGACGGCGCCCCGTGGGCCGCGTCGCCCCCGCCGCAGCCGAGGGCGGCGACGAACAGCCACACGAGGGCCGAGCTGTGGGTCGCACGCGTCGTCATGATCCCGGCACCCGACGCGCGTCAGCGCGCGCCGCGGAGCACGTAGCCGATGAGCACGCCCAGGGCAAGGCAGCCCACGCCGACGACGAGCGCGATCCACCACGCCACGCGGGGCGTCGCGTCCGACGCGCTCACCACCTGCACGAGCGGCGTCGACGACGAGTAGACGGGCGCGCCATCGGGCCGCTCGCCCGACACCTGCGTCACGCCCGGGCGGCCGCTGCCCGCCACGGGCGCGAACGACGACCCATGCCCGCCGCGCGCGAGCGGGACCGGCGAGAAGCGCGCGCCCACATCGGCCGGCGCGACGTCGCTCGGGCGCTCCCACCCCGCGGCCGGGGCCCCCGGGCCCGCTGCCGGGGCGCCGAGCGGGAGCGGCTGCGCCCCGGACGTGGGGCCCCCCGCCGTTCCGCCGTGCGCCAGCGCCGCCGGGGACTGCGCGCTCGGTGCGGGCGTGATGCTCACGGCCCGGGGCGCCGGAACGGGAAGCTGAGGCGCGGCCCCGGCAGCGACGTGCGCGACCGCCACGGGCTCCGCTCCGGGCCCGACGGCCGGGGTGCCGCCCGCCGGCGACACGATGCGCTCCGGCACGAGCTCGAAGGCCTCCGTGCGCGGCACCACGCGGCGCGTGCCGGGCGGCAGGATGCTCGGCCGCTCGAAGGCGCGGAGCGCGGCGTCCATCTCGTCGGCGGACTGGAAGCGCTGGGCCGGGTCGCGCGCGAGACCGCGGTCGAAGAAGGGCTGGAGCGGCGCGTGCTCGGGGGCGACCTCGGCGATGGGCCTCGGCTTGTTCTTCAGCACTGCGACCATGCGCGCCAGGTGGTCGGCCGAGCCGAACGGGTGCTGGCAGGTGAGGAGCTCGTAGAAGACGACGGCCGCCGACCAGAGATCGGTGCGCGCGTCGACGGCCTTGCTGTCGCGCACCTGCTCCGGGCTCATGTACCCCGGCGTACCGAGCAGGGCGCCCGTGCGCGTCTTGCTGCCCATGCCACCGGCGAGGTCGATGACCTTCGCGATGCCGAAGTCGAGTACCTTGGCAAACGGCGGCTCGTCGGGGCCGCGCTGCACGAGAAAGAGGTTCGCCGGCTTGAGGTCGCGGTGCACGATGTTGTGCGCGTGGGCCGCGCCGAGCGCGGCGAGGACGCCGCGCATCGCGGTGATCGCGTGGGACAGAGGCATGGGCTGGTGCCGTGCGAGGAACTCCTCGACGCTCATCCCGCGCAAGAGCTCCATCACGATGTACGGGCTGCCGTCCTCGGCGTACGCGTAGGCCTCGACGCCCGCGATGTGCGGGTGGCGCAGGGCGTAGACCGCCTTGGCCTCGTTGTAGAAGCGGTCGACGACCGCCGGTGAGGACTGGAACTGCAGGTGCAGGAGCTTGATGGCGCGCAGGCCCTGACCCTGAAGGCCCTCGGCCTCGTACACGGCGGCGAGCCCGCCCTCGCCGATGAGCGAGCGGAGTCGCCAGGTGCCGTTCAGCACGGCGCCGACCGCATCGCCCGAGCCCGCCGACATCGGGCGCGACTCTAACAGGGCCGCGCCCGAGCCGGGAGTCCGTTGGGCCCAAGCTCACCCGATCCGGCGGCAGGGCAGCCGGGCCGTTCACGCCGCGTCCGCATCCTGCTCCGCTCCGGCTGGCAGGCGGCCGCGGGTGGTATGCTCGCGCCCATGCGAGCCCACCTTTCGCACACTTCGCTCCCCGCGCGCCGCCCGGAGCCGACTACCCCCAGGCTCGCGCGAGCCCTCGTGCTCCTCGCGACGCTGCTCGTCTGCCTCGGTCGCGCAGCCGAGGCGCGCGCGGACGACCTCGGCCCGGTGCCCGTCGGCGCCGGCGATCCGAGCACCGGGAGCGTCACGGCTCCCGTCACGATCGTGTATTTCGGCGACTACCAGTGCCCGTTCTGCGGCAAGGCCAGGGCGACCCTCGCCGAGCTCCGCAAGCTCTACGGCGAGTCGAAGCTGCGCATCGTCTACAAGCACTTCCCGCTCGCGATGCACAAGGACGCCGGGCCCGCGGCGGAGCTCGGCGTGGCCGTGCACCAGGTGGGCGGCAACCGCGCCTTCGCTGTCTTCCACGAAGGGGCGTTCGAGGCCCTGCGCACGGGCAGCTACGACGAGCTCCTGGGGCGCGCCGGCGTCACGCGCGCCGCGGTCGACCGCGTCCTCCAGACCGGGGCGCCGGCCCAGAAGGTCGCCGCCGACCTCGCCCTCGCGCAGAAGCTCGGCCTGACCGGAACGCCATCGTTCCTCGTCAACGGGCGCGTCTTCACGGGCGCCCAGCCGACCGCGAAGTTCGGCGAGCTCATCGACGCCGAGCTCGCCGCCGGCGCCGAGCTGCTACGGGCGGGCGTGGCCCCGGGCCGGCTCTACGTCGAGCTCGCGAAGAAGAACTTCGTGCCGCCGGCCGCGCGCGCCGCCGCCGCCGCTCCCGCG
Organism: Myxococcales bacterium; assembly: GCA_016212965.1. Lineage (GTDB taxonomy): Bacteria > Myxococcota_A > Polyangia > Polyangiales > Polyangiaceae > JACRDA01. Next base: position 11,419 of record JACRDA010000279.1, read on the forward strand.
AAGCCCGCCGCCGCGCCGGCCGCGAGCACCGTGCAGCTCGTGCCGATCGGGACCTCGGCGACGAAGGGCAGCCCCGCCGCGCCGGTCACGATCGTGATCTTCTCGGACTTCCAGTGTCCCTACTGCGGCAAGGTGGTGCCCACCCTGGCAGCGCTCGAGAAGAAGTACGGCGCGAGCCTCCGCTTCGTGTTCAAGCACAACCCGCTGCCGTTCCACGCGCGCGCCGAGCCGGCGGCCGAGCTCGCGCTCGAGGTGCGAGCCCGCAAGGGTGACGCGGCGTTCTGGACCGCGCACGACCGGCTCTTCGCGCAGCAGAACGCGCTCGACGACGCCGACCTCGAGCAGCTCGCCCGCGACCTCGGGCTCGACCCCAAGACCGCCATGGCGGCGGTGACGGCGCGCAAGCACGCGGCCGCGATCGAGGCCGATCAGGATCTCGCCGACGACGCCGGCGCGACCGGTACACCGAGCTTCTTCGTCAACGGGCGCAAGATCGCGGGAGCGCAGCGGCTCGAGACCTTCGAGGCGCTCGTCGACGAGGAGCTCGCGCACGCCGCCGCGCTCCAGAAGAAGGGCGTCCCGGCGACGCAGATCTACGCCGAGATCATGAAGGGCGCGCAGGCGCCCGCGGGCGCCACCAAGGTGAGCGTGCCCCCGCCGCGCGCCGACAGCCCGGTGCGCGGCGCCAAGACGGCGCCCGTCACGGTGCAGATGTTCGGCGACTTCCAGTGCCCGTTCTGCGCCAAGGTGCAGGCGACCCTGACCGAGCTCGAGAAGGCGTATCCCGGCCAGCTCCGCGTCGTGTGGCGCAACTTCCCGCTCGCCTTCCACCACGCGGCCCGGCCGGCGGCCGCGGCCGCACTCGAGGCGCGCCGGCAGAAGGGCGACGCCGCGTTCTGGCAGATGCACGACCGGCTCTACGCGCACCAGGACGCCCTCGACCGTGCGTCGCTGCTCGACCTCGGCAAGCAGCTCGGCCTGAACGAGACGGAGCTCGCCGCCGCGCTCGACGGCACGCGCTTCGACGCCACCATCGAGGCGGACGTCACCGACGGCAAAGCGGCCGGCGTGGCGGGCACACCGGCCGTCTTCGTCAACGGCTACCCGGTGCGTGGTGCCCAGCCGCTCGCCACCTTCAAGCGCGCCGTGCGCCGCGCGCTCGCCGACGTGAAGAAGGGCAGACCGTAGGATTGCTTCGGGGCAAGGACGCCCCGGTCGAGCCCGAGCCCGAGCCCGTGTCTCGTGTCCGTGTGCATGCCCGGTGCGAGGCGCGGGGGCGGGACCGCGGCCGCGAGCCCGCGCAGCAGCCGCGGCGGGCGCGGCAGGTCACGCGCCTCGCGGGCTACGGTGCCGCCGCGTACTCGAGTTCGTAGACGTACTCCGCGGGCGTGGGTGCGGTCTTGATGCCGAACAGGTTGGAATTCAGGAAGGCTGGATGAACCTGCTGCCGCGGCGTCTCGCGCGCCCAGATGGCGGCGCGGAAGTCGTAGTTCGTGCAGTGCACCTCGAATCCCATCCGAGTGCCGAAGAGCGCGGCCAGGCCCTCGCGAGAGAAGCGAAAGTAGTCGAACGGGAATGCGTGCAACGGAAAGGTCTGGTGAGTCTCTGGATGTAGAGCAGACCGCCGATCTTCAGCGTCTTCATGATCTCGTGGGCGGCCAGCTGCGGGTACTTGAGATGCTCGAACGTGGAGCAGGACACGATGGCATCGAAGGCTTCGATGCCGGCCGTCCGCGAGAGCTCGTGCAGATCGGCGACGAAATCGACGTCGAGCCCGGCCTGCACGTCGGTGCCGAGGTACTCGCGCGCATGGGGGGCCCATGCGCGACGCAGCGTCGAGGAGGCGCCGCCGTCCAAGCGGCGCGCCCCGACCTCGAGCACGCGCGGGCTCGGCATGGCCGTCAGTCGGGCGCGGAATTCCGCCAGCGCTACCCGGTCGCCGCGAGGCACGTCACACGGCTTGCTGTCCGCCGGCGCCGCGAGGCGCACCTGGAGCTTGCGAAGAAGTGACAACATAGTCCGTCTCCCACTGGCCCGACTGCTGCCGAGCGCGCACGGGCGCTTGGGCGCTTGGGCCGAGATCGCGAGGGGGATCCGCGAGTCAGCGGCAGATGCAGCAGTTGCTTGGGTCGACGCTTCCCGGGTTCCCACATTCACCCATGGAGAAGCCTGCCCGAGCGCAAGCCTCTTGGCAAGTCATCCCCAAGCTGCACCCTTCACATCCTCCGACGCTACAGGCGCAACAGGCGTCTGGAGTTCCACCTGGGTTCGCGCAGATGCCGTGGTCCCCAAAGCCCGACTCGTGGCACGCCTCACTGCAATTGAGCCCGGTGGTGTCGATGCAGTCGGTGCAGCCGGCGGCAGGCGCAACCGTACCAACAGGGTGGGCCAAGGCGATTCTGTTCTGGTTCCACTGACCGCTGAACGCTCCCCCGAAGTAGATCAGCTTCGGCACGCCGCCCTCGACGAGCAGGAACGGAGTCACATGGCCATACTGGTCGTAGGTGATGTTCGTGATCCGGTTGTCGCCGTCCGAATAATAGTCCGCCGCTCTGCGAAGCAGCATCCCGCGATCAATCCACCCGAGGCCATCCAAGCTCGTGGCCCAACTCGTCCCATACCAGGATTGCGTGAGCATCACCAGGACATTCCCGACACGCTTCACGTCAATGGCGGAAGCCAAGAACGGACCGCCGCCCACGATGCGCAGTGGGTTCCCGCCGAACTTGGTGAAGTGGATGCCATCGGTGGACTCGGCGTATCCTATACGAACCGTCGGGTCGTTGTTCCGGCGCGCATCGTACCACATACGGAACTCTTCCGTCGCGCCGGAGCGCTCCTCAAGAGGAAGCATCGGCCACAGTACGATGTGGTCTTCAAGGGCCTGCAGGCCTCGGTGGGCCAGCAGTCCGTCGTGGGGATGCAGCTCTTCCTCACGCGCCTCGACGAACTCGCGGCAAGCCCGAACGAGGCGGACAAGGCGGCCATCGCATCCCTCGAGAAGCGGAACATCACGGCGGCCGAGCGCGCCCGCCTCGCAGCCTTCGTGGCACGCGCCAAGGCGGCGCCCGAGGTCCCGGCGTCGCCGGTCCCGGCGGCGGACGAGGAGGCGCAGATGAATGCGCTTCGCGCCCTGCGCGTCTGGTTCGAGGATTGGTCCGAGACGGCGCGCGCCACGATCAAGAAGCGCGCGCACCTCATCGTGCTCGGCCTTGCCAAGCGCCGCACAGCGGGCTCTGAGGAGCCCGAGGACGAGGGCGGCGGACCCGCCACTCCTCCCGCGACGTGACGGGCTCCCGGCGGACGGGGTGCCGCTCGGCTGCGGCATCCCGCCCTCCGTCGGCGCTAGGCGATCCAAGCCCGATCGGCCAGCAGCTCCACCCCGGCCTCACGCCCACCGCCAGGTTCGTGCTCCGAACCGTCCGACCCGCGCGAGGGCCTGGTCGATCCGCGCCCCGATCGATATGGTGGGAACATATTTTTGCAGCCTGGCTGTCGACTGGTCGCGCGGCTGCCCTTGTCTACACGCGCCGCTCGGAGCGGCGAGGAGGCACACGGCGATGGGCAGGTGGCGCGGGATCTCGGGGCTCGTGGTGGGTGCGTGGCTCTTCGGCGCGGCGGGGTGCGACGCCACGCCCCCGGCGAAGGAGCCCGTCGTCGCGGCGCAGACGCCGGCCGACCCGTGCGGCGCGCCGGTCGATCCGGCTGCGCTGTGGGCGCGCCACGAGCGACTGGGCTGGACCGAGGCTCGCTGCGCGGAGGCCGCGACGGCGTGGCGATCGCAGTCGTGCCGGCACGAGCAGAAGCGCGGGCGTCCCGACTGGAGCGCGCTCTACAACGCGGCCCTCGCGCTCGAGCGCTGTGGGAGTAGCGAGGCCGAGGGCGCCTTTGCCGAGCTGCTCCAGCGCCAGCCGGGCCACCACCGCGCGCGCGTGAAGGTCGCCCTGCACCGCTTCGCGCGCACGGGCGAGCGCGACCTCGACGGCACCACGGCCGAGCTCGAGCGCGCCGTCCGCGACGCCGACTTCCAGAACGAGGAGGCGCTCGTCGCGCTGGCGAGCCTCGAGCTGCGACGCGCGGCCGACGGCGCGGAGACCGACCGGTCCGACGCGCTCGCGCGCGCCGAGCTCAACCTGAAGCGCGCGCTCGCCGTCGACGACCGCCACATGCCCGCCTACAACCAGCTCGCGCTCCTGCACCTCGCGCGGGCGCGCGCCGCGGCGGGCGCCGGCGCCGACGCCGACGCGACGCGTCCGCGGCCGAACGCCCAGATGCTCGACCTCGCGGCGCTCGTGGTCGCGCAGGCGCTGCGCATCGACCCGCGCCACGCGCCGGTCCACAACACCGAGGGCCTCGTCGCGCGTGCGCTCGGCGATCTCTCGCGCGCCGCCGCCGCCTTCCAGCGCGCGCGCACGCTCGACCCCAGGCTCTTCGAGGCCCACGCGAACTACGCGAGCGTGAACCTCGAGTTCCGCGGCTTCGTCGCCGCGGAGGCCGCGTACCGGGACGCCCTCGCGCTCCGTCCGCGCGACTACGAGGCCCACCTCGGCCTCGCCCTGGCCCTGCGCGGGCGCCTGAGCGAGCCCGGCATCGACCACCCGGGCACGCTCGCCCTCATCGAGCGCGAGCTCGAGACCGCCAAGGCGCTCGCGCCCGAGCGCCCCGAGACCTACTACAACCAGGCGATCCTCGCCGAGGAGTTCAAGGCGCGCGACGCCGGCGACGACCACGGGCGCGAGCTGCGCCGCGCCCACGCCCTCTTCCGGGAGTTCGTCGCGAAGGCGAGCGGCAAGCCCGACTACGCGGCCGCGACCGCGCGCGCGACCGAGCGCGTGGACGACATCGAGCGCATCCTGAAGTTCACCGGGCGCTGAGCCCCGGCCCACCCCGGCCTGTCGGGCCTCACTCAGCCCGCGTCGTCGTCCGCGGCCGCGGCGGCGCTCGCGGTGGCGGCGGCCGGGGACGCCTTCGTGGGCACGGCGAGCAGGCTCTCGCCGAGACCGGCGCCGTAGAGGAACGAGTAGGCGGCGAGGCTCCCGATGACGCGCTTCGTGTAGTTGCGCGTCTCCTCGTAGGGCATGCGCTCGACGAAGAGATCGAAGTCGGCGGCGGGGCTCGCGGCGAGCCAGCGCTTCGGTGCGCCCGGACCGGCGTTGTAGCTCGGGATGGCGAGCAGCCGGTCGTCGGGCCACCTGCGCATGAGGCTCGCGAGCAGGTGGGAGCCGAGCGCGATGTTGACCTCCGGGCGAACGAGCGCCTCGTCGCTCCACGGCAGGCGGAGCGGGCGGGCGACCGACTTCGCCGTGGCGCTCATGAGCTGCATCAGCCCCCGCGCCCCGGCGCTCGACACCGCGCGGGGCTGGAAGGCGCTCTCCTCGCGCATGATGGCGTAGATGAGCGCCTCGGGCGTGCCCGTGCGCGCGGACTCCGCGCTCACGATGCTGCGGAAGGGGCGCGGGTACGCGAGCTCCCAGACGGGGCGCCAGACGCCGGCCGGGTAGTGCTCGGTCCAGAGCTTGTCCGTGCCGCGGAGGACGCCGTGGGCCTCGGCCGGTGCCTCGATGCGGGCGAGCAGGAACGCCGACGCCCAGAGCAGCGAGGGGGGCGCCGACTTGTCGCGCACCCCGAGCGCGGTGAGCTCGGCGAGCGCCGCCTCGCCCTCGCCCTGCCGCACGAGCTCGACGGCGCGCTCGAAGGCGGGCGTGTGCAAGGACGGGTCGTCGGGGATCACGAAGGCGCCCGTCGGCTCGGCGGCCATCGCCTCGGCCACGAGCCGCTCGGCGCGGGCCGCGTCGCGCTCCGCCAGGCGCGCCCACGCGAGCACCATGTAGTAGCTCACCGGGAAGCTCTTCACGACCTGCTCGAGCGCGGCGAGGCCCTCGCTCTCTTGCCCGAGCGCGAGCTTCGCGCGGGCGAGGAAGTACTGCGGGCGACCCTCGGCGTGGTAGGGACGGCCGCGCACCTTGCGCTTCGTCGCGGCCTCGAGCGGCGCGACGGCGCCCGCCCAATCGCCGCGCTCCGCGAGCTCGAGGGCGAGCGCGAACAGCCCCTGATCGACCATGTCGCCGTCGGGGTAGTCGTCCGCCAGGGGCCCCAGCATGCGCACGAAGGCCGCCTCGTCGCCGAGCTTCAGCGCCGCACCGGCGCCCTCCACGCGCGCGTCGTCGGCGAGCGCGTGGCCGGGGAAGAGCTGCTCGACGGCCGCGAAGCGGCGCCGCGCCTCGGCCGGCTGGCCGCCCCGCGCCGCGGAGCGGCCCGCGAGGAAGGTCGCCTGGGCCTCGCGCGCCCCGCCGCGACAGGCGTCGACCGCGAGGGCGAAGGCCTCGAGCGCCTCGCCGTGGCGCTTGAGCGCGCCGAGGGCCTTGCCTTTGGCGACGAGCGCGTCGCAGCGCAGGCGGAGCGCGGTGTCGCCCTCCGTTGCCGCGAGCGCGCCGAGCGCCTGCTCGGCGAGCTTCAAGGCCGTGCGCCCCTGCCCCGCCTCGGCGAGCCCGAGGGCCGCGAGCGCGACCTCGGCGGGCGCCTCGAGCGCGTCGCGGCGCGCCAGCGGCAAGGTGGCCAGGGCCTTCTCCTCGAGGGCGCGCGCCTCGGCCGCGGCGCGCCCGCCGTCGGCGACGACGCTCTGGGCGACGCGCACCGCCTCCTCGGCGTGCGCGGCGCTCGGGTGGTTGAGCAGCGCCGCCGCGAAACCGAGCGCGACGTCCTGCCAGCCCTTGGGGCGCGGGCTGCGGCCGAGGTAGTCGCGCCACAGCGCGGCGGCGGGCTCGATGGCGTGCTCGGCGGCGAGCGCGCGCGCGCGCAGCACCGTCACGCGGTCGTCGAGCGCCGAGCCGACGGCCACCGCGTCGAGGCGCAGCCGCGCGTCGGCGGGCTGCC
>JACRDA010000280.1 GCA_016212965.1 Myxococcales bacterium
CCCGCGCCCATCGCACCCGTGGCCCCGCCCGCGCCGGTCGCCGCGCCGGTCCCCCCGCCCGCGCCGGTCGCCGCACCCGTGGCCCCGCCCGCGCCGGTCGCCGCACCCGTCGCCCTACCGTTCGCGCAGGTGCCCGCGGCGACGCCCTTCGGAGGGGGGCCCCGTGTCGCCGCCGCACCGGCGGTCGCCGGCACACCCTTCGCGGCTCCGCCGCGCAGCCCCACCCCACACCTGGCGCGCGAGCAGGTCTCGGCCGAGTCGGTGCGACCCGCGATGCCGTTTCGGGCGCAGGCTGCGCCGAGCCGCGACTCCGACCGCCCCGCCGAGCGCGTTGCGGACACGCCGTTCCGCGCGACGGCCGCCGCCGCCGTGCCGACCGAGCAACAGGCGGCCGCGGAGGTCGCGCGCCCCGCGCTGCCCTTTGGACCGCCGAGCGCCGCGCCGCCGTCGCAACCGGGCGCGCCCGTCTCCGCGCGCGAGGTCCCGCCCTCGGGGCCCGTTGCACCCCCGCCCTCGCAACCGGGCTCGCCCCCGTCCGTGCGAGCGGCCGGCGCGGCCGAGCTCGGCGTCGAGCAGTGCGCGGCGCTCTTCGCCGAGTGCGCGAGCTTCCCCGACCGGCAGCCCGAGATCTGGCGGCGCTACGGGCTCGCGGACGCAGAGGCCCATCGGGCGTTGCACCAGGACTGGCGCGCGCGCTTCGCCGCCGACGCGGCCCTGCACCGCCGCTGGCATGCGCTCTACGAGCACTACCTCGCGTGGTACGCGCGCGCGGGCCGATCCGGACCCACGCGATGAGCCTCTGGGCGTACCTCGGGATCGCGTGCGGCGGGCTCGTGCTCGCCTGCGCCGTCGTGGTGGCGCTCGCGTTGCGGCAGAGCTCGGCCGGCATCGTGACCTCGCGCTTCGGGCGCACGACGCGGCTCGCGTGGAACGCCGTCCGCATGTACCTGCGGCACCTCGTGCGCCGCGTGCGGCGCGTGTTCTCGTCCGAGGCGCGCCGCGTCGAGCTCGACCGGCAGTTCCACGAGAGCTCCGCCAAGGCGGCGCTCGAGACCATGGGCAACATGAAGGGCGCGCTCATGAAGCTCGGGCAGATCGCCTCCTTCATGGACGAGACGCTGCCCGAGACCTACCGCGAGCAGCTGCGCCAGCTGCAGTGTCAGGCGCCGCCGATGTCCTACGAGGTCGTGGCGCGCGTCGTCCGGGAGGAGCTCGGCGACGAGCCGGAGGAGCTGTTCCTCACCTTCGACAAGGAGCCGCTCGCCTCGGCCTCCATCGGCCAGGTGCACCGGGCGACGCTGCCGGACGGCACCGAGGTCGTCGTGAAGGTGCAGTACCCGGGCGTCGATCGCGCCATCGCGGCCGATCTCGACAACGCGGGCATGATCCTCGGCGTCATCGGCATGATCATGCCGAACGTCGACGCCGCGCCCATCGCCGAGGAGATGCGCGCGCGCCTGTCCGAGGAGCTCGACTACCAGAAGGAGGCCGAGAACCAGGCGCTCTTCGCGCGCCTCTTCGAGGGGCACCTGCAAGTCGTCGTGCCGCGCGTCTTTCCGCGCTTCTCGAGCCGGCGCGTGCTCACGAGCGAGCTCGTCCGGGGCAAGGGCTTCTACGACTTCGTCGCGACGGCCACGCCCGAACAGAAGCGCCAGGCGGTCCGGGCGGTCCACACCTTCGTCTACCGCTCGATGTGGACCCACCACGTCTTCAATGGCGATCCGCACCCGGGCAACTACCTCTTTCTGCCGGACGGGCGCGTCGCGTTCCTCGACTTCGGCTGCGTGAAGCACTTCGATCCGGCGTTCATCGAGAGCTTCCTCGCGCTCAACCGCTCGTACTTGACGGGCGAGCGCGACGCCTACTTCGACCGCGCCAAGGCGATGGGCTTCGTGCGCCCGGGCTACGAGCACCTGGTCGACCGCGACTGGTTCTGGGACTACGCGCGCTGGTTCTACCTGCCGATCCTCGAGGACGAGCCCTTCGCCATGACGGGCGACTACTGCAAGCAGTCGCTCTCGGTCATCTTCGGCGAGAGCATGAAGCGGCTCAGCATGCCGCCCGAGTACGTGATGATGAACCGCATCACCTTCGGGCTGAACTCGATCTTCTGCCGCCTCGACGCCTGCGAGAACTTCCGGCGCCTGTCGCTCCACTACTACTTCGGCGAGGACGAGCCCCCGTACTCGACCCCCGGCGCCCGGGTGAGCGGGGCGCCGAGCTGACCGAGCGGGCGCTCACCACCCTTCGAACGTGCGTCGCCGCACGACCGTGGCAAGGGCAAGGTCGGCTGGGACGCCGACGACCTCGCGTCGACACCACGAAATTCCGGAGTCTACATCCAGAAATTCGTGGTATAAAGGCCTCGTGCGCCGGCCCGACGACGAGCGCAAGCTGCGGACGCTGCTCGGCGAGTTTCCCGTCGTGGCCATCGTGGGTCCGCGCCAGGTGGGCAAGACCACGCTCGCGCGCGCCCTCGGCGCGAAGCGCGCGGTGACGATCTTCGACCTCGAGGATCCCCGTCACCTCGCGCGCCTCGCCGAGCCGATGCTCGCGCTCGAGCCGTTGCGCGGGCTCGTCGTGATCGACGAGGTGCAGTTGCGCCCCGACCTCTTCCCGGCGCTGCGCGTGCTCGCCGACCGGCGGCCGCTTCCGGCGCGCTTCCTCTTGCTCGGCAGCGCCGGCCCGACGCTCCTGCGCCAGAGCTCCGAGAGCCTCGCGGGTCGCATCGCCTACCACGAGCTCGAGGGATTCGGCGTCGGGGACGTCGGCACGGACATGGCCGAGCGCCTGTGGCTGCGGGGCGGCTATCCGCGCGCCTTTCTCGCGCGCTCGGAGGCCGCGAGCCTGCGCTGGCGGTCGCAGCACCTGCGCGCCTTCCTCGAGCGCGACGCGCCGGCCCTCGGGCTGCGGCTCGCGCCCGAGACCCTGCGTCGCTTCTGGGCCATGATGGCGCACTATCACGGTCAGCTCTGGAACGGCGCCGAGCTCGCGCGCGCGTTCGGCGTGAGCGAGAAGACCGTGGCGCACTACCTCGACATCGCGCGCGGCACCTTCATGGTCGAGCGCCTGCCGCCGTGGCACGAGAACCTCGGCAAGCGCCTGGTGCGCTCGGCCAAGATCTACGTCTCGGACACGGGGCTCTTGCACGCGTTGCTCGGCATTCGCAGCCACGAGGAGCTGCTCCTGCACCCGAAGGTCGGAGCGTCGTGGGAGGGCTTCGTCCTCGGGGCCGTGCGCCGCCACCTCGGCGCCGAACGCGACCAGTGTCACTTCTGGGCCCTGCACAGCGGGGCGGAGCTCGACCTCCTGGTCGTCCACGGCGGGCGCCGCTTCGGCTTCGAGGTGAAGCGCAGCGACGCGCCGAGCCTCACGCCCTCGATGCGCCACGCCCTCGTCGATCTGAAGCTCGAGCGCCTCGACGTCCTGCACCCCGGCGCCGAGACGTTCCCGCTCGCCGAGCGCGTGCGGGCAGTCGCCTTCTCGCGCCTGCGCCGCGACGTGCCGCCGCTGCGCTGAGGTCCCGCGCGTGCCGGCCGCCGCACGCTCCGAGCCCGCCCCGCCGAGGACCGCCGGGGAGCGCCGGCCCGTCACTTGCGCTTGCTGCAGCGCATGATGCACATGAGGTCGCCCGTCGAGCAGCCGCAGGCGCCCTTGGTCTTCGGCTGGCTCGGCGGGTGGCCAGGCGGCTGGCTCGGCGGCTGGGTCGCGCGCGGGGTGGTTGCTCGCGGGGCACCGGGGCGCGCCGGCGAGGCCACACCCGGGGGCGCCGCGGCGTCGGGCACGGCGAGGCGCCTGCCCGAGAGGTCGTACCTGGGCGTCTCGCGACCGACGACGGCGGTCCAGGTGGGCGCGCTCGAGAGCGGACAGCTCTGGAGCGTCAGCTCCGAGAGCGCCGCATCGGTCGCGGCGGTGCGCGCGTCCTCGACCACCCGGCCCACGGAGGCTGGGTCGACGGAGTCGAGCGAGAACAGGCACAGCGCCAGTCGAGGCTTGATGTCGGGCGCGAGACGCACGGAGATCTCGCTGCGTCCGATGCCACGCCCGACGAGGTAGGCGTAGCGGCGGACCTCGTCCCGGCCGCCGGGCAGCGCGACCTCGGCGAGCGCGTGGTCCGTGTAGAGCGTGAGCGACAAGAGCTCGGCCCGCGCGCCGAACTGCGCCGCGAAGGCGGCGAGTGCCTCGCGCGGATCGACCAAGAGCGACACGGGCTCGGCATTCGGTCGGGTCTCCACGGCCACGGCGGGCTCCTCTCTGCTCGTGGTCCTGCGGCTCTGGCTGCGCACCTGGTCGAGGAGGACGTAGACCCCGGCAGCGGCACAGGAGAGGGCGAAGAACACCGCCGGCCCGATCGCACGGTAGGCTCCTGACGACGCCGCCACGGGGCGATAGACGTACTGCCCCGCGGGCGAGGCCCAGGTCGGCGGCGGATGCCAGCCCTGGGGCGTCTGCGGCGCCTGGACGGTCAGCGCCCGCACGCGCTGCTTCGACCGGCAGTAGGCGCACACGACGGAGCCGCTCTTTCCGGCGACGTCGAGCGGCGCGCCGCACACGTTGCATTGCACGATCATGGTCGTTCCTTCGTTCGTTCGAGCGCTGGCGGGGTCGACGACGAGCTGCAGCAGCGACAGCCGCGCGCGAGCGACCCTACAGCACGCCCGCCGCCGTCAGCTTCTCGTGGACGGTGGGAGGCGTCGGGTAGGCGACGGGGGCGTCGCCGTCGACGCGCACGGCGACGGGAATGCGCCGGTGGACACCCGGGACGAAGACGCGCGGCAGCTCGACCGTCGCCCCGAACACGATGCAGAGCCGCTCCTCGGCGGGCTCGCAGCGAATGGTGTGGATGCGCACGTCGGGCTCGACGCGCCCGCCGTCCACCTCGAACACGAGGCTCGGCTTGCCCGGGAGGCGCGCCTCGACGACGGGCTGCCGCGGGTGCATGCCGCGGACGCGCAGGGTCTCGGTGCCCGTGAGCCCCGCAAGGACGAGGCCGTGCGAGCCCTCCTGGAAGAAGCCGGGGCGCGTGCACTCGCCGCCGCGGGAGCGGTAGCCCGGCGCGAGGTAGCCGCGGCGCACCTCGGGCATGCGCTCGTCCTCGGGGCCCGGGAACCACGCGTCCGGCGCGCCCGCGAAGTGCACGTAGCGCGGGAACATGAGCGGGTGCTGCCAATCGAAGCACCACGGCAGCGGCTGCTCGTACCAGCGCGCCGGATCGCCGACCACGATGCGCGCCTCGGTGAGCAAATCGTCCGGATCCTCGACGTTCGGCAGGGCCACGACGGTGGTCTTGCCGCGCTCGACCACGTACCCCTTGCCGAAGGGATTGCGCGGGTACATGCCCGGGTGATCGATGTCGAAGCTCGCCGCGAGGAGCTGGGCCGGCGTCGGGGCCGCCGCAGGCTGCGCGCACCGGTCGATGCCGCCATAGGCGTTGACGTAGCTCATCTCGACCTCGAGCACGGGCGTGGGTGCGCCAAAACGCGGGGAGCCGTCGCGCCCGTAGGTGAGCTCGCGCGACCCGAAGACCCGCACGTGCTTCTCGGCCGAGCCGCACGCGACCGACACGGTCATCTCCTCGGTCGGCACGCCGCCGGGCGCGAAGGCCGCGCCGCGCACGACCACGTCCGTCGCGTGCTTCTCGGGCCAGAAGTCGGTGCCCACGCGAAAACGCGGCACGAGCGTCGCATCGCGGAAATCGTGGAGCAGGGGCTCGGGCGCGATGCGCCGGCAGGTGCCCGCCTCGATGCGAAAGGTCTGCTTCACGAGCGCATAGGCGCGCCGGGGGAGCTCCGCGTCCTCGAGATCCACGACGGCGTCGTAGGCGTCGGTGGCGGGGGTGCGGATCATGGCTTCTGCTCCGGAGCCTTCGGGTCGACCAGCGGGCCGCCCTTCTTGAACTCGGCGCCGTCCTTGCTCGAGGTGTGCTTGACGCCGTCCTTCTGGTTGACCTCGACGCCCTGGCTGTTTGGATCACCCGCTGGGCCCCAGGCGCTGCCCCCGGCCTCTGCCTTGAACTTCTCGCCTTCTGCGGCGTGCGGGTGGTACTCCGCGCTGCCGCCGACCTTCGTGCCTCCCGCCACGCTCGACGTGGAGTCCTCACACGAGAACTTGACGCCCTCCTTCTCGGGCCGGCTCCCTGCGTCGGCCACCACCGTCACCTTGGCCTCCTGCTTTCGCTCGACGAGCCCGGTCGAGTCCTTCGCCGTATTGGAGAGCGCCACGGAGATCTGGTCGGGGTTGTTGGCCTTGTCGGTGGAGCCCTCCTGCACCTCCACGGAGAGGTCTCCGTAGGGTGTCTCCACATCCAGTTTGTACTTCATGGGGTAGCGGGAGTCCATCATGTGCTGGATCTGGCTCGCCGTGGTGCCGAAGGCGAAGCCAAGGACGTTCTTGGCCAGCTCGGCGTACTTGCCACCGGTGATGAGAGACTCCAGGATGGCACCCGCGGTGGTGATGAGCCCACCCACGATGTCAGCGGCCGAGGCACCGACGGTCACCGATCGCCCGACGTTCGCGACGTTGAGGGTTGTCGGGCTCGAGACCGGGTCGCCGCAGGCGAGCAGGGGCATCGGCGGCCAGGTGCTCGAGCAGGCGGTGGGCTCGCCGTCCATCCGCACCGCGAAGGCGCTCACGGTCACGGCGCGCGTCGACTTGAGGGGAAGGACCGGCAGCCAGGCGTTGATGGGGTTCGCGGTAACCTGCGGAATGAGCGGCCCGCAGTCGCTCTTCGCCTGGACGATCCGGTCGCCGTTGTGAAGAACTGATTTCGTGAGCTTGACCTTCCCCATGCCGATGCCGGGCGGCCAGGCGTGCGGTACGGGGACCTCGAAGGCGGGACACATGACGCCAGGTATGGGCGGGAGGAAGGGCGGCGACCACCAGTGAATCGTCACGCCGATGCTGCAATCGGTGGTCACGGTGATGGGTACGGCAACCATGGGGAGCTCACTTCTCGAGGTCGGCCCACGACTCGGTCAGGCGCAGGCGCATCGAGCGCTCGGCGCCGGGCTCGCCGGGGTCGAAGGTGAAGGCGTGGCGGTAGACGAGGTAGGCGCGCGCCTCGTCCGGCAGGACGAGCAGGAGGTGCGGCGCGAGGGAGTGCGTGCGCTCCGCCGTGCCGACTGCGCAGTCGATCTCGACGCCGAGACGCGGGAGCTCGAAGGCGAGCACCTGGTCGTCGGGCAGGACGCCCGTGAGGCACACCGGCGCGCCGGCCGCCGGTCGCGGGATGACGAGATCGGGGTGCGCGCGGTGGAACACGCCGGGTTTCCAGTCGAGCGCCGCGAGCTCGGCGAACGTCGCCTTCTCGGGCAGGCGCACGAAGCGCTCGGTCGAGACGACCGTCCCGAACGGCACGGTCGCCCAGGAGGCCGGCACGGGGCGATCGTCGGGGTGGCGGATGAGCGCGCGCGGATCCTCGACGTTCGGCAGGCTGCGGGTCGTCGGGTAGCTCGGGTAGCCGGGCGGGCAGCCGAGCGCTTGTCCTAGGCCGGCCACCTGGGGCTCGGGGTCGAAGCCGCGCCCGAGCGGGTTGAAGGGGTCACGCACCTCCCAGTAGGAGTCGGCGTCGACGAGCACGGCCATGCGCCCGCCGAAGGCCTCGGCGTAGCCGAGCGGCATGCGGGCGAAGGGCTGGGGCCGCGAGATGCGCAGGCTGCCGTCGGGCGCCCGCTGCCATTGCCGATCGCCGAAGACGGCGAGCTCGTGGGCAAAGGAGCCGACCGACAGGCCGACCGTGCGCTCGGTGGCGGTGGCGCCCTGCGCGGGGTAGGCCGCGCCGAGCACGATCAGCTCGAAGCCGTCGTCGCGCCGCGGCACGAGATCGCCGGGGAGCAGGCCGTGGGCGGTCGGGCGGTCCTCGGTGAAGATCGGATACGGAGCCTGGGTGCAGAGCTCGGCGCCGCGCGCCCCGAGGCGGAAGGTCGCCTTCGCCACGACGACGGCGAGGCGCTCTTCCGAGCCCGCGCGGCGGCCGACGTGCACCTGTGCCGGGACCGGCGTGTGATTGACGAGCTCCATGGGGGTCCTCTCAGCGCTGGGCGCGCAGCCACGAGCCGAAGCGGCGCAAGAGCTCGGCGAAGCGGGTGGCGGCCGCGGCGTCGCGCGCGAGGTGCGTCGCCCACGCCCGCTCGAGGCGCCGGTGCATGATCGCGTCGGCGATGCCGTAGCGGGTGCGCACCTCGGCGGCGCGCTCCGGTCGGGCCAGGAGCTCGGCGCAGAACGAGGCGTACTGCTCGAGCGTGAGGGTCGCGCGCAATTTCTCGTCGTGGGGCGAGGCCTCTTTCGAGCCGAAGGGCAGCGTCGTGTCGAGGTCCCCGAGGATCGCGGGGATGGCGCAGGTCGGATCGCTCGGCGGCGAGACCGGCCGCGGCCGGCTCTTCGGCGCCGCGAGCTCGGCGAGAAAGCGCTCGGAGGGCGCGCCGCGGAACGGCAAGGGGTCGGAGTGGATCATCGGCGCTTCCGGAGCGGTCGTATCGGGATCGAGCGGCGCGCCGCCGTGCGTCGCGCTCTCGGGGATCCAGACGATGGCGGGCGAGGCGTGCGCAGGGACGGGCTCCGGCGCGGCCGGCACTGCGACGGGCCGAGCCACCGGACGCAGGGGCTGCACGTCCGCGAGCGCGGGCGCTTCCTTCTGCAGCCGCTCGCCCACGCTCGTGAACGTGGCCACGAAGGCGGCCGCGACGGGCGCCTCGGGCTCGGCGAGCGCCCTGGCGAGCGCGAGCCCCCAGCCGACGAGCGCCTCCTGCCAGGCGCCCTCGTCGATCGCGAGGCGCCGCCGCACCTCGGGGCCCTCGCTCGGAGGGAAGTGCTCGGCGTGCGCGAGGGCGCAGGCGAAAGCCTCGAGCTCGAGGCCGCCGTGCGTCTCCGGCGCCGGGTGTTGGTGGGCGTCGACGTGGTCGGACATGACTTCGGCTCCGTCGTGGGGCTCAGCTGTTGAGGTTGATGACGCCGCCCGTGACGGTGACGGTGGCGCCCGTGATGGAGACCGGCCCGCCCGAGACGCTCACGGTGGCGCCGTTGACCTTCACGTCGGACCCCGAGACGCTCACGGTGCCACCCGAGATGCTCACCGCGCCGGAGCCGACGACCGTGACCAGCGGCGCCGACACGACGACGCCGGCACTGGCCTTGAGGACGATGAGCGGAGCGCTCTCCGAGATGAGGGCGCTGCCCCCGAGACTCACGAGGGGAGCGTTCGCCTGCACGGCGGTGCCCGCGGAGAGCTGGACGTTGATGCCGGCGCTCTCGGTGATGTACTTGCCGGCTCTCTCGGTGATGTCCTGGGCGGCGACGGCCGTGATGCTCGCTCCTGCGTTGGCGAAGATGTCCGTGCCGGCGAGGAGGGAGAAGTACGCGCCGGTCTCGGTCTTCTGGTGGCCCGTGACCTTGACGGTGCGGTTACCCTTGACGTCGACATTGTCGTCGATGCCGATCTGCGTCGTCCGATTCTTCTTGATGTCGATGAGGCCGTCGCCCTCGGTGTGGAGCACGACGTAGTGCCCGTGCCCGTCGTGCGGCTCGCCGAGGTGGAGGAAGGTGTCCATTGGCGGCGTCGAGAGATCGAGGTGCTGCTCGCCCTCCTGATCCTCCATCTCGATGCGGTTGCGACCGCCGGTCTGGATGACGTTCTGGGTGTGGTTGTCGCGCGTGACCGGGCTCGGACTCATCAGGTTGGGCACCGCGCCCGAGATGACCGGGCGGTCCGGATCGCCGCCGACGAAGAGCACCATCACCTCGGTCGCCTTGCGGAGCGGCAGGTGGAAACCCTCGGGGTTGCCGCCGTGCGGCTGGAGCATGCGCACCCACGCCGAGGCGGCGCCTGCCTCGCGCATGCTCTCGTCGAAGTGCAAGAGCACGCGGTAGCGCCCGTGCTCGTCGAGTTGCGCGTAGTCGCTCTCCGCCTCACCGTCGACGAAGGCGCGCTCGACCCCGTAGATGCGCGGGGTCGGCGTCTTGCGCTCGGGGCGGAACTGCACCTCCGCCGCGATGGCCGTCACGCTCACCCGGTACTCGCCCTCGAGCTCGAGCCCGAGGAGGCGCCGCACCTCGGGCGAGCCGGCGGCCTCGATGCCCTCGTGCTCGACGCGCACGGCGAGGTACTCGCCGTTGAGCGCCGCCCGCGGGTGGCCGTCGAGCGCAAACCGGAAGCCGGCGCGGAGCTGGAACGCACGGCCGTTGCCCACGAACACGCGCTGTCGCGCCCCGAGCTCCTCGGCGCGAACCCGCGCGAGCGCGACCGCCTCCTCGGGGCTCTGCGCGTTGTCGCCATGGCGAAACACGACGCCGCCTCCGCGGGGCGCGCTCGCGGCCTCCTCGCGGATGATGAGGACGGGCTTCAGGTAGTCGAAGTCGTTCTCGACGACCGAGCTCGGGATGGCCCGCTCCGTCACCGTGAAGCCGTCGAAGGCCTCGTGCGCCATGCGGTCGCCCGCCGAGCCCGGCACGTAGCGCACGGGCTCCGGGCGCGAGAGACCGTGGACGCCCTTGTCGTCGGTGAGGACGAGCTTCTCGCGCTCCTCGCCGTGCTCGAAGTAGTAGTAGATGCCCTCGCGCTCCATCCAGCGCGACAGGAACGCGAAGTCGCTCTCCTTGTACTGGCAGACGAAGTCGCGCGCGGCGTAGCGGCGCCCGAGGCGGAGCTCGAAGTCCTCGGCCGTGAGCTCGTTGTTCTGGCCGAGAACGGCTCGGAGGATACTCGGGGTGTCCGTGTCGACCCACACCCACGAGTGGCGCGAGGTCGTGAGGAACCACACCTTCGGCACGAGGAGCACGCGGTAGAGGGCGCGCCCGTCCCAGGCGTGGAGCAGCTCGGCGCGCGCGATCATGCCGCGGTAGGTCTGCGGGCCCGCGGGCGTGTGGAACGCGAGCGCGGCCCGGTAGCCGACCACGGCCTCGAGATCGAGCTCCTCGTCGTCGCGGAGGACGAGGCCGATCTCGAAGCGGTAGAGCTCGGACAGGGCGTCCGTGCCCCGGAAGCCCACAACATGCGCGCTCTCGGGCACGGCGGGCGAGGAGAAGGTGTAGAGCGGCTCGGTCATGGTCGTTCTCCGGGTCGGGCGGGTCGTCAGTTGAGGTGGATGGTCTCGGCGGCGACGACCACGTCGGCCGAGGCGGCGATGCGGACGTCGCCCTCCCGCGCCGAGAGCTCGATCGCGCTCGCCGCCAGGCGGAGCTTGCCGTCGATCTCGAGATCGACCCCGCGCCCGAGCAGGCGCACGACGGGCCCCTCGCCGGCGTCGCGGATCTCGACCACCGGCTTGCCGTCGGCGTCGGTGATCTGCAGGGCGGCGTCGCGTTCGAGCACGACGCGCGGGCCCGGCGCCTGCGGATACTCGGGGCGGCGCGCGTAGCCGTCGACGACCCCGACGACCACGGGCTCGGCCCAGTTGTCGGGGCGCGCGACGAGCAGCCGATCGCCCGGCCGGCAGGCGAGGGTGTGGAGCGTCGGCAGCCAGCGCTCGAGGTGCTCGCCCCGAGGCCCGGTCACGCGGCAGAGGGCGCGCCCGCCGAGGGTCGGGTGACCGACCGCGAGGCACTCGGCGACGAGGAGCGCGCTCCCGGCGGCGCCGAGCGCCGGCTCGACCTCGCCCGGTGTGGCGTCCGCCAGCTCCTCGAGGAGCAGCTCCTGGGCCCATCGTGCGACTCGATCCGACATGTTCGCTCCCTCCGTGGCGCGTCCGAAGAGAGGTCGGCAGCGGCGCGACCCGAGTTGCGCGTTTTTTTTCGGCACCGCTCGGCCCCACCCGAAACCCCGTGTCGCTCGGCCCGCGGCGCCGTTAGACTGCCGGCGCATGTCCGCCCGGGACGGGATTCGGCGCATCGGCCTGCTCTTCGGGGGCGGCGCCTGGCTTGGCTGCGCGCTCGCCGGGTGCCTGGTCGCGGCCGAGGACGCCCCGCGACCCGAGCTCGACGGCGTGCCCTTCGGCGGCTTCGGCGGGAGCCCGTTCCCGGGGGGAGCGGGCGGCACGGGCGGCACGACGACGACGAGCGGCACCGGGGGCTCCGGCGGGGAGGCCTGCGGGGACGCCGATCCGGGCGGGGTCAACGACACCGAGCCGGCGGCCTGGTACCTCGGGGGCATCGACGACTGCGACGGGGCCGGGAGCAGCGTCGCCGGCGCGCTCGATGCGGGCGACGTCGACTGGTACCGCTACACCGGCACCGACGCCTCGGGGTGCATCGTCGATCCGGCGGCCGACGTGAGCTTCACCGGCGGCTCGGCGCGCCTGTGCCAGTTCGCGGCGTGCATGTTCGGGTCCGTGGCCGTGACGTGCCAGGGCGGGTCCGCGCCCGCGACCTCGCCCGACGGGCGCGCGGGCTGCTGCGGCTCGAGCGTGTCGATGGACATCGAGTGCACCGGCATCAACGACGACGCCTTCATCTACCTGCGGCTCGACCAGCCGAGCGGCAGCTGCGTGTCCTACGTGCTCGACTACCACTACTGATGCGTGATGAGCCCGACCCCATGATCGAACCCCAGCGCGACCTCGTGCGACGGCTGCTCGGCGGAGCCACGACGGCGCTCCTCGTCGCAACCCTTGCCGCCGAGGCCCAGGCTCAGCCGGCGAAGGACGCACCCGCCCCGAGCACGACGACAGACGACGAGGCGGACGACTTCGAGTGGCGGCGCCACGCCGTCTTCATGGTGGGGCCGGTCACGCTCGTCCCCACGATCCTGCTGCAGGCGCAAGCCGCGCCCTACGTCGGGCCCGATTCGCTGTTCCAGACGGGCGATCTCGCCGAGCGGCCGGGCTTCCGGCTGCGGCGCGCGGATTTCGGCCTCGCGGGCGAGCTCTTCGAGCGCGTGCGCTTCGCGGCCTCGGCCGAGGTGTCGTCGGACGAGGGCGGCAGCATCGCCGTGAAGGACGCGTGGCTCGGCTACACCGAGGTGCCCTACGTGCAGGCCTTCGTGGGCGCGCGCACCGTGCCCTTCTCGGCCGCGGCCCTGCTCGGGGCGGGCGGGACGGCGCTCTTCGATCGCCCGCTCGTCGTGCGCGCGATGGCCCCCTTCAACCAGGTGGGCGCCACCGTGGAGGGTGTCGTCGAAGCGGGCGAGACGGGCGAGGCGCGCGCCTTCGAGTACGCGGTCGGCCTCTACAACGGCTTCCAGCGCGAGGACTTCTTCTACCGGGGCTACCGGGAGAACTACGCGCCCTTCGGCAATCGCTTCGACGGCGTCGCCTTCGCGGGGCGCCTCGGGACCCAGCCGCTCGGCGCGGTCGGCCCGACGGTCGCGGACCTCGAGCACGCGTCGTTCCGCTTCGGGCTCGGGACCAACTACTTCTACAGCCACGGCGGGGCGCGCGATCTGCACGCGGCGGGCGGCGACGCGCGCCTGCACGTCGAGGGCTTCGATCTGCACTTCGAGGGCCTCTGGTCGCGCTCCATCCCCGCGTCCGTGCCCACGCAGCCCACGGCCGAGGTCGCGACGAAGGACAGCTGGGGGCTCACGACCGAGGTCGGCTACGTGATCGTGCCGCGCCTCTTCGGCCTCCACACGCGCTTCGAGTGGCTCGATCCCGACGTCGTCGTCGCGAACGAGGACGACGACTGGCTGCTGACGGCGGGCGCGAGCGTCGAGCTCTTCGACCGCCTGCTGAAGCTCCAGGCCGAGTACACCCACCGGCAGGAGCGCGCGGGCCTGTCGCTCGCCAACGATTCGGTCGCGCTGCAGTTCCAGTTCGAGCTCGCCGGGCTCGGCGACATCCCCGCGGCGCGCAGGGCGCGCGAGCAGGAGGAGAAGGCGGCCCGTTGAGGGCCCGCGCGGGGGTGCTGGCTCGGCCGTTCCCGTGCGCGAGCGCTCGCGGTATGATGCCCGCATGAAACGCCTGCTCGTTCCCCTCCTCATGGCGGTCGCAGGCTGCGGCCCGGACTTCGAGAAATACTGCAGCGAGTCGCGCGCCTGCGTAGGCGGCAACGACGAAGACGAGAAGGCGTGCGTCGTCGAGCTGGATTTCGGAAGCGAGGTGGCGGACATCCTCGGCTGCACCTCCGAGCGCGACGCCTACTACGACTGCCTCATCGAGCACGCATCCTGCCGTATGGACAGCTTCGGGCTGATCTGCGCCGCGAGTTCGGAGTGCGGGCTCAGTGGTCAGTGCGTCAACGGCACCTGCCAGTTCAAGTCCTACGGCCTCGAGGACCCGGATGTCTGCGAGGCCGAGGACAACGCCTACGATCACTGCAGCGACTTCATCGGGGGGATCCCATGAACAGCGCAAAGCAAGGTCTGTTGGCGGCGAGCCTGATCGCGCTCGCGGCCTTGACGGCCGGGGCCTGCACCCGGACCGAGCGACTCTGCGCGGCGGTGTGCGACTGCGAGCACTGCAACGACCTCGCCGAGGACATCCTGTGCGCTGGCCTCGATGCCCGGGCGGAGCTGGCCGATGTGTACGACTGCACCTCGGAGTTCGAGGCGTCCGTCGACTGCACGCTCGACGAGGGGACGTGCAACGACACGAAGGCGAGGTACTCCACCCGCGAGCCGGGCTCGTGCTCGGGCGAACAGAATACGCAGCAACCGTGCGCCTCGGTGGCGGACTGCGGCGGGCTGCTGCACGCGTACTGCAACGGCACCTGTCGTTACAAGGTCTGTGCCGGCGGGTCCGGCTACCCGTGCGAGAACGACGACGACTGTCCCTCCGGCGCCGACCGCTGCGAAGCCGAGGAGACTGCCCTCGAAGAGTGCATCGACAACGCGAGCGCCAAGTGAGGCCCGGGTGATGCGCGCGCTGTGCTCGCTCGCGCTGCTCGCGCTCGCCGCGTGCGGCGGTCGCGGGGCGAGCGACGGTCGGACGAGCGCGACCGTGGCGACGAGCGCGACCGTGGCGACGAGCGCGACCGCCCCGGCGGGCTTCTCGGCCACGCGCACGGGGTCCGCGACGGGCGCGCCCGGCGCGTCGGCGTCCCACGCGATCGGGTCGCCGCCGGCGAGCGGCAGCTCCGGCGCCGGCGCTGCGGCCCCCATGCTCGCGTGCGAGGCCGATGCGCCCGTCAGGGTCGGCGAAGCGCGCGACGGACTCGTCGTCGACCTGCCCGGCTGCGGGCTGGCGCTCGCGCTCGCCGACAGGGGCGGCATGGTCGCCGTGCCCGAGGACGAGCGGCACGTGCGCGCGGTGCCGCTCGGCCCGGACGCCCGCCCGCGCGGCGAGGGCGTGAGCGTCGAGCTCGGTGGCGCGCAGGAGGTGTTCGCGCTCGCGCCCCTCGACGAGGCCTTCGTCGTCGTCACGCGCGGGGCGCGCGACTGCGGGCCCCCGGTCGGCGGCGACGAGCCCGCGTGCCTCCACGCGCAGCTCCTCGACAGCGACGGGCGCGCGCTCGGCAAGCCGCTCGCGATCGACGTCGGTACCGGAGCGACGAGCAGGCGCGAGCTGCGCGGCGACGGTCGCCGGCTCGTCTTCACGTCCGAGCGTGGCCTGACGGGCATCCTCGCGCTCGAGCTGCGGCGCAGCGCCAAGGGCGAGCTCGAGGCTTTCGACCGCGGCGCGACCCTGCCGGGCGCCCGCACCGACTACTTCTCCGGCGAGGAGCACGCGACCGGATTCGCCGGCCCGAGCTGGTTCCTCGTCGCGACGCGCACGACGCCGGCCGGCGCGCGCACCACGCTCTTCACGGCGCCGCCCTGGCCTGCCGGCTCCGTCGCCGGCACGAGTCGCGAGGTGGTGCTCGAGGGCCTGCCGGAGGGCTTCTCGGTCGAGCGAGCGCTGCTCGACACGGACGAGATCGTCGTGGCGGGCGAGGTGCCGGCGGGCCCTTCGAGGCCGGGCACGCCGCCCGAGATCGTGCGCTTTGCGCCGGACGGCACGCTGCGCAAGCGTGAGCCCGCGGGCGCGGCAGCCCTCCCGGCCGCGTGGTCGAACGAGGTCGACCTCTGGCTCCACCGCGACGGCACGCGCCTCGTCGCCGCCCCGCACGTCCTGCCGTACGGCACCTCGGGCGACAACGTGTCGCTCTCGACCGGCATCGCGCTCCAGGGACCGGACGCCGCGGACCGTTCGTCGCAGGACGGCGAGCTCGCCCTGCTTCACGCGGCGACGAGCGACCGGCGCACGTTCGCCGTCCTGTTCGCTGAGATCCGCCAGCAGAAGGGGCACCCGCGGCCGACCGAAGCGTATCTCGTGCGGCTGCGGTGCCGGGAGCGGTGACTCGGGCGCCTCGGGCCAGTAGCCGACGGCTCGCGGCTCAGCGCTTCTTCTCGGGCTCGCGCGGCAGCGGGACGAGCGACCTCGGCGGACCGGGCGCCTCGCCTCGATCCACGTACCGATGAAGGGCCTCGTCGAATGGCGGCAGGTCGCGGTCCACCAGCTCTACCGCGAGCTGGGCCATCGCGAGCAGCGCGGTGAGGGCCGGATCGCTGCCGTACTCCCGATCGAAGCGGGCACGGGCGGCGCGCTGCAGGCGCTTGGCCTCCGCCACTTGCTCGGCGCTCACCATGCCGAGCTCGAGCATCGTGTCGACGACGGGCCGCCGCTCGCGCAGGGCGACCTGCCACGCGCGCTCGTAGACGTGCTCGGGCACGGCGTGCATCGCGTGCACCAGCACCTCGTCGAGGTCGTCATGGGTGGCGTCGACGTAGTCGACCTCGACGCTGCGCTCTAGACCTCGGCGCGCCCGTCGCAGGACCTCGAGCACGCGCGGCTCCTCGTCGCTCCACCCGGGGCGCGTGCGCAGGTACGACACGGCCAGGATGTTCGTCGCGTGCTCCTCGACCCACGCTTCGCTCGTCGACAGGACGCCGTAGCGATGGCGCAGGTGGTGCGCGGCTTCGTGCACGGTGAGCAGCGGCAAGAGCGCGTCGGCACTCCGCGCCGCCTGCTCCACCGTGGGATCGCCGAACATCGCCACGAACGTCAGGGCGCGAAAGCGGCCGCTCGCCGTCGTGAGATCGGGGTAGCCGAGCGACACCACGCGGCGCTCGTGGTCGTAGTAGCAGTACGGGGTCCGCGCGTCGGTCACGACCGCGAGATCGGGGTCGAGCGCGTAGCCTCGCGCTTCGAGCGCGCCGCGCAGCTGCGCCAGGACGTCGTGCGCGCGGCCGAGCCAGTAGCCCTCGCTGCCGAAGACACTGGGAACGTTCGGGGTAGCCACGACGGCGGCCGGGGGGCTCGGGGGGGTCGAGGCCGCCGGGCGCGCGCCGAGCTGCGCGAGAACGTCGACGGGGGCGAGCAGCGCCTCGAGCGGCGCCGGACTCCCGAGCCCTGCCTGGCGCAGCGCCAGGCGCGCCTCCGCGGTGAGTCGAGCGACGAGCAGCGCGGCGGCCATCATCCCGCCGTGCGCACGCACCTCCGCGCGGATGGAGGGCAGCACGGCCGCGTGCAGGGCGGGCATGCGCGCGCGCTCGAGCAGCAGTTCCAGTCTGCGCCGCGCGCGCTCGGGCGCGCGCTCGAGAGCCCGCGCCACGGCGTAGACGCGCTTGCCATTGGTCAGATCGGCGGACTGCGCCTGACCGAACAGCTCGTCGAGATCCGACTGGTGCTGCACGGCGGCACCGAGCGCCTCGGCAAACGCGGCGAGCGGCGGCACCTGCCGGGGCTCGAGCCAGCCGAGCTTGCGGGCGACGACGGTCGCCATGTCCATGCCGCCGCGCGCCACGCCAGTCTTGGCGGCAACGACGCGCGCCCAGTGTGCCGAGCCGGCGGCGCGGCTGGATGCCGCCAGGTCCTCGACCTGTCCGCCGATCGTGGACCACGCACGGGTCGCGAACGCGACGAGCGCAGCTCCCACCGTCGCGTCGTCGATGCCTCCGGCGCGCAGCAGCAGCGGCGGCGCGGCGTCGAACAGCGCCATCGCGGCCGTCGCCGCGACGCCTTCGGCGGCCGCCCCGAAACGGGCCGCGATCGCCGCCGCGACTTCGTGGTCGGCCGCATCGTCGATGAGGTCGTAGCCGAGCGTGGCGGCCCACATCGCGGCGCCCACGGCGGTCAGCTGGGGCTGAAACGGCTCGCCCGTGAGGGCCTCGCCGAGGGCCGTGGGCAGCAGGACGACGGGCGGATAGCGCCCAGCCGACAGGGCCCGGGCGACGCGCGCGAAGTGCAGCTCGAGCACCTCGCGCAGCAGGGGCGGGGCCGCGCTCTCCACCAGCCCTGCGACGTGTGATTGCAGGTGCGCGAACGCCGCGCGCGCCTGGTCGAGCGGCCGCGCGCCGGCCGCGGCGGTCAACCGCCGGCCGCGAGACCTATCTCGCGGTTGCCGGAGAGGTAGTCCTGCACCGCCTGGTCGAGCTCGGCCGGAGACATGCCGCTCGCCACGCGGCAGTACTCGTCGAGCACCACGCGGTCCGGGGCGTCGAGCGACAGGCCCGCGGCGGCGAGGGCGGCGTCCGCGTCGGCGAGCAGCGCCGCGAGGAACGCTCGGTCCTCGGCGGCCTTGGTCACGACTTTCTCGAGCGATTCGGTGAGCATCTCCAGGATCCTCCGCTGGTCGGCCTGCTCGGACCGAGCCGATGGCCATGACTGGGGGCCTCGTCGACGGGCCCGTGGTCGAGCGCGCACCGTGCGCGCATGGCGGAAAGCTACGAACCCGGGCCGTCCAGCGTCAAGCGGCCACGCTGCGCGCGGCGGCGGGCGCATGACGAAAGGCAGGTCGGCCGCGCTGCGCGGGTGAGCTGCGGGCCGACCCGCTGAAGCAGCGGAGCTGACCCGTCTACGTGACCGGGCTGTGGCGCACCACGCGTGCCCGGACTAGCGCGCGCAGCCGAGCCCGAGCGTGTCGTCCTGGTGCGTCTCGGGCGCGGCTCGCCCGTCTCCGCGCAGAAACAGGTGTCTCCGTGGAGCGACACGGCTTCGCGGCGTTTCGGGGGCGCGTGTGTCTCCCCCGCAAGACACGGGCGACCGCGCCGTCGTCGCACGGCCCCGACAAGACCCGAGCGCGCGCTTCTTCCGAGCGTGGCCCGCGACTTGCCTAGCGAGGGATGGCACCGACGGCTGGCTCGGCGTCTCCGTGCCGTCCCGAGCCGTTCACGTTCGGCCGCCCGGGTGTCCACCTGGGTGGAGCGTCGAGGCCCGCCGAACCGGCAGCGGTACGCGTCGGCGGAGGCGCTGCCTTGCGCCCCGCACCAGTCGACCCTCGATCCGTGCGTCTTGCACCAACAGGAAAGCGAACCATGCGAATCAAAGTGTACGCCCTCGACTTCGAGACCCCTCGCTGGCTGCGCCGGACGCTCGCCTACGCGCTGCCGTTCGCGCTCGTGTGCGGCGTCGGCGTCGTCTACGCCAGCGTCCCGCACACGTTCACGGCGGGCGAGACGCTGACGGCCGCCGATCTCAACGCGAACTTCGTCGCGCTCGACGGTCGCATCGATGGTCCCCTCGTCATGAGCGAATCGAGCGGTCCTTTTGCCACGCAGAGCGACACACCCGTACCGTTGCCCAATAGCACGGTCACGCTCGACACCAACGGGGGATTGGTGCGACTCGAGCTGGCACCCGACGCAACCGCCGGCGCGCAGGGTACCGGCGGCCGCGTGTGGGTGGTCGGCGCGGGCGGCGGAGCGGACCCGTGGCTGGTCGGCTATGTGGCCTTCGAGCGCAGCCAAGACGGAGTGACATGGAATGAGGTCAAGACGCTCGTCTTTGGGGGAGCGCCCAGCGCCGTCGGCAGCACCTTGCTGCCTCCGGGCGCATTTACGCATTACGACAGTCCGCCGCCCGGAACGTGGTCTTATCGCGTCCAGGTCTATCGCAAGTCCAATGCGGGTGACCTCACGGTGAATGTCGACAACGTGCGACTCGTCGCGCGTGAGCTCGGCGCAACGCCCTGAAGACTCGCTCTGCGACGGGCAGGGCGCGAGCGGCGAGGCTGCAAGCCTTGCCTCGAGCCACCCAGGCGCGCTGGGCCGCGCCGCGAGCGACCGCCCGTGCCGTCGACGAGCGTTGCCCATCCGAGGGTCCACCGATGATGAACATCCTCCTTGGCGCCGCGGCCGTGCTCGCGGGCGTCCTCGTCAGCACGAGCGCGCACGCCGAGCTCACGGAGGCGGAGAAGCGCGCCGCGGCCGAGGCGCTCTACGCCACGGCCGAGGGCCTCCTGGCGAAGCAGGACTTCACGGCGGCCTGTGCGAAGCTCGAGGAGGTCGTGAAGCTCCAGCCGCTCGGCGTCGGGGCCAAGCTCACGCTCGCCGACTGCTACCTCGGCGCCGGCAAGCTCGCGAGCGCCCACGCCATGCTGGGTCAGGCCGCCTCGCTCGCCGCGCAGGCCGGTCAGACGGCGCGGGCCGCGGAGGTGCAAGAGCGCGCCGCGGCGCTCGCCCCGCGCCTCTCGAAGCTCACCATCGCCGTGCCGGCAGCGGTGCAAGCGACGCCGGGGCTCGTCGTGCGGCGCGACGGCGCGACGGTGGCGGCAGCGCTCTTCGGCGTCACCGTCCCGATCGACGGCGGCACGCACGTGGTGTCGGCGAACGCGCCCGAGCGGCTGCCCTTCGAGCGGAAGCTCGACATCGCGCCCGAGGGGGCGGCGATCACGGTCGAGGTCGGCCCGCTCGGCGCCGCGCAGGCACCCGTCGCGACGCCGGCGCCGGTCAGCCCGCCCGCGGAGCCCGGCTGGCCCGTGCTTCGCGTCGGGGGCTTCGTGACGGGCGGCCTCGGTCTCGGCCTCGCCGTCGTCGGAGTCGCCGTCGCCGGGAGCGGGATCGGCAGGACGAACGACGCCGTCGACGTCTTCGCGGCGGCGCAAGCGCGCGGTGATGCGAACGGTGAGACCGCGGCGAGGGCCGAGCACGACGCCGCCCGGACCCAGACCGTTGCAGGCTGGGCGACGGCTGGGGTCGGCGGAGCCGCGCTCGTCGCGGGCATCGTCATGGCGGCCCTGCCGGCCGGCGACGCCGAGCCTGCGACCGGGAGCACGACGGTGCGCGTCGGCCCGTGGCTCGATGGGACGACGGCGGGGGCCGGGCTCCGCGGCGCGTGGTGAGTCGGGCATGACGAAGGAAAGGAAGGCGAACGTGAGACGAACCGCACTCTTCATGACCACACTCGCGGTCCTGCTGGCGAGCCTCGCCGCGGCCTGCGGCGACGACCTGCCGAGCGACGGCAGCGGTGGCGGCGCCGGCACGACGACGACCACCACCACGACCACCACGACCGGGACGGGGCCGTGCGTGCTCGACGGCGCGGAGCTCGACAACTGCACGCTCGAGTGACAGCGCCATGACCACCGAGCTCCAGCCCGGGACCGTCCTGCGCGAGAAGTACCGGGTCGAGCGCGTGCTCGGCAAGGGCGGCATGGGCGTGGTGCTCGAGGCGCGGCACGTCGAGCTCGATCGACGCGTCGCGATCAAGGTGCTGCACGCGGAGCTCCGCGCGCATGCCGAGCTCGTCGAGCGCTTCCTGCGCGAGGGGCGGGCGGCCTCCAAGATCGAGGGCGAGCACGTGGCGCGCGTGCTCGACGTCGACCGCCTGCCCGACGGCACGCCCTTCATCGTGATGGAGTACCTCGAGGGCCACGACCTCTCTTCGGTGCGCAGGGCGCGCCAGCCCCTGCCCGTCGCCGAGGCGGTCTCCTACGTGCTCCAGGCCTGCGAGGCGATCGCCCAGGCCCATCGCGCCGGGATCATCCATCGCGATCTCAAGCCCGCGAACCTCTTCCTGACCGAGCTCCACGACGGGACGAGCAAGATCAAGGTCCTCGACTTCGGCATCTCGAAGACCCTCGGTCCGCTCGACGGCTCCGAGCCGAGCATGACCCGCACGACGCTCGTCATGGGCTCGGTGGAGTACATGTCGCCGGAGCAGATGCTCTCCACGCGCGACGTGGATCTGCGCACCGACATCTGGGCGCTCGGCGCCGTGCTGTTCGAGCTCGTCACGGCGCAGGTCCCCTTTCCGGGGGAGACGATGACGCAGGTCTGTGCGCTCGTCATGAGCCGGCCGGCACCGAGCCCACGCACGCTGCGCCCGGACCTGCCGGAGCGCCTCGAGCAGGTGATCCTGAGGTGCCTCGACAAGGTCCGCGAGCGGCGTTTCGCGAGCATCGCGGAGCTGGCGAGCGCGCTCGAGGCGTGCCTACCCGGTCCCGCTGCGAGCCTCCTGCCCGTGACCTCGTGGGAGCCCGACGGCGCTTGGCGCCAAGAGAGCGGCTCCCCGCCCCCCCCGCACCGGACCGCCGCCCCACCGGACGGCGCGGCGCTGCCGCGCCCACCGGCGGCTCCCGATCGGCCCGTGTCGGCACCCGCTCCGCTCACGGCAGCCGTCGCCTCGCCCCCGGGGATCCGCCCGTTCGAGACGGACGCGGCCGTGTGGAGGGAGCGCGCTTCGCTGCCGCCGAGGAGGCGGATGGCGCCCCTGCTCCTCGGCGCCCTCGGACTCGCCGCGCTCGTGGGCCTCGGCGCCGTCGGGCTCGTGGCGCTCGCCGAGCGCGAGCCGACGGCGGCATCCTCCGGCCCGGCATCCTCCTCCCTCGAGCCAGCGTCCACCGCGAGCGCTCCGGCGACGCACGACGCACTACCCTCGGCCGACGCCCCCGGCGCGTCCGACGCCGCGAGCGCGCCCGAGGCTGCGCCGCTGCCGCGCGTCACCGCGCCCGAGCCGAGCGCCTCCGCGGCGCAGAGCGCGTCCGCGCCCTCCGCAGCGCAGAGCGTGTCTGCGACCACCGCAGCGGGCACGCCGACGGCGCCAGCGCCGACGACGCCACCGGCGCCACCCCCTCGCCCTCCTGCGAAGACCGCGACGACGCAGACGGCGCCGCCGCCCATCGTGAAGACCTCGGGGATCGATTGAGATGAAGGTCATCGATCGCAGCGCGTGGGCCGCGGCCTGCGCATGGTCGTGCATCCACGCCTCGGTCACCGCGTCCGCGGACCCGACGGAGACCGAGCGGCGGGCGGCGGCCGACGCCAGCTTCGTCGACGCGCAGCGGCTGATGGCCGACGCGGACTTCGCCGCCGCGTGCCCGAAGCTCGAGGACGCCGTGCGCCTCGAGCCACGGGCCGCGCACGCCAAGCTCGCGCTCGCAGACTGCTACCTCGGGCTCCGACAGCGCGGCGCCGTGCTGTGGCTCCCGGTCGTCGCCGAGCCGCCGGCAGAGGGCCACGGCGCAGGGGCGAAGGCCGCAGCCCCGCGCGGGGACGAGCCGCCGCCGCCCACGGACTGGCCGGCGCTCCGCGTCGGCGGCGTGGTGACGAGCGGCGTCGGCGTGCGACGTTGGCACAGAGGGCCTCGGCCCCATCGCGCCGGTAGCCCGCACGGCACCGACGAGGCCGGGGCCGAGGCGCTGCTCACGGACGAGCTCGGGCCGTCGATGACGTGGCCTCGCACTCCGACCCGCGTGCTAGGTTCCTCGCATGAGCCAGTTGGCGCGCCGCGCGTTCACCTTCGCCGACTACGTGTTCCTCGAGGAGTCGAGCCCGATCAAGCACGAGTTCCTCGACGGGGTCGTGTACGCCATGGCGGGCGGCAGCCCGGACCACGCGGCCGTGTGCGCCAATGTCATCCGCCTGCTCGGCGTGGCGCTCGAGGGCAAGCGCTGTCGGGTCTTCACCTCCGATCTGCGCATCCGCGTGCAGGCGACCGGGCTCGGCACCTACCCGGACACCTCGGTCATCTGCGGACGCCTCGAGCTCGACCCCGAGGACGCGAAGGGGCACACGGCCATCAATCCGACGCTGCTCGTCGAGGTTTCGAGCCCGTCCACCGACGACTACGATCGGGGAGAGAAGCTCGCCCACTACAAGCGCATCGCCTCGCTCCGCGAGGTGCTCCTCCTCGCACACGACGAGCGACGCGTCGACCTGTGGCGCCGCGCCGGCGGCCACTTCACGCAGCTCACGTACCAGAGCGGCGAGCGCGTCGTGCTCGAAAGCCTCGACGCCACGCTCGCGGTCGACGAGCTCTACCGCGACCCGCTCGCCTGACGCGATCGAGGCCTCTGGCAAGGCCGAGACCCGGACCGAGCTCGCGAAGCGCATGCTCGAAAAGGAGGTGGCGATCCTGCGCGCCGGTGTGTACCCCCACGCTTCATGAACGCCGGCGCGGCTCGCGCCCGGCCCGGGCAGACGCCGCCTCGACATCGGTCCGACGCGCGGCGATACTTCCGCGGGTGAAGCCTGGGGACGTGGTCGCCGACCGCTTCGTCGTCGAGCGCCGCGCCGGCGCAGGGGGCATGGGTGTGGTCTTCCGCGCCTTCGACCGGAACACGGGCGAGGCCGTGGCGCTGAAGACCCTGCACCCGGGTCCGGGCGAGCTCGCCGAGCGCTTCCTGCGCGAAGCGCAGCTGCTCGCGGAGCTGCCCCACCCGGCCATCGTGCGGTACGTGGCGCACGGCGCCACGGGCCACGGGGAGGCCTTCCTCGCGATGGAGTGGCTCGAGGGCGAGGATCTCGACGCCCGCCTCGCGCGCCTGCCACTCGATCTCGCCGCGAGCCTCGCGCTCGCGGCGCGCCTGGCCGCGGCGCTCGCGGCCGCGCACGCGCGGGGCGTCGTGCACCGCGACGTCAAGCCCTCGAACGTGCTGCTCGTCGGCGGCGACCCCGCGCGCGCCAAGCTCCTCGACCTCGGTCTGGCGCGGCCGGCCGCGGCCGCGCGAGCCATGACCACCACCAACGCCGTCGTGGGCACCGTCGGCTACATGGCGCCCGAGCAGGCTCGCGGCGAGCGCGACGTCGACGCGCGGGCCGACGTGTTCTCGCTCGGCTGCGTCCTCTACGAGTGCCTCGCGGGCCGGCCCGCGTTTGCCGGCGAGCACGTGGTCGCGGTCCTGGCCAAGGTGCTGCTCGAGCAGGCGCCGCGCCTCGCGGAGCTGCGGCCCGACCTCCCCGCCGCCCTCGACGCGCTCGTCGGGCGGATGCTCGCCAAGGACCGCGAGGAGCGCTTCGCGGACGCGGGCGAGCTCGCGCGCGCGCTCGCCGCCGTCGACCTCGGCGGGCATGCCACGACGGCACCGCCGGCGGCGAAGGCTGCGCTCTCGGCGGCCGAGCAGCGGCTCGTGAGCGTCGTGCTCGTCGACCTCGAAGGCGGGCCCGACCCTGCAGGCTCGACGCTGCGCCTCGGCGCGCGCGACCTCGCGGCCGACGCCTCGCTCGCTCACATCGTGGCGAGCCACGGCGCCTCGATCGCGCCCCTCGCCACCGGAGCCCTGCTCGTGACCCTGGCGGCGGCGACGGGCGCGCTCGACGGCGCGGCGCGGGCGGCCGAGTGCGCGCTCGCGCTGCGCCGGGCGCTGCCCGAGGCGCACATCGCGCTCGCGACGGGGCGGGCGCAGAGCACCGCCCGCGGTCTCTTCGGTCAGGTCGTCGACCGCGCCGCGCGGCTCCTCGCGGGCCGGGGCGCGGCCGCCGTGCGCATCGACGACGCCACCCGCGGCCTGCTCGAGGCGCGCTTCGACGTGAAAGAGCGCGCGGGCGAGCTCGTGCTCGCCGGGCGTCGCGCCGACGCGGCGGGCGCGCGCACCCTCCTCGGCAAGCCGACGCCGTGCGTCGGGCGCGACAAGGAGCTCGCCCTGCTCGCGGCGACGTTCGCGGAGTGTGTCGCCGAGCCCGTGGCGCGCGTCGTCTTGGTGACCGCCGCTGCCGGGATGGGCAAGTCGCGCCTGCGCCACGAGCTCGTGGCGCGCCTGCGTGCCGGCGGTGGGCCCGAGGTGCTCGTGGCGCGCGGCGAGCCGATGACGGCAGGCTCCTCGCTCGGGCTCGTGCGGCAGCTCGTGCGCGCCGCCGCCGTGGTGCGCGAGGGCGCGTCCGTCGCCGAGCAACAGGCCGCGCTCGGCGCGCACCTCGCCGCCCTCCTCGACGAGCCGGAGCGCACGCGCGCGACCGAGTTTCTGGCCGAGGTCCTCGGCATCCCGCTCGCAGGGGACGGCAGCCCGGAGCTCCGCGCCGCCCGTGACGACCCGCGCGTGATGGCCGAGTGGCTGCGCCGCAGCTTCGAGGCGTGGCTCGCAGCGCTGTGCCGCGCCCGGCCCCTCTTGGTCGTGCTCGAGGACCTGCATTGGGGTGACGCGCTCAGCGTGGCCTACCTCACCGGCGCGCTGCGCGCGCTCCGTGCCCGGCCGCTCATGCTCCTCGCCCTGGCGCGCCCCGCGGTGCACGAGCTCTTCCCGAAGCTCTGGGCCGAGGCCGAGGCGCACGAGCTCCGCCTCGCGGGCCTCACCCGGAGCGCAGCGGAGCGGCTCGCCCGCGCCGTCCTCGGCGACGCGCTCGACCCCGAGGTGCTCGCGCGCGTCGTGGCGCGCGCCGACGGCAATGCGTTCCACCTCGAGGAGCTGCTCCGTCGCGTCGCGGAGAGCGAGAGCGACGAGCTGCCCGAGACCGTGCTCGCCGTGGCCGAGGCGCGATTCGAGCGCCTCGAGCCGGCGGCCCGGCGGATCCTGCGCGCCGCGAGCGTGTTCGGCGAGGTCTTCTGGCAGGGCGCCGTCGCGGCCCTGCTCGGCGACGCCGAGGCGGGCGATCTGCCGGGCTGGCTCGACGCGCTCGCCGAGCGCGAGCTACTCGTCGCCGGCGGCAGCGACAAGTTCCCGGGCGAGCGCGCCTTCGCGTTCCGGCACGGTCTCACCCGTGAGGCGGCCTACGCCATGCTCCTCGACGCCGACCGGGAGAAGGGGCATCGGCTCGCCGGCGCGTGGCTCGAGCGCGCGGGCGAGAAGGACGCGCGCGCGCTCGCCGACCACTTCGAGCGCGGCCGCGAGCCCGCGCGGGCACGCGCCTTCCATGAGCGGGCCGCGCGGCTCGCGCTCCAGGTCAGCGACTTCGCGGACGCGATGGCGAGCGTGGAGCGCGCGGTCGCGCTCGGCGCCTCCGGCCAGGAGCGCGGGCGGCTCCGCGTCATCGAGTGCCACGCCCGCGCCTGGCGCGGCGAGTTCTCTCGCGCGATCGCCGTGGGTCTCGAAGGCATGGAGCTGCTCGCGCCGGAGGACGAGCACCGGCACCAGCTCGCGGGACGGCTCCTTTTGCTCTGCACGGCCAACGGCCGCATGGACCTGGTCGCGCCGCTGCTCGAAGCGCTGGAGGCGGAGCCGCCGGGCGAGACCTTCGGCAGCGCCAAGATCGAGGCCTGGGCAACGGCCGCGTGGATCATGACCCTCGCCGGTAGGCGCTCGCTCGCGCGGCAGTTTCTCGCGCGGCTGGCGCTGACCGATGCGTACGCCGCTGCGCTCGAGCCGAGAGCGCGCGCATGGATCCACGTCGCGCGCTACTTCGATGCATTCCTCGGGCGCGCCGATCCGTGGGCCGCGCTCGCGCAGGCGGCGGGCACGCTCGCCGAGGCGGAGCGGATGGGCGACCGGTGCTTGCGCGCGCAGGCCCTGCAGGAGTCGGGCGCCGCGCTCACCGCCCTCGGGGCATGGCAGGAGGCCCGACGCGCGCTCGAGGAGGGCGCGCAGCTGAGCGAGCAGGTCGGCGCGTCGCTGATCCACGGGCTGTGCCTCCGTTTCCTCGCGCTCGCGCTCGCACAAGAGGTGGATCTCGCCGCGGGGCAGGCGGTGGCGGCAGCGGCCGCGAAGCAGCTCCGGGACATGGGCGTCACGAGCCACGAGCTCTCGACCCGAGCCTTCCTCGCCGACCTCCTACGGCGCAGCGGCGACCTGGACGCTGCGCTCGCCGAGGCGGAGCGTGCCGCCGAGAGCTCGGTTCCGGGGATGCGCGCTCACGGTCTCGCCGTCCTCGCGCGCGTGCTCGCCGCGCGCGGCCGCGGCGAGCAGGCCCTCGCGCACGCCCGAGAGGCGATGGCGATCCGCGAGGAGCTCGGCGCGATCGGGCACGGCGAGGCGCAAGTGCCGCTGGCCCTCGCCGAGGCGCTCCTCGCGAGCGGCGACGCCGACGCTGCCCGCGCTGCGGCGCTTGCGGGACGCGATGGGTTGCGTCGGCGTGCCGACCTCATCGGCGAGCCACGCTACCGGGCCTCCTTTCTCGACGCGGTGCCGGAGAACCGCCGCACGCTGGAGCTCGCGCGCGAGCTCGTCGGAGACTGACCGCCGCCGACACGGCGGAACCGCGGCGCCCACGCCACACGGGCACACGCCCGTTCCGCTCCGAACATTGCCCGCTGCGGCGGGCTGCCCTTTCGGCTATGGCTGCACCTGCTCGCGGACCGTGCCGTGGACTTCTATCCCTCGCTGCTCGACATCGCCAAGCTCGTCCTGCGCGAGGAGGGGCGGGACCGCACCGCCGAGGTGCTGCTCCAGCGGGTCGTCGAGCTGACGCAGGCCGATCGCGGCTTCATCGTCGTGCACGAGGGCGAAGCGTACGAGCAGCGGTTCGCGGTCGCCTACGATCCTGCGACGCTGACGCGCGAGCACCGCCGCTTCAGCCGGAGCCTCGTGCGCCTCGCGATCCAGAGCAAGGAGCAGGTGACCTCGGCCTCGGTCGCCGCCGATCCGAGCCTCGCTCCGCTGAGCGAGAGCGTCCTCGGCCTCGCCGGGCACGCCGTGCTCGTGACGCCGCTCCATGACGCCGACGAGGTCTACGGAGTGCTCTACCTCGAGCGCGTCGGCATGGGGCATTTCGCTGCCGATGCGCAGCGCTTCCTCGCCGAGGTCGCCGAGGTCGGGGGCCTCTTCCTGCGCCGCGCCGTGGAGCGCGACGAGCTGCGCCGTCAGAAGGCTTCGCTCGAGCAGGGCCTCTACGCGAGCCACGACTTCCAGGGCATCGTGACACAGGACCCGGCCATGCTCGACGTCCTGCGCACGGTCGCGCAGGTCGCCGACGCGGACGCGCCCGTGCTGGTGCGCGGGGAGACGGGCACCGGCAAAGAGCTCGTCGCGCGCGCGCTGCACGTGAATGGTGCGCGCCGCAACAAGCCCTTCGTCGCGCTGCACTGCACGGCGCTGCCGGGCGCGATTCTCGAGTCCGAGCTCTTCGGGCACGTGCGCGGAGCGTTCACCGGCGCCGACAAGGACCGCGCCGGCCGCATCGCGTCCGCGCAGGGCGGCACGCTCTTCCTCGACGAGGTCGCCGAGATCCCCACGGAGCTCCAGGCAAAGCTCCTGCGCTTCCTGCAGTTCGGCGAGATCCAGCGCCTCGGCTCCGATCGCACCGAGATCGTGAAGGTGCGCGTCGTCGCGGCCACGCACCGCGACCTCGGCGCGCTCGTGCGCGACGGACGCTTCCGGCAGGACCTCTACTACCGGCTCAACACCGTCGAGGTCGTCCTGCCGCCGCTGCGCGAGCGCCGCCGCGACGTGGCGCTCCTGCTCGAGCACTTCCTGCGCCGGCACTGGCAGCGGGCCAGCGAGACGCCGCGCTTCACGGCCGCCGCGACGCGCGCTCTGTCGGGCTACGCCTGGCCCGGCAACGTCCGCGAGCTCGGCCACCTCGTCGAGCGCGCATGCCTGCTCGCCCGCGGCCCGGAGCTCGACGTCGACCTGCTCCCCCAGGAGGTCGCCCTGCTCGGCGGGGCCGAGCCGGCGGGGTCGGGACCGTTCGAGCGGTACACGGCCGAGGAGCTGGATGCCGCCCGGCAAGGCGCCGTTGCCGCCACGGAGCACGAGTTCCTGCGCGGCCTCATGACACTCCACGGCGGCAATGTGTCACTCGCCGCGCGCAGCTCCGGCCTGCACCGGACCTACCTGCACAAGCTCCTGGCGCGGCACGGCATCAAGCCGGCTTGACCGCGCGACGCTGGCCGCGTGCCCGCGGCCGGCGCCTGCACGGGCTACTCGGAGCCGTGGCGTGGGCCAATCCAGCCCTCGTTGAACGCGGCCAGCGGCGACGCGAAGGCGACGAAGGCGCCCTTGGCAGCGCCCTTCGACTTGATGTCCGGCGCCGGGGCGCCCCCGACGCAGACGTCGCCGAGGGCGAGGTCGTCGCTCGCGTCGGCGGGCGTGGCGTGGTCGTCGATGGCGAATGGAAACCCAGTACCTGCGCCACACGAGCGGCGCGACGCGGGGTGGGAGCACGCAACGGGCGCACATGGGTGCGCACGCGCGCCGCGACGCCCCGTTGACCGGGCTCCGGCGGCCGCCACCCGGCGCCTGGCGGGGCGCCACTCCACGCGCCGCCCAAGCTCGGCGGACCGAGCAGATCCGCGCGATTGGCGTCGTCCGCTGCGCGGCACGTTCGCTGCAATCGGCGCGGATCGTGCCGTCGGTCCTGCACAGCATGCTCGTCCAGCTCTTTCACACGCGGCCGGCGCTCGCGGCGGAGCTGCTCACCGAGTCGGCCGGCGTCGGGGTCGCCGGGGGCGCGTGGGCGTCGAGGGCGTGCCGCCTGGGTCGGAGACGTTCGGAGCGACGCAGCTGCCCGAGCATCACGCGGACGCGGTCGTCCTCGTGGGCGAGCCCGTCGCGGCAGCCATCGTCGTCGAGGTGCAGCTGCGGGCCGACCCGGCGAAGCGGCGGAGCTGGCCCGTCTACGTGACCGGGCTGTGGGCGCGGCACGGGTGCCCGGTGTACCTGCTCGTGGTGTGCCTGTCGGAGCCGACGGCGCGGTTCTGCGAGCGGCCCATCCTGCTCGGGCACCCGGGGTTCGAGCTCCGCCCGGTCGTCGTGGGGCCGGAGCGTGTGGTCGCGGTGGAGGATCCGGCGCAGGCGGCGGTGCGCCCGGAACTGGCCGTGCTCTCGGCGCTCGCCCACGGGGGACACGCCGGGCGCCGCACGGCGACGGCCAGCGCGAGCCAGGCGCGCGACGCGGGTGACAGCGCGCGCGCGGCGCGGTGTGCGGTCGCGGCCGCGGAGGGGCTGTTCACGCTCCCCGACCAGACGCGCTACGCTTACCTCGACCTCTTGCTCTCGGCCCTGGGCACCGCCGCCCGCAGAGCCTTGGAGGAATGGATGAGCCAGCAGTACGAGTACCAGAGCAAGCTGTTCCGCGACCTCATGAAGAAGGGCCGAAAGGAAGGCCTCGAGAAGGGGCTCGCGGAGGGGCGCGAACAGGGGCGCGAACAGGGGCGCGAAGAGGGGCGGCGCGCGCTCGCGGCCGGCATCGTCGGCGTGCTGCGCGCACGCGGGCTCGCGGTGCCCGAGGGGCTCGCGGGCAGGCTCGACGCGTGCCACGAGCTCGCGGAGCTCGAGCGCGTGCTCGAGCGCGCGGCGGTCGTGGCGCGGGCGGAGGAGCTGCTCGAGTGATACGGAGGCGTCGCGGCGATCGGGGCGCGGACGCGGGTCTCGCCGGAGGCACGGCGGCGCGCACTCGACCGTGACCGGTCATGGCACGACGACGGTCGCGTCGAACGTGAAGGACGGTACGCAGTGCGTGGCGCCGAGCTCCACGAAGGTGCTGTGGAAGGTCTGGGGATCGATGACCGCCTCGGCGAACACGGCATCCGTGAGCACGCCGGTGAACTGCCCACCGGCCGCGCCGTGCGCCGTGACCTCGAGGTGCCCGCTCAGGATGACGAACTGTCGCGCGCACGACGTGCCGTCGCAGAGATCGGCCATGCGCGCGCACACGCCGCAGGTGGCGTAGTCCTCGCCGTAGAAGTCGAAGCCGAAGGGCGTCCCGGCGGGGGGCGGCGGCGGAGCGCCGAAGGCGTAGTAGAGCTCGATGGACAGAGCCTCCGTCGCGACGTCGCCCGCCGAGAGGACCAGGGCCTGGCCCGACGGGTCGGTCGAGCAGCCGGCGACGGCGCCCGTGAAGCCCTCGATGCACGGCGGGGCGCCGCCCGCGTGGACGCCCCCGGTCCCTGCCGCTCCGCCGCCGGTCCCAGCGCCGCCACCCGCGCTCGTGGTGCTCGTCGTCGCGGTTCCGCCGGCGCTGCCTCCGCCACCGCTGCCGTCGCCCACGCGAAAATCGTCGCCGAGGAGCTTCGCGCACGCCGCCAGCCCGACGAACGCGACCGCAACACCCAGAAGTGCTCGCCCCACCCGACGACGATACCAGCCCGCGCGCGTCCGTTCAGCCCGAAAGCAGACCGGCGTGGCGGCGCTCCGACGCGCGACACCGGCGCGGCCGTGGGGCGGTCGCAGCCCACGCCATCACGAACTGCCTGGCCGCAAGCCGGCTGGTGTGCGGGAACGGCCGGAGTAGACTCGTCTCGATGACCGCTCCCGCGCGCCTCGTTCGCTTCACACGTGCCGAGTACGCCGCCCTCGAGCGCTCGAGCAACGTGAAGCACGAGTTCCTCGAGGGCGTGATTTACGCGATGGCAGGCGGCAGCCCGGAGCACGCGGCCATCAGCATGAACGTCGGAGCGCTGCTCCACGTCGCCCTGCGGGGCAAGCCGTGCCAGGTGTTCTCCTCCGACCTGCGCATCCGCGTGCTCGACACCGGGCTCGAGACCTACCCCGACGTGAGCGTGGTATGCGGAGCCGCCGAGCGACACCCCGAGGACGACCTGGCCGTCACGAACCCCATCGTTCTCGTCGAGGTTCTGAGCCCCAGCACCGAGGCCTACGACCGAGGCGAGAAGCTCCGGCACTACCGCGCCATCGCGTCGCTGCGCGAGGTCGTGCTGGTCGATCACCGACAGAAGCTCGTCGAGGTCCATCGGCGCGAGGACGATGGCTCGTGGACCCGACACGAGGCCGCGCCGGCGGGCGCCGTGCACCTCGTTTCGCTCGGCTGCGAGCTCTCCGTCGACGAGAGGTACCGCGACGGCTTCGCCGAGGCGGGGCCGCGGGCCCCGGCATCGCGTTGAAGGGACCGCGCGCAGCGTGGTCGTCGTCGCGGCCACGCAGGCGCGCTCGCGCCGATCATGGGTGTGCCACGCCGCACGCCGCCGCGCGCCAACCTGGGTACCCCGGTCCCCTGCGGCGACGGCTCGGCGCACGTCTGACCGCGGCAACTTGCCCCTCGTGGGGCAATCTGCCCCGCGTCGCGCGCTCTCGGCGGGCCGTGCGCGCGCCCGCGAACTCGACCTCGGCGTAGCGGTGCGAAGGACGAGGTAGCTCGTGACCGACGCGACGAGGCCGAGCGCCTCGAGGCCGAACGCGAGCCAGGCGAGCACGCTCGCCCGCGCCCGACCGAGCGAGGCCGCCAGGAGCCCCATGCTCGCTGCGAGCACGACGCCGAGCGCGAGGTGGCCGGCCCAGTCGAGCGTGGCGTAGAGCTGCAGGCGCTCGTGCAGCGCCTGTGCGTCGGGACCCGCCGGGCCGGCGCGATGCGCGGCGAAGGCGCGCGCGCAGGACCTCGAGCACGAGGCCGAGCACGGCGGAGGCGGCCGAGGTGACGGCGCCGACGCGCAGGAAACGGGGCGGAGCGCTTCATCGGTCGGGCCACGAGCGCCGGCTACTGGCGCTTCGCCATCATGAACACGACGCGGTCGCGATCCGCGAGGTGCACGACGAACATCGGGTAGAAGACGCCGCAGGGGCCTGCCACCGGGACCTCGACGACGAGGAGGTTCGGATCGAGCTCGCGCACGGTGATCGGCGCGTCCGACGCCGCGACGGGCGGCGCTTGGGCGAGGAATCGGCCGACCTCGGCCTGCATGGCGCCGGTGTCCTTCGGGCAGTCGCTCTTCTTCTTTGCGACCGCCGCGACGGCGGTGCAATCGGCGGGCGAGAGGACCTCCTTCTTCATGGCCGCGACGTCGTGGCGGGCGGCCGCCGCGACGAACGCCCGGGCGACCTCGACGGCGCGTGCGTGCTCCGGCTTCGGTGCGGGGAGCTCGCCCGCGACGAGCGCCGGCGCGCGCGCGGTCGCCGCCGGGCTGCCCGCTGCCGCGAGCGAGAGCGAGGCGCACACCGGCGCATAGACGTCGGCGAGGGGCCGGCCGTCCGGCTCGAAGGGCGAGCCCATCGTGCCGCCGAGGAGCGTGTACTCGCAGCTGACGGTCGCCTGCGCGGCCGGGTCGTACAAGACGACGGTCCCCGCGATGCGATCGCCGCCTCTGCTCGTCGTGTCGACGAGGCGCCCGACCCCGGGGCGCAGCCACTCGATGCCGTCCGAGCCGCCGAGCTGCCGGCGGATGCAGGCCTCCGCCGTCGTCTCCGATGCGTGGCAAGCGCGACCGCGCAAGGCGAGGCTCCGGAGCTGCCTCGTGAAGTCGGCGCCCGGGCCGAAAGCCGCGCGCGCGGCGCGGCAGGGCGTCAGGATCGTCTCCTCTTCGTCGAGCGCGATCCCCATACCCGCGGGCACGTCGAGCGTCGCGCGCACCGTGACACCCTCGCGACCCCTTACGGGCAGCTCGAAGGCGAGACGGCTCGTCCCGTCCGCCGTGGCAGGTGTCGCGGGGGCGGTCGGCGCCGTCGGTGCGGTCGGAGGCGCGGCCCTCGCCGTCGGCGGGGGCGGGGCCGCTGTGGCGGAGGCCGTGACGGTCGCGGCCGACGCGGTCGCGCGGGGCACCTCGGGCGCGCGGGCGCACGCGGCCGCTGCGATCGCTGCTGCGCCGACGAGGATGACGCGACGTCTCATCTAGGTCCTCGGAGGGCTCGTCGTCTCAGTCTGGACCCGCCCTCGAGGCTGGGTGCCGATGGAGATCCACTTCGTCGATCGGCGGCTCGATTGGGCCTTCGAGAATGCGGCCGCCGCCCTCACCCGTGTCACGCGAGCGCCGCCGCCTTCGCGCGCGCGAAGTCGAGGCCGAAGCGCGCGAGGTACTTCCGAAGGCGGTCGGCGTCGTTCTTGGTCGCGCGCTTCTCGAGGCTCTTCTCGAAGAGCACGCGACCGGCCGCCGAGAGGGTCGGCTCGCGCTCGCAGGTCTCGAGCACGACCTCGAGCTGCGCGCGGTCGAAGAGGTCGAGCTCGGCGGCAGAGCGCGCGCCGAGCACCGCCTGGACCCTGCCCGCCGTCGCATGCGCAGGCCCGCGCCACGCCTCTTCGAGGCGCGCGATCTCGGCATCCACTTCGGTCGTGCGGATCCGCCCGGAAGGGGCGAGCGTCGCCATGCGCGTCACCGCGGCGCAGAGATCGCGGAAGTTGCCGCGCCAGACGGCGTCGCCGCGGGCCGCGAAACGCAGGAATCGGCGCCGCGCGTCCTCGTCCAAGACGATGCGGCGACCGGTCTCACGCGCGACCCGCTCGAGCTCGTAGTCGAGGTTCGGGGCGATGTCCTCGGCACGCTCGCGCAGCGTCGGCAGGCGAAAGTGCCAGAGATCGATTCGCGCGAGGAGGTCCTCGCGGAAGCGTCCCTCCTCGACGCGCGCGCGCAGTTCCCGATTCGTGCCGGCGATGAGCTGGAAGTCGCTCGCGCTCGGGCGCTCGGCGCCGACCGGCGTGAAGCGCTTGTCCTCTATCGCGCCGAGCAGCATCGCCTGCTCGTCGAGCCCGAGCTCGCCCACCTCGTCGAGGAAGAGGACGCCGCCGTCCGCAACGGACAGCAGGCCGCGGCGGTCGGCAACCGCACCGGTGAAGGCGCCGCGCTTGTGACCAAAGAGTGTGCTCATCGCCGTGTCGCCGCGCAAGGTGGCGCAGTTCACCTCGACGAACGTCGCGCTAGCCTGTCCGAGCTCGAGCTTCAGCGCGTGGATGCGGCGCGCGAGCTGCGTCTTGCCAACACCGGTCGCGCCGCTCAGGAGGATGGGCGCGCGCGAGGTGCCGGCCACGTGCTCGATCCTCTCGATCATCGCGTTGAAGGTGGTGCTCGCGGTCGCGATGCCCGCCTTGAGGACGCCAGAGCGCCGCGCGCGCTCGGCCTCGTAGCGGCGCGCGAGGCGGTCGTAGCGCGCGAGGTCGAGGTCGATGATCGCGTAGCCCGGCGCGCTCGAGCCCCCGCGCGGCGGCGCCGTCTGGAGGAGGGCGCCCGGGAAGAAGCGTGTCTCGGTCAGGAGGAAGAGACAGATCTGCACCACGTGCGTGCCCGTCGTGATGTGGACAAGGTAGCGCTCGCGCTCGGGATCGAACGGGTAGCGGCGCGCGAAGTCGTGCAGGGCCTCGTACACCTCCTCGAAGTCCCAGGCGTCCTTGACCGGGAACGGGTGCACGCGCACCTCCGTCTCGGGTGACACACGCCGTGCGTCCTCGACGAGTTGCGTCGCCGCCTCAGGCGGCCGCGCGAGGAGCTCGAGCCGCGTGACGAGGAGATCCTCGTGCTGGAGCGCCGAGAGCGTCGGCCGCCACCGTTGCCAGCGGGCGGGGCCCCGGGCGGCGTCGAGCGTCGTGCCGTAGAGGCCGATCACGACGGTCGGCAGGCTGGTGGCACGCTGACGCGGCATATCCGATAGGATAATAGGATAGCGCATGAGCGCAACTGAGACCGTGTTCCCATCGCGTTTCTGTGCGGAATTGTTGGTTCGAAGCTCGTGGCACGGCGGTCGCTACGGTCATCGGCC
The DNA here is from genome assembly GCA_016212965.1 of Myxococcales bacterium. Classification (GTDB taxonomy): domain Bacteria; phylum Myxococcota_A; class Polyangia; order Polyangiales; family Polyangiaceae; genus JACRDA01. The sequence goes on from JACRDA010000280.1 coordinate 36,070, forward strand.
GTGAAGGGGCATCGGCCATGACGAGCGAACGCAGCTACGAGGTGATGGGCGGCCCGGGCGGGCTCGTGAAGATGTGGACGCGAGGCGTCGCGGTCGAGGACGCCGCGCGCCAGCAGCTAGCGAACGTTGCGAGTCTACCCTTCATCCACAAATGGGTGGCCGCGATGCCGGACGTGCACTGGGGCAGGGGCGCGACCGTCGGCTCGGTCATCCCGACGACGCGGGCGATCATCCCCGCCGCCGTAGGGGTCGACCTCGGCTGCGGAATGATGGCCGTCCGCACGACGCTACGCGCGGAGCACCTGCCCGACAACCTCCGCGCGTGCCGGACCGCGATCGAGGCCGCCGTGCCCCACGGCCGCACGACGACGCGTTCGGGCCGCGACAAGGGCGCGTGGGGAAGTCCCCCCGAAGCCGTCGCCGCTGCATGGACGCGAGACCTCGCGCAGGACTTCGCGGCCATCTGCCAGAAGCACCCCAAGGTCGAGAAGACCAACCACCTCGTCCACCTCGGCACGCTCGGCACGGGCAACCACTTCATCGAGCTCTGTCTGGACACGGCCGGCGCCGTCTGGGTGATGCTGCACTCGGGCTCGCGCGGCGTAGGGAACCGCATCGGCAGCTACTTCATCGAACTCGCGAGGGACGACATGCGCACCTGGGGCGTGGCGCTCCCCGACCAGGACCTCGCCTACCTCGCCGAGGGCACGAGCTACTTCGACGACTATGTCGAGGCGGTCGGCTGGGCGCAGCGATTCGCGCGTCTCAGTCGCGAGCTCATGATGCAGCGGGTGCACGACGCGCTCCGCACGGAGCTCGGCCCGTTCGCAGTCGACGAGCTCGCGGTGAACTGCCACCACAACTACGTCGCCAAGGAGCACCACTACGGCCGCGAGGTGTACGTCACGCGCAAGGGTGCGGTGCGCGCCGGCCTCGGTGAGCTCGGCATCATCCCCGGCTCGATGGGGACGCGCTCTTACATCGTGCGCGGCCGCGGCAACGAGGAGAGCTTCTGCTCATGCTCGCACGGAGCCGGCCGGGCGATGAGCCGCACCGAGGCGAAGCGCCGGTTCACCCTCGCCGACCATGCTTGCGCGACGGCCGGCGTCGAGTGCCGCAAGGACGCGGACGTCATCGACGAGACGCCGATGGCCTACAAGGACATCGACGCCGTCATGGCGGCGCAGGCGGATCTAGTGGAGATCATCCACACGCTCCGCCAGGTCGTATGTGTGAAGGGGTGAAGCGCCATGTCCGGAGACAACCTGCGAAGTCTGCTCAACCGCGCGCGCTGGCGCGACGCCGGGCTTCACTCGCTCACCATCGACGTGCGCCACCGCGGTGCGCCAGGCGACCTCCGGCAGGTGCTCGGGAGTCGCATCGCGGAGGTGCGCGCGGGCGGCGTCGAGCTCGTGCCGGACTCGGGCGAGGGCGACGCCGTCTTCGTGCCCTACCACCGCTTCGTCGCGGTGCGCGGCGGCGACGGCGTCGTCCTCTGGACCAAGGACGGCCGAGCAGCCGCGGCTGCGGATGGGAGGGCGACGGACACGGCGCGCCCGGCGGCGGAGAGTGAGCCGGGCGTCGAGGTGGCGCCGACGTTCTCGGTCGTGCTGCGTGCAGCGTCGACGGGCGAGCCGATGGTGCTCGACGGCAGCGCAGGCGAGGGCGGTGGGCAGATCCTGCGCACCTCGCTCGCGCTTTCGATGATCACGGGGACGCCGTTCGTGCTCGAGCGGATCCGCGCTCGCCGCGCGAAGCCCGGCCTGATGCGGCAGCACCTCACGTGCGTGCAGGCCGCCGCCGCAATCTCCGGTGCCGAGGTCGAGGGCTCCCTCCTCGGCAGCGCGCGCCTCGCGTTCCGTCCTGGACCTGTCGTGGGCGGCACACACGACTTCGACGTCGGGAGCGCAGGCTCCGTCGCGCTCGTGCTCCAGACCCTCGCTTTGCCGCTCGCCCTCGCGAGCCGGCCCTGCCGTGTGCGCGTCCGTGGGGGGACGCACGCGCTCTGGGCGCCGATCCATCCGTTTCTCGATGAAGCGTGGTTGCCGCTCGTGCGGGCGGCCGGCGCTGAGGTCGGGCTCGAGCTAGCGGCGGTCGGCTTCCATCCTGCGGGCGGCGGAGAGGTCGTGCTCACGACCTCTCCGAGCATGGCGCTCGCGCCGATCCACCTCGCGCCGAGCAGCGGACAGCTCGCGCTCCGTGCGCACGCGATCGTCGCGGACCTTCCGGAAAGCGTCGCCCGACGGGAGCTCGTGGCGCTCGCCGAGGCGCTCGCCGGGGCGCCGCTCGTGCGCTCGAGTGCCACGGTGGCAAGCCCTGGGCCCGGCAACGCGCTGTGGCTCTCGGCGCGGGACGAGGGCACTGGCGTGACCAACGTGTTCTCCGGCATCGGGGAACGCGGTGTGCGGGCCGAGGCCGTGGGTGGCGCCGTGGCCGAGCGATTCCTCGCGTGGCGCGAGTCGGGCGCGAGCGTGGAGGAGCACCTCGCCGACCAGCTGATGCTCCCGATCGCGCTCGCCGGCTCGGGGAGCTTCACGTGCGACGGGCTGTCACTCCACGCCCTGACCAACATCGAGGTCCTCCACGCGTTCACCGGCGCGCGCCTGCGGGCGTTTGCGCTCGACGGCGGAGCCCGGTTTCGGGTCGCGCTCCGAGCCTGAACGAACCGCGGCCCGACGACGGTGCGCGGGCGCTGCGGCGGCCAGAAGGCGTTCGTCCGCCAGCTCGGGCGGTCGGCGCGCCACCGTGACGCGCCCGCCGGCTACCGCTGCCACGACGCGAGCGGGAGCTCGATCGCGTCGAAGGGCTCGGCTCGCACGGTCCGACTGCGTCGGGCATCCGCTCGCCTCCGAGGAGCGAGGCCGTGCTGGCGTGGGAGCGCGCCGGGCGCGGCAGCGCGTGGAGGTTCTCCGTGTCGCCGAGGGTGAGCCGCGGTTACACTCGTGGCGCATGTGCAGAGAGCCCGAGGACGCCCGCGCGCCGACGCCGCGCGCACCGCGCACGGCGCGCACGCCCCGCCGCCGGCCGCTCGTGGCGCTCGGCCTCGTGCTCGCGGCGCTCGGCGCCTCGACCTGCACCGACGAGTCGGGCCTCTTGCGGGCGAAGCTCATCGAGCACCGCGCGGAGCTCGTCGGCGGCCCGGTCGCGATGGCCGATCTCGGTGACTTCGTCATCGAGAACGACCTCATGCGCGCGGCCATCCGGGGCTCGGTGGACTCGCCCGCGCCGGGCGTGTTCGGCGGCTCGCTCGTCGACCTCGACGTGCGGCGCCGGCGCCTCGACACGGCCGGGGGCCTCGGCCACGACCGCTTCGTCGAGACCTTCCCGCTCGCCAACCTGCTCGTGCCCGAGCCCGAGGCGGCGGAGGTGCGCGTGCTCGCCGACGGCTCGGACGGAGAGACGGCGGCGATCCGCGTCGCGGGCGAGGGCAGCTACCTCTTCCAGGCGCTCGGCGTGCTGCGCTCGAAGCAGCCCGTGCTCGATCTCTTGTTCCCGAACGTGCGCACGCACATCTTCTTCACGACCGACTACATCCTGCACCCGGGCGAGCGGCACCTCACCGTGCGGACAGAGCTGCGCCTCGACGAGAGTCCGCCGCCCGCGTGCCCGGACGTGCTCTCGTGCCCGCCGTGCCCCTACGGGCTCGCGCAAGATGACACCGGGTGCCAGATTTGCGAGTGCAGCGAGCTGCTGACGCTCGACCCCTACACCGGGCCCGCGAACGTGTTCGGCGGCATCCTCGGCGACAGCCCCGACGATCCGGGCGCCACCCGCCGCGCCGGTGTCGTGGCGGGCGACTTCGTGTTCTTCGGCAACCAGAACGACGTCTTCGCCCCCGGGCCGGGCTTCGACGAGGACGCGGCCGTGCAGGGCGCGAAGAACGCGAGCCGCAACACCTTCCTCGAGCCGCTCGTGTTCGACTTCGTGGCCGCGGCCGGGGGCGACGTGTCGTACGGCTACTTCGCCCCGACGCCCGCGGGCGCCGCGCCGACCCTCGTCAACGTGCCGCTGTTCGCGTCGGCCGCGACGGCGTTCCTCACGGGCGGCACGAGCTGTCTCTTCGACACGGTCGACGACGTGAGCTGCGACCGCAACCGCGCCTTCGTCTACGAGCGCTACCTCGTGGTCGGCGAGGGCGACGTCGCGAGCATCACCGAGGAGATCTACCGCGTGCGCGGCACGCCCACGGGCCGGCTCGCGGGCCACGCCCTGTGGGACGCGACCGGCGAGGCCGCTCCGAACGCGCACCTCTACCTCCTCGCCGATCCGGAGCCCGGCACCGACTGGACGAGCCTCGACGCCGTCGTGCGCCGCAACCTCGAGACGCGCGGCGACGCCGGGGTCGTCAACGCGCTCGACGCCGACCGCGGCCTCGACCCCGAGGAGGACGGCGACTTCGGCACCGAGCTGCCCGCGGGCGACTACGTGCTCGTGGCGCACGACGCGGACAAGGTCGTGCTGTCGCGGCCGTACCCGCTGCACGTCGCGGTCGGCGCGGAGACCGTCGTCGTCGCGCGCCTCCCGACCCCGGCGCGCGTGCGCTACCGCATCACGGACGAACAGGGCGCGCTCCTGCCCGGCAAGCTCGGCTTCACGGCGCTCGACGACGCCGGCCGCCCGCTCGAGGGCGACGGGACGCGCCGGCCCTATCTAGGGCAGGGGCGGCTCGGCAACGGCCTGCGCGCGCAGGGCCTCTCCGCGACGGGCGAGGGCGAGCTCGCCATCGAGCCCGGCCGCTACCGCATCGCCGTGTCCCACGGGCCCGAGCACGGCCGCTACGTGCTCGACGACGTGACGCTCGCGCCGGGCGCGCTCCTGTCGGTGGACGCCGTCGTGCCGCGCGAGCTCGACACGACGGGCTGGATGTCGGCCGACCTCCACCTGCACTCGACCCCGAGCTTCGACAGCGGCATGCCGATCGAGCGGCGCGTGACCACCATCGCGGCCGAGGGAGTCGACTTCGCGGTGTCGACCGATCACGACGTCCACACCGACTACGGGCCCGCCATCCGCGCGCTCGGCCTCGAGCCGCGGCTCGCGCACGCGGTCGGCGCCGAGGTGACGACGCTCGAGCAGGGCCACTTCATCGGCTTCCCGCTCGTCTACGACGCCCTCACCGTACCGACGCACGGCGCGCACGACTGGACCTGCGAGGGGGCGGGCGCGATCCTCGCGGGCATCCGCGCGACCGGCGACGGCATCGAGCCGTTCACCGTGAACCCGCACCCGCGCGACGGTTTCTTCGGCTACATCGACCAGCTCGGGGTCGATCCCTACACGATGCGGCGCGCGCCCTCCTTGCTCGAGGAGGAGAACCCGGTCTTCCGCACCGCCTCGTGCGACATGGACGGCATGGAGGCGATGGGCGCCAAGCGCTTCGATCTGCAGCGCACGCCCACGGTGGCCGAGGTCGTCGACTACAACCGCTGCCTCGGGCGCATCGACGCCGCGACCAGCATCGACGAGCTCACGGTGGCCTGCCCGGAGCTCGGGCCCGGCCTGCTCGCGCCGTGCGCGCTCGACGAGCTCTACGCGCGCTGCCGCGACCGGAACCGCACGCGGCTCGCCTCGCTCATGACCCGGCGCATCCTCGAGCGCACGCCCGAGGAGCAGCACGCCGACTGGGCCTGGCCGCTGACGGCGAAGGACAGCCAGCCCTACTGCGATCTCGCCGCCCTCGGCGGTCAGCCCGTCCCGGCCGCGACGCGCGACTTTCCGTGTGCGTACCGCGCGGGCCAGGTCGACGACTACTTCCGCTACCTCGAGCACGGGCTCGTCCTGACGCAGATAGGCTCGAGCGACGGGCACGACGCCATGAAGGAGCCGGGTTACCCGCGCACCTTCTTCAAGAGCCCCACCGACGACCCGCGCGCGCTCGCCGTCGAGGACGCCGTCACGGCCCTGCGCGCCGGCAACGCCTTCGCGACCTACGGACCCTTCGTGCGCGCGTCGATCTCGGACAAGACCTTCGGCGAGACGGCCGCGCTGCCGGCGGGCGCGCTCGCGAACCTGCTGCTCGACGTGCAGACGGCCTCGTGGTTCGGGGTCGACCGGGTCGAGGTGTACCTCAATGGCGAGATGATCCGGCTCATCCTGCCCGCCGCCCCGACCGAGGCCGTCTACGACGTGTACGGGCAGATCCACTTCCCGGTGCCGGCGCGCGACAGCTGGGTCGTCGTCATCGCGATGGGCTTGAAGGACGAGAACCTCATGAGCCCGGTCTCGGTCGACATCCCCTTCGGCGAGGTGCAGCTCTCGAAGGTCGCGAGCGAGGCCTTCGGGCACGTGCCCGCCGTGAGCGCGCTCTTCAGCGCCGCCCCGAGCGTCCCCGACTGGTCGCCGACCATCCCCTACGCCGTCACGAACCCCATCTTCATCGACACGGATGGCAACGGCGTCTACGACGCGCCGCTGCCCTACCCCGAGTTCTGCTCGCGACCGTGCGACCCTGCGACCCCGACCGTGGGCTGCCCGAGCGGGCAGACCTGCCTCGAGCAGGGCGTGTGCGGGTTGCCCATCAGCGGCAAATGCATCCGCCGCGCGGCGCTGCCGATGCACGAGTGAGGCGCGAGCGACACGAGTGCCTGGTCTTCCCGGACACGGGCGGCGGGCCGGGATGACGCGCTCATCTCCGGCGCTGGTTCCCCTCGCGGGAACTGCGGACGGGGATGGCTCCGCGCCGCGAGCCTCATCCCCGGCGCCAGTTCCCCTGGCGGGAACTGCGGGCCGGGATGACGCGCTCATCTCCAGCGCTGGTTCCCCTCGCGGGAACTGCGGACGGGGATGGCTCCGCGCCGCGAGCCTCATCCCCGGCGCCAGTTCCCCTGGCGGGAACTGCGGGCCGGGATGACGCGCTCATCTCCGGCGCTGGCTCCCCTCGCGGGAACTGCGGGCCGGGATGAGGCGGCGGCGCGGTGGGCAGGGCGGCTGGAGAGGCCCCGGGTCCGCGGCAGGCGGCAGGCTCACGGCGTAGACCGCGGCGGGTCGGCGCGGGTCGCGTGCGAGGGGCCTGCCGTCCCTACTCACGGGGCCGTGGGAGCACCCGCCTCGTCGCGGCTCGTCTGCAGGATGGCGCGGAACACGGCGAGGACGAGCTCGGGGGGCACGCCGTGCTCGGCGCCGCGCTCGAGGCGATCGGCGATGAGCGCGGCCTCGCGCACCGGATCGTAGAGGGGCAGCCCCTCGCGGCGCTTCAGGGCGAAGAGCTCGCGCACGCGCGCGCGCCGCTCGGCGAGCAGATCGACGAGCGCGTGATCGAGCACGTCGAGCGAGGCGCGCAGGGAGGCAAGGGTCGGAGGAGCAGCAGCGTCGGAGTCGGAGTCGCGCGACATGGGGGCCTCCGCAGACAGACTCCCACGGAGCCCCGGGGGGTGGTCAACTCGCAAAGCGCCCGGGTCACCCGCTCGGCGTGAGCGCGGAGAGCCGGGTCGCCCGCCGGGCCGGCGCGCGGGTGCTATCCTCCGCGCGCTCATGCTGGCGAACGACCCAGGCCCGGTGGCGACGACGCGCGCTCGGCACAGGCCCGAGGTGCTCGCCCCCGCGGGCGATCTCGAGGCGCTGCGGGCCGCGGTGCGGGCCGGGGCCGACGCCGTGTACTTCGGCCTGGCGGGCTTCAACGCGCGCGCCCGGGCGCAGAACTTCGACCGGGGCGAGCTCCGGGCCACGCTCGCCGAGCTCCACGCGCACGGCGTGCGCGGGCACGTCGCCTTGAACACGCTCGTGTTCGACGACGAGCTCGTCGCGGTCGAGGCCGCGGCGCGGGCCTGCGCAGACGCCGGGGCCGACGCCGTCATCGTCCAGGATCTCGGGGTCCTCGGGCTGCTGCGGGCGGTCGCGCCCGAGCTGCCCGTCCACGCCTCGACGCAGATGACGTGCACCGACGCCGGCGCGGTCGCGCTCGCGGGCGCACTCGGGGCGCGCCGGGTCATCCTGCCGCGCGAGCTCTCGCTCGCCGAGATCGGCGCCATCCGGCGCGCGTGCGGGCTCGAGCTCGAGGTGTTCGTGCACGGCGCGCTCTGCGTCGCGTACTCGGGCCAGTGCCTGACGAGCGAGGCCATCGGCGGCCGGAGCGCGAACCGCGGCGCGTGCGCGCAGGCGTGTCGCCTGCCCTACGAGCTCTACGTCGACGGCGTGCGCCGCGAGCTCGGCGAGCGGGCGTATCTGCTCTCGCCGCAAGATCTCGAGGCCGCGGCACTCGTGCCCGAGCTCGCGGAGCTCGGGGTCGCGTCGCTCAAGATCGAGGGCCGCCTGAAGGGCCCGGCGTACGTCGCCGCGACGACGCGCCTCTACCGCGCGGCCGTCGACGCGTGGAGCGAGACGCCGGGCACGCCCGCGCTCGAGGCCCTGCGCACGAGCACGCCCGCGCTCGAGGCCCTGCGCACGAGCGCGCTCCAGATGTACTCGCGCGGCTCGGGGCGCGGGTTCCTCGAGGGCGTCGATCACGGCCGGCTCGTCGAGGGCCGCGCGTGCGATCACCGCGGCCTCGAGCTCGGCACCTCGGGCGCGAGCGTGCGCGCGCACGGTCGCACGCTCCTCGCGGTCGCGCTCGCGGCACCGGTCGCGCGCGGCGACGGCGTGCTCGTCGAGGGCGGACTCGCGGGCGCGGGCGAGCTCGGCGGGCGCGTGTGGGCGCTCTTCGAGGGCGCGCGCGGGGTCGGGAGCAACGAGCCCGGCCGCGCGGTCGAGCGCGCCGAGGCCGGGCGCGAGGTGCTCCTGTGGCTCGGCCCGGAGCGCGACCTCGCGGGCGCGGTCTCCGGGCGGCGCGTGTGGAAGACCGACGATCCGGCGGCCGAGAAGGCCGTGCTCGCGACGGTCGGGCAGGCGCCGCGGCGCGTGCGCCTCGATCTCGGCGTGTCGGGCGCGCTCGGGGAGCCCGCGCGCATCGAGGCGCGGGCCGCGACGGGCGCCCGCGCGCAGGTCACCTGCGAGACGCCGACCGAGCGCGCGCGCCACGACGGCGGCATCGTGAGCGTGCTCCGCGAGAAGCTCGGCGGCCTCGGGGACACGCCCTTCGAGCTCGGCGCGCTCGAGGTGAGCCTGCCCGCGGGCGCGTGGATCGCGCCCGGGGCCCTGAAGCGCGCGCGCCGGGCGCTCGTCGCCGCGCTTCTCGCCGCCGCCGAGGTGCGCCACCCGACCACGGCCGAGACCGCGGCGGAGCTCGTCGCCCGGGCGCTGCCGCCCGCCGACCGCCCGCCGCCGCCCGGGGGCCTCTTCGTGCTCTGCCGCACGCTCGAGCAGGCGCTCGCCGCCGTCGAGGCCGGCGCGGACGGCGTCGGGCTCGATTTCCTCGAGCTCACGGGCACCGGCAAGGCCGTCGCGGCCCTGCGCGCGCGCGGGCCCGTCCACGTCACGCTCGCGCCGCCGCGCATCCGCAAGCCGGGCGAGGAGAAGATCGACCGCTACCTCCGGGACCTCGCGCCCGAGGCCCTGCTCGTGCGCGGGCTCGGCGCGCTCCACGACGCGGCCCGGCAGGAGCTGCCCGGCGTCCTTCACATCGGCGACGCCTCGCTCAACGTCACGAACCGGCTCGCCGCCGCGGAGGTCCTCGGGCGCGGCCTCTCGGCTTTCACGCCCGCCTTCGATCTCGACGCGACGCAGCTCGCGGCCCTGCTCGGCACGCCCTTCGGCCCGTGGGCCGAGCTCGTCGTGCACCACCCGGTGCCGCTCTTTCACATGGAGCACTGCGTGATGGCGGCCCTGCTCTCGGACGGCAAGGACCACCGCGACTGCGGCCGCCCCTGCGACCGGCACCAGGTGTCGCTGCGCGATCGGGCGGGGATGGTGCACCCGGTCGAGGCCGACGTCGGCTGCCGCAACACGGTCTTCCACGCGGCGGCGCAGAGCGCGGCCGGCTCCGTCCCGGGCGCGCGGGCGTCGGGCGTGCGCCGCTTTCGCATCGAGCTCGTGCGCGAGCCCGCCGCCGAGGTCGCGCGCCTCGTCGCCACCTATCGCCGCCTGCTCGCCGGCGCGCTCGGACCGGCCGAGGTGTTCCGCACGCTCGGGACGGAGAGCGGCTACGGGATCGTCCGGGGCTCCTTGCGCGTGCTGTGATGCGCGAGCGCGCCGCCGCTACCGCGCGCGGACGGCGAGCCAGAGCGTGTGGCGCCCTCGACCCGAGGCGCCCTTCGGGACGCGCTCGGTGCGGGCGCGCAGGCCGCCGCGCACGAGGCGCGCGGTGAACGCGGCGTCGTCCGAGACGGACCACACGGCGAGGACGCCGCCCGGGCGCAGGGCGCGCGCCACCCGGGCGATCCCGGCCGCGTCGTAGAGCCCGCGGTTCGAGCGCGCCGTGAGCGCCGCCGGGCCGTTGTCGACGTCGAGCAGGACCGCGTCGTAGGTGCCGTCGGCCTCGCGGAGGACGGTCCCCACGTCGCGCTCGAGCACCGTCACGCGCGGGTCGTCGAGCGGGCGGCCGGCGAGGTGCGCGAGCGGGCCGCGGTTCCAGGCGACGACCGCCGGCACGAGCTCCGCGACGTCGACGCGCGCGTCCGGGGGCGAGGTGTCGAGCGCCGCCCGCAGCGTGAAGCCCATACCGAGCCCGCCGACGAGCACGCGCGGGGCGCGAGCCGAGGCGACGCCCGCGCAGCCGCGGACGCCGAGGGCGACCTCGGAGGCCGAGCGCGTGCTGCCCATGAGGGACTGGCCGTCGACGCGGATGGCGTACTCGTCGGCGCGTTGCCAGAGCGAGAGCTCGCGGCCGCCCGGCTCGCGGGCCGTGTCGAGCTTCTTCCAGGGGAGCATGGCGGCTCGCGTTCGATCCCGCTGCGGCGCGGCGAGCTTCGGCGGCACCATCTCGCATCCTCGCGCCTCCGGCGTCAAACCGGCGGCGCGAGTTTTTCTATGGCGCTGGCCGGTCGCGCCCAGGCATCATGTCAAGCTCACGATGGTGACAAGACTTGACGCTCGTCAATTGCGACCCGGCAGGACCGTGTTGCTGGGTGTCGTGGCGATCGGCTCGGCCGCGGCCTTCCGCTGCCCCGGGCCGGATCCGCAGGCGGGTCCGATCGGACCGGGCGGCGCCGGCGGCGCGGGCGCCTCGACCGCGAGCGGCGGCTCCGCCGGCCACGGCGCGACCGGCGGCACGGGCGGCTCGACCTCGAGCGGTGGCTCCGGCTCCGGCCTCACCGGCGGGACCGGTGGCTTCGGGGGCTCGATCTCGAGCGGCGGCTTCGGCGGCGCCGGCCTGACCGGCGGGACGGGCGGCTCGATCTCGAGCGGCGGCTTCGGCGGCCTGCCGGGCCTCGGCGGCGCGGGCGGCTCGATCTCGAGCGGCGGCTTCGGCGGCCTGCCGGGCCTCGGTGGCGCGGGCGGCTCGATCTCGAGCGGCGGCTCCGGCGGCCTGCCGGGCCTCGGCGGCGCGGGCGGTGGCTGCGCCGGCACCCTCTGCGGCGGCACCTGCGTCGACGTCGCGACGGATCTCGAGCACTGCGGCGGGTGCTTCCGGCCGTGCTCCCCCTTCCAGACCGACGTCTTGCAGTGCAGCGGCGGCCTCTGCGACTCGACCTGCACGCCCGGCTTCGCGAACCTCTCGCTTCCCGCTGCACCCCAGCCCGACGACGGCTGCGAGGCGGTCGCCAAGCGCGTGTTCGTCACCTCCACGAGCCCTCTCGCGAGCTTCAACGGCACCTCCGGCGCCGATGCCTTCTGCCAGAGCGCCGCCAACCAGGTGCCGCTCGGTGGCACCTGGCGCGCCTGGGTGAGCGACAGCGGGAGCTCCCCGGCGAGCCGCTTCGTGCCGTCCCCCTCGCCCTACGTGCTGCTCGACGGGACGCCCGTCGCGTCCAACTGGCTCGCCCTCCTCGGCGGCACGCTGCAGAACGGCATCGACCTCGACGAGCACGCCCTGCTCGTGTCGAACGTCGAGGTGTGGACCGGCACGACCGTGAACGGCGACGGCGACGGATCGAGCTACTGCGTCGACTGGACCTCGACCTCGGCCGCGATCACGACCGTGGTCGGGCTGACGGGCAGGAGCGACTTCGGCTGGTCCGAGGTCTACCCGCAGTGGTGCGATCGCACCGGCCTGCGCCTCTATTGCTTCGAGCAATGAACCGACGATGAACTTTGCCGAGCTGAAACAGCGCGTCCGCGCCCACACCACCGTCGATCTCGAGCCCCTGTACGAGCGCTACCGCGCGGCGGCGGGGGCAGACGCGACGATCGACGGCTTCCTGGCGCACCTGCGCGACGGCGGCGTCATCGACGCGGACCTGCTGAAGGAGCTGCACACGGGCGAGCGCGTGGACGTGACGCGCCTCACCGAGGACTTCGCCGCCACGGCCCTCGGCCTGCGGGCCACCGCCTACGCGCCGGGCGTCGCCGCGGCGGTCCACGCTCCGACGCCGAGCGCGCCGCCGCCCGAAGAGCCGGCGCCGGAGGGCGAGCCGCCACAGTACCAGGTCCTCGGCGAGCTCGGCCGGGGCGCCATGGGCGAGGTGCACCTGGCGCGCGACCTCGTGCTCCACCGCAAGGTGGCGCTGAAGAGCATCCTGCCCCACATCCAGGACAACCCGCAGCTCTTCTCGCGCTTCCTCGGCGAGATGCAGATCACGGCCCAGCTCGACCATCCCTTCATCGTGCCGATCTACGGCGTCGACGTGGGGCCGAGCGGCGGCCTCGCCTACGCCATGAAGCTCGTGCAGGGGCGCGAGTTCGGCGCGCTGCTCGAGGAGACCGAGAAGCTGCTCGAGGCCGGCAAGCCGCTCGACGCGGCGCACAGCCTGGAAGCGCGGCTCGAGGCCTTCCTCAAGGTGTGCGACGCGATCGCCTATGCCCACGAGCGCGGCGTCGTCCACCGCGACCTCAAGCCCGCCAACATCATGATCGGCCGCTTCAACGAGGTCTACGTGATGGACTGGGGCATCTCGCGCCTCATGGGCCAGAGCGGCAAGGCACAGGACGCGGGCGTCGAGGTCTACGACGCCGAGGGGGGCGACGCGCGCCAGACCACGCGCACGCGCCTCGGCACGACCATCGGCACACCCATCTACATGTCGCCGGAGCAGGCGGCCGGGCGCAACGACGAGCTCGACGGACGGAGCGATCTCTACGCTCTCGGCCTCATCCTGCAGGAGGTCGTCACGCTGAAGACCGCCGTCGGCGGCACCACCCTGCAGGAGGTGCTGACCAACGCGAAGGACGGACGCCGCCTGGCGCCGGAGCCGCACGCGGCCGGGGGTCGCGTGCCCCGCGAGATCCGCGCCATCATCGACAAGGCCACGCGCTTCAAGCCCGAGGAGCGCTACCCGTCGGTCGCCGAGCTCGCGGCCGACATCCGCCGCTTCCTGCGCAACGAGGCGGTCGCGGCCGAGCCCGACACGGCGCTCCAGGCCGCCGGTCGCTGGGTGAGCAAGCACCGCACGACCACCATCGCGCTGCTCTTGCTGGTGCTGCTCGTGGGTGCCGGCGCGACCATCGGTGCCCTGCTCTACAACCGCTCGGTCGTGGCCGCGCAGCACAACCGCGAGCTCCGGCTCGCGGAGCTGCAGGCGTCGAGCGCCCTGCGCACGCAGGAGCTCGACGCGGCCCTGCAGGACTACACCATGTCGCTCGCGGAGCTGCTCGGTGCCGTCGACATGGCGCTCGTGGACGCGGACGGCGAGGTGCGCTCGCTCCATACCTCGGAGGCGTTCGCAGGCGGCGCCGCGGCGCTCGGCCCGCTCCTGCCGTCGACCTTCTACGGCAAGCCCGTGAGCCTCGAGTGGCCCGTGGTGTCGCTGGCGCCAGGCACGAGCCCCGAGGCGGTCGGCGCGACGCTGGCCGCGCTGAACGAGGTCCGCCCGGTGCTGCTCGACCTCATGCTCGAGAGCTACGACCCCGAGTACTACGACCTCTCCGACGCCGAGCAGCAGCGCTTGCTCGTCGAGACCGGCGTGCCCCTGGCGCGCATCGCGATCGCGCTCGAGAACGGCCTCTACCTCGAGTACCCGGGCATGGCCGGACCGACGCCGGACTTCGACGCGCGCCAGGACCCCGCCTATCGCGCGGCGGCCGCCACGCGCGACCCCGTGTGGGGCTCGCTCGCCGAGGGCCAGAAGGCCGGCAAGCTCGTGCTGCCCTGTCGCGCGCCGCTGCACGACCCGGACGGCAAGCTCCTCGGGGTCGTGACCTTCGAGGTACACCTCGATCGGGCGGTCCACGCCGCGCTCGAGGGCGCCGACCAGAGCTTCGTCGAGCTGTCGCTGCTCGTCGACGCGACCGGACGGGTGCTCGCCCAGGCCGGCAAGAGCAAGGACCCGGAGGCCGACATCCTCTCCATGGCCGACGTGCGTGACGCCATCGGCCGCGGCGAGAGCGGCTACCTCGAGACCCGGCGCAACGGGCGCCCGGTGCTCGTGACCTTCCAGCCGCTCAGCGTGCTGCGCTGGTACGTCGTGACCGTGGCCGATCTCGGCGGCATGGTGAAGAGCGCGCCCGAGAGCTCGCGCGCCGGCGGGGTCGTCGCCGCGGCGCCCAAACCCGTGCCGACCGCGCGGCCCGTCGCGACCCCGACCCAGGCGCCGGTCGCGACCGCCTCGGCGACCGAGCCGCCGGACGCAGGCGCCGCGGAAGACGCCGGCGACGACGCGCCGGACGCGAGCGCCCCGCCGCCCGCACGCTCGGCCAAGAGCTGGACGCCTCCCTGGCAGAAGACGACGGCCGCCGCCTCGACGCCGCCGCCCCCGCCGCCCCCACCGCCACCGCCACCCAATCCCTTCGAGCCGTGGAAGGCCTACGACAAGGGCAAGCCATGAGAGCCGCATCCGCCGTCGCACTCGCGTGCGCGTGCGCGGGCCTGCTCGCCGCGAGCACGCTCCGCGCCCAGCCGGACGACTTCGCCCGGGCCCATCAGCTGTTCGAGAACGGCCGGCGCCTCATGCAGGAGCCCGGCAAGCTCGACGAGGCCTGCACGCTGCTCACCGAGAGCTACGGGCTGCGCAAGCGCGGCGACACGCTCCTCAACCTCGCGGAGTGCCACCGGCGACAGGGCAAGACCACCACGGCGTGGCGCGAGTTCGACGAGGCCATCCGCTTCGCCGAGGAGGTGGCGTTCCCCGAGGCGATCGCCGCGGCCAAGGGTCTGCGCGACGAGCTCGCCGTCGATCTCTCGGTGCTCACGATCACGCTCGCGAGCGAGCCGGCGCCGCCGGGGCTCGCGCTCACGATCGATGGCGAGCCCGTGTCGAACACCTGGCTCGGCCTGCCGCTCCGCCTCGACCCGGGCGTCCACACGGTGACCGCCACCGCGGAGGGGCACAAGCCCTTCGCGGCGAGCGCCACGCTCGGCCCGAAGGGCGATCGCGTGGCCCTCAAGGTGACACTCGAGAAGCTGCCGCCACCGCCCGCTCCGCCGAAGCCGCCGCCGCCCGCGCCCCCACCGCCGGAGCCCGAGCCCGTGGCGGCGGACGACGAGGCGCCGGTGTGGGCCTGGGTCACGGGCGGTGCGGGGGTCGCCCTGCTCGGGCTGTCGATCGGCTTCGGCGTCGACACGAAGAGCGCGGGCGACGAGCTCGACGCGACGTGCGGAGACGAGCGCCTCGCGTGCCCGCGCGACTATGACTTCGCGCCCGTGCGCGCGCGCGAAGAGCGCAGCTTCGGCCTGTTCGTGGGCCTCGGCGTCGCGGGCATCGGCGCGCTCGGCGCCGGCATCGCCGGCGTGGCGCTCGGTCTCGACGGCGGCGACGGCCCCGAGGGGGTCGCCGTGACCCCGTGGGCGTCCCCCGAGGGCGCGGGGCTCGCTGTGCGAGCGCGGTTGCCCTGACCCCGGCTCTGCTCAGCGCCGCTGCAGGGTATCCTTGAAGCGCATGCGGATGCCCGAGGTCGTCTCGATGGTGTTCACCTGCTGGTTCGCGTCGACCACGTGGGGGACCACCTTGGCGTTGTGCAGGGCGCCGACGATGATCGGGCGGTCGGGATCGCCGTTGACGAAGCCGAGCACCACCTCGACCCCTGGCCGGAGCGGAAAGTGGATGCCGGCGCGCGGCCCCGCCGACGGCAGGGCCATGCGGATGGGCTTCGAGGCTTTGGCCTCGCCGAGCGGCGCCGTGTCGTAGAGGAACTTCACGGTGTAGCGCCCGAGCTCGTCGAGGCAGGCCGGATCCTCCGTCTTGCCGTGCTCGCGCGGCTCGACCACGCCGGTGAGCAGGCCCGGGATGCGCGGTCGCGGCGTGCGCCGGGGCGGCCGGTACGGCTGCTCGGCCGGTACGGCCGTGAAGCGGTTGAGGTAGTGCGGCTCCACCGCCGAGCCGCCGGCCGACTGGACGAGCTCGTGGTCCACGGCAACCACGAGGAGCTTGCGGCCGTCGAGCTCCGGGTGGCCGTCGAGCTCGTAGCGGTGGCCCGCGCTCACGCGGCACACGTCGCTCTCGCCCCGGTACCTGCGCGCCAGGCACTCGCGCTCCTCGGCGCGGACCCGGGCGAGCTGCCGTCCGTCGTCGAGGCTGCGGAAGTGGCCGCCGTACTCGAACACGCCCCCGGCGAGGCCGAGCGCGCTCGTGTGCGAGCAGGTGAGCTCGAGATCCGGCTGGCGGTAGTCGTAGTCCATCACCCAGTACTGCTCGGGCATGACCTCGGACTCGGCGCGGAGCGCGCGCACCTGCTCGGGCGCGTCGGCGCGCGCGCCGAGGCTCAGGCTCGGGCAGCCCTCGAAGGCCCCGAAGCCGACCGGGGCGTCGGTGAGCACGATGCGGTCGGTACCCTGGACGTGCTCGAAGAAGAAGCTGATGCCGAGGTGCTCGCACCAGCGGCACAGGAACGCGAGATCGCTCTCGCCGAACTGCGTGACGAAGTCGCGCGCCGGGTAGCTCGCGAGCAGCGACGTGCGGTTCACGTCCGCGGCCTCGATCTCGACGGCGCGGAGCTTGTCGTAGAGGATGTCGGGCACGCTGCGGGCCTGGAAGATGTCCTGCGTCTCGACGAGCGCGAGGCGGGCGGCCCGCGGCACGAGGCGCACGCGGTAGCGCGTGTGCCCACCGGCGAAGTCGAAGTCCTCGTCGAGCGACCACACCATGCCGTGGACCGCGCGCTGTTCGAGCCCGCCGCGCACGAGGACGAGCCGCCCGAGGGCCCCGAGCACCGCGCTCCGCTCGAGGGGCGAGCCGCCGAGCGAGACGAGGTCGAGGTCGAAGTGGAAGAGCTCGCCGATGGCCTCGCGTCCGACGACGCGCGTCACCCGCAGGGCCTCGGTGTCGAGCTCGTCGGAGTCGAAGCGCGCCTCGAGGGCGTCGTTGCGATTCGTGGACATCGTGGCACTACATCGCCGCGATCGCTCGCTGTCAACGGATGCTACGATGCGCTCTTATGTCCAAGGTCACGCCCGCGCGCGCCGCGGCGATCCATACGACGAGCGACGGAGGGCCCGCGGCGCACGCGTTCGCGTTCGCGTTCCCATGGCGCCAGCAGCGCGTCCTCAGTGTGTGCGTGGTGGTCAAGCTCGCGTACGCGCTCGGGGCGGACGGGCAGCTCGCGCCGACCGCCGCGGCTCCGGTCGACCCCGCGGACCTCACGCCCTACCGCGAGGCGGTGGATCTCGTCTTCGCCGGGCCCGTCCGCGCCGGGGCCGGGAGCGCGCGGCTCGCGCTCCTGCGGGCGGACGCGGCGCTCGTCGACAAGCGGGTGCCGAGGACGGCGGGTCGCGAGGGTGCCGCCCTCGCGCCGCTCCCACCGCACGATCCGGCCCGCGCGGCGTGGCTGCGCGGCCAGCCGCCGCCCGCGCTCGCGAACGGCATCCTCGAGCTCGGCGCCGAGCTCGACCGGCGCTTCTTCCAGTCTGCGCCGCCCGATCAGCGCGTCGCCGAGCTCGCCGCCGGCGACCAGCTCCTGCTCGAGGGTTTGCACGCCGGCAGCGAGCGCGTGCTCGCGGACGTGCCGACCGTCGCACCTGTCGTCGTCGCGACCCTCGGGCAGGCGTCGCACACCGTGGCGATGCGCTGCGACGAGCTCCTGGTCGACGGCGCGCGCGAGCGCTGCGAGCTCACCTGGCGCGGCAGCTTCACGGTCCCGGACGTGCAGAGCCTGCCGCTGCTGCGCGTGCACGTGCGCGCGCCGACGGCCGCGACCACGAGGGACGCGCGCCCGGCTGCGAGCGTCGCGCCCAACGCCACCGTGGCGCTCGTCGACGGCGCGCCCGTGACCGCCCCGGCGCAGCAGCCCGCGTGGCTCGGGGGCGCGCGTCCCGCGGGCGGCGCCGGTGCGGCCGGAGGTCTTCCCGCGGCCCTGCTGCGCAAGCTGCAGAAGGCGCGCCCGGTGGAGCCCGCCATCGCGTCGAAGCCCGCGCCCGCCGCCGCACCCGCGCAGGGCCCCGGGAGCGGCACGGCGTTCTTCGTGGCCGGCTCCGGCCCGGCGCCGCTGCCGTTCGCCGAAGCGCCCGCGGGCAAGAAGGCCCGCTTCGACGGGACGATGGCCATCGATGGCGACCAGCCGAGCGCGGCGACGACGCCCTTCGCGCCGACTCCGGTCGCGCGCGAGCGTGCGACGGAGCCGGCGAAAAAGCCGGCGCTCCCCGGCGCGCCCTGGGCCGGGCCGGGCGGGGCGTTGCCGGTGGTCCCCCCGGCCGAGTCGGGTCTCGACATCACGGTGGGCCTCGGCTCCGGCATCGCGTCGCCCGCGGCCGTGAAGAGCCCGGCCGCGCGCCCGCCCGAGCCGACCCCGACCCCGACGCCCGAGCCCGTGCCCGCTGCCCGCGCGTCGGAGCCGGGCCGCGCCTCGGAGCCCGAGCGCCCCCCCGAGCCGAAGCCACCGGCGCGCGCCTCCGACCCCGGGGCGTCGCCGTGGCGCGAGGACACCGCGGCGGCGCCGCCAGCGCCCGAGGTGAAGGCGCCGCCGCGCGTGCGGCCCGACGTGAAGAGCGCCCTCCGGAAGAAGTTCGGTCGCTGAAGCGCGCCCGCACGCCCGCGCGCCCGGGAGGCGTAGGCAGCGCGCGGGCGTGCGTGATACCTTGCTCGCTTCCCATGCCCGACGACAACGCCTCGCAGGCCGCCAAGGTACCGGGGCACGAGCACCGGCCCACGGTGGAAGAGAAGTTCTGGGAGATCGAGGTCGACTACCCGAACGACCAGACCTACCCGACCAAGGGCAACTCGACGCGCATCTACAGCTACCTGCGCCTCGGCACCGCCAACCCGTTCGACAGGACCGCGACGGCGCGCGGCGACGATCTCGCCTCGCTCGTGACGGAGTTCGTCGACGACACCCGCAACCGCGGCACGGGAGCCCAGGCGCCGCTCACGGCGGCCGAGCGCCAGAGCGAGAGCGCGCTCCTGCACCACAAGGGCGGCTGGCGCGATCACTCCGACGGCAACCGCGTGAGCACGACGCGCGGCGACAGCGTGGAGGTGATCCGCGGCAACTACCGCCGGCTCGTGCTCGGCCGGCAGAGCGACGCCTGCGACGGCGCGCTCTTCGACGCGAGCGGCGGCCTCATCCAGGACGGCGACATCGCCCCGGGGTCGGTGACCGAGATCCGCTGGGTGCAGGACACCTACGGCGGGACCTGGCGCGTCATCGAGGAAGCCACGAAGGGCGACACCGTCACGCGCTACCACGGCGACGTCGACGAGATCTTCTACGGCAACAAGATCACGACGACCGTCGGCAGCGAGACGCCGACCGCGGCCATCCCCGCGGGCAGTGCCGTCCCGCGGACGGCGAAGGACGCCGCCGAGACGCTCGGGCGCGAGGCCTGGGTCGACGAGGGCACGACGGAGGCGACGGTCAAGCGCGCCAACCCGACCATCGTCGAGCGGACGTGGGCCGAGAAGGTCGAGTCGTACACCGGTTCGAGCAAGCTGCGAGTCCCGAGCATCGCCGAGGAGATCTGGGCCGCGAAGAAGAGCGAGCTCGTCGACTGCTCGGGCGAGGTCACGAGCGAGACGCGCGCGGGCAGCTCGACCGAGACGGTCACCATCCAGGGCTGGCTCAAGTCGAAGAACACGGCCGACGTCGTCGACGAGGTGGTCGACGCCAAGAGCGTCGCGCGCAGCGCCACCTACGCGCCGCAGGTGGCGGAGTTCTCGGCGAGCGCCAACCGCACGAGCCTCACCATCTCGGCCTTCCACGAGGAGCTGACCATCGGCGTGTTCGCGGAGATCTTCCTCGGCGCCAAGCTCAGCATGATCGCCGGCGGAGAGGTCGACATCACGCTCGGCGCGAAGAAGGAGATCAACGGCCTCGGCGAGCTCAAGACCTCGCTCACCGAGCTCCGGACGACGCTCAACGGCGCCTGGACCAGCCTGCAGTTGAAGCTCGGCATCGGCATCTGAGCCGCGCGCGCTCGTCCCCCGATGCTCACGAAGAACCTCACGCCGTTTCCCCTCGGCCTGAAGGCGGGCTCGCGCAACCCGCCCGCGCCCGAGATGACCCTGGTGGTCAAGGGCACGTTCGCGCTCCGCCCGGGTGAGCCGCTCGCGCCGCTCGCCGAGCAGCCGTACCTCACGGCCGAGGGCTTCGCCGAGGACGACGACGAGCGCGCGGGCGAGTGCCTGTACCCGGGCGACTTCGCCGACTGGAAGCCGACGGCCGAGGTCATGCTGCGCGGGACCTGCTACGCACCCGGCGGCCGGCCCGTCGACGCATGCGAGGCGCGCCTGTCGGTCGGCAAGTGGTCGAAGGCTCTGCGCGTCCTCGGCCGGCGCGTGTGGCGGCCGCGCGCCCTCGGCGAGGAGCTGAGCGAGCCCGCGCCCTTCGTGAAGATGGCGCTCGACTTCGCCCACGCCTTCGGCGGCCCGGAGCACCCCGCCAACCCCGTCGGCAAGGGCTTCGGCACGCCCGAGGGGCCGAACCTCGAGCGCGCGGGCGAGCCGGTGAAGAGCCCGCGCGAGCTCCACACGCCGGCCTGCTTCGGGCCCGTCTCGCCCCAGTGGCCGGTGCGGCGCGCGCGCCTCGGGAGCGACTACGGCGAGACCTACCGGCGCACGCGCGCGCCCTTCTACGCCTCGGACTTCGACCCGCGCTGGTTCTCGGCCGCGCCGCCCGACCAGCAGCTGCGCGGCTACCTGCGCGGCGACGAGGAGGTGGCGCTCCACAACCTCCACCCGACGGCACGCGAGTGGCGTGTCACCCTGCCGGGTCTGCGGCTCGTCGCCTTCGTCAAGGACGACACCGGGCGCTTCCGCAGCGTGAAGATGTGCCTCGACACCTTGTGGCTCGAGCCCGACGCGGGCCTGCTCGCGCTCCAGTGGCGCGGGGTCGACCGGGTGCGGGAGCTCGATCTGTCCGACGTCACGACGGTGCTCGTCGCCTCCGAGCCCCTCGCCGAGCCGCCGCTCCCCGAGGAGCACTACCGCGCGGAGCTCGAGGGCTTCGAGCGCGATCCGGTGGGCCTCGCCGCGAAGCTGCGCACCGAGCGCGTCGCGCGTGCCGAGCAGCGCGGCGGAGCGGCGGCGCCACCGTCCGAGGCCCTGCGCGCGGCCGTGCGCGCCAAGGTGCGGGCCGTGATGGGCGACGGGCCCGCGCCGGCGCACGACGCAGCCGAGCGCGAGATGGTGGAGCTGCTCGTGCAGGAGCTCGCGGGGCGGGGCCCCGAAGAGGAGGTCCTGAAGGGGCTCGCGCGCGAGGACGACGCGCCACCCGTGCCCATGCCTCGCAAGCCCGGCGCCATGCCGAGCCTCGGCCTGCGCAAGGTCGTGCGCCGGAAGCTCGCGGAGCTCGACCGGAGCCGGGCAGAGCTCGAGGCCGGCGACACCGAGCGCGCGGCCGGGCTCGCGGCGGTCGAGGCGAAGCTCCGCGAGGCGCCCTTCGGCAACGTCGACGCCGGGTACTCCTTCCCGCGACCGCTCACGACCGACGCGCCGGGGCCGGGCGTGGACCTGACCGATCGCGACCTCACGGGCGCCGATCTGCGCGGCCGCGATCTGCGCGGCGCCATCCTCGACGGCGCGGTGCTCAGCCGCGCGGACCTCTGCGGCGCAGACCTCGAGGGGGCCAGCCTGCGCGATGCCGTGCTGTTCCGCGCGGACCTCTCGGACGCCAACCTGACGGGGGCCGACCTCGGCCGCGCCAACGCCACCCGCGCGCGCCTCGCGGGCGCGACGCTCGAGCGCGCCGTGCTCGAGCACGCCTGCGTCGAGGGTGCCGTCCTGACGGACGCGAGGCTCGGCGGCGCGCAGGGCGAGTACGCCGCCTTCGCCAGGGCCGATCTGACCGGCGCCAAGCTGCGCGGCGCGAGCCTGCCACACGCCGACTTCACGGGCGCCGTCCTCGAGCGCGCCGACCTCGCCCAGGCCTCGCTCGGTCGGGCCTGCTTCGACGGGTGCCGCGCCCCCGGCGTCGACCTGCGCGACGCCGACGCCCCGGGCGCACGCTTCGAGCGCGCCGAGCTCGCGGGCGCGCGCGCGGGCGGCCTCTCGGCCCCGGGCGCCTACTTCCACGGCGCCAAGCTCGACGGCGCGGACCTCGCCCTCGCCAGGCTGCGCGGCGCCCACCTCACCCTGGCGAGCCTCGTCGGAAGCTCGCTCTACGGGGCCGATCTGCGCGACGCGCGCCTCTACCGCTGCCGCCTCGAACGGGCCGACCTCGTGCGCGCCAACCTCTTCGGGGCCGACCTCTGCCGGGCCGACGCGCGGCGCGCGCGGCTCGAGGGCGCGAGCCTGTACGAGGCGAAGCTCCTCGGCACCAACCTCGACGGCGCCGACTTCACCGAGGCCGTGCTGATCCGCGCCGTGCGCGACGAGGGCATCACGTGAGCGAGGTCGACGCCTTCGTCGCGCGCGTCGCCGCCGGGGAGAGCTTCGCCGGCGCCACCCTGCACGCCCTCGATCTGCGCGGCCGCACCCTCGACGGCGCGCGCCTCGCCGACGCGCGCCTCGTCGAGCTCGATCTGTCCCTGGCGAGCCTCCGCGGCGCCGACCTCGCCGGGGCGTCGCTCGTCGCCTGCGTGCTCGGCGGCGCCGATCTCGGCGGGGCAAGCCTCGAGCGCGCCGAGCTCTCCGGCTGCGACCTCCGCCAGGCACGCCTCCCGGGCGCGCGCCTCGCCGGGGCGCGGCTGTCGCGCTGCGACCTCACGGAGGCCGACCTGTCGCAGGCCGTCCTCGCCGGGGCCGTCGTGCACGAGTGCCGCCTCGCGAAGGCGCGGCTCGCGGAGGCCGACTGCCGCCAGAGCGTCCTGGGGGGCGTCGATCTCCGGGGCGCCGACCTCGCGGGCGCGGCGCTCGTCGAGACGGTGCTCACGGGCGCCGACCTCTCGGACGCGTCGCTCCGCCGGGCCCGGCTCGAGCGCACGGTGCTCCGCGGGGCCAAGCTCCGGCGCGCCGATCTCGGCGACGCCACGCTCGAGTCGGTGCTGCTCGATCGCGCGGATCTGCGCGACGCGCGCCTGCCCGCGAGCCTCGTGGGCGTCTTCTTCGACGGCGCGCTGCTGTCGCGCCTCGACGTGCCGCCCACCCCCGACGGACCGGGCTCGGCCGAGGATCCCGGCCCCGAGCGCGCCGTGCTCGCGGGCGCCGACTTGCGCCACGCGTCGTTCACGGGCGTGTGCCTGCGCGGCGCCGATCTGCGCGGCGCGCGGCTCGGGCTCGCCAACCTCGGCGGCTGCGATCTCGAGGGCGCCGAGCTCGCGGGGGCCGATCTACGGCGCACCATCTTCAGCAAGGCCCGCCTCCGCGGCGTGGATCTGACGGGGCAGGACCTCGAGCTCACGCTGCTCGACGAGGCCGATCTCGGCGACGCGAAGCTCGTGGCCGCGCGCCTCGTGCTCACGAACCTCGACCGGGCGAACCTCGCGGGCGCCGACCTCGGCACCGCCTTCCTCTGGGGCGCCTCGCTCGCGGGCGTGCCGCTCGACGCGGTGCGGCTCGACCGGACGACCTTCAAGGGGGTCGTCTTCGACGGCAGCGATCTGCGGGCGCTCCGCCTCCGGGGGCTCGAATTCCCGCGCTGCTCCTTCGAGGGCGCGAACCTCGCCGGCATGGTGCTCGACGGCTGCGACTTCACGGGCTCCGACTTCGCCAAGGCGGATCTGCGCAAGACCGTCTTCCAGGCGTGCGTGCTCGACCGCGCGAGCTTTCGCGAGGCGGAGCTCGAGGAGGCCAACCTCGGCGGCGCCCGAGGCAAGGGCGCGTTCTTCGGCGGCGCCCGGGCGCGACGCGCGATCTTCGCGAAGGCCGCCCTGCGCTACGCCACCTTCAGCGAGGCCGACGTGTCGCAGGCGAGCTTCGTCGCCTGCGATCTGCGCGAGAGCCTGTTCGTCGGGGCGCGCGCGGGGGCGGCGCGCTTCCTCGGGGCGCGGCTCGACTACGCGGATCTGTCGCACGCCGACGTGAGCGGCGCGGACTTCAGCGGGGCCGATCTCTTCACCGCCAACCTGCACGAGGCGCGCGACGACGGCGCCACGTGGACCGGGACCAAGCTCGAGGCCGTGCGGCGCACCGACCCCGCGCGCCGGCGAGCGGAGCAGTGGGTCGCGCCGCCGAAGCGGCGCTGAGCGAGACCGGACGAGAGGAGCGAGGACATGTCGAAGCTGGCGAGGATCCGCAACCATCGCACCGAGTCGCGCGCGGCCGAGGCGCGCCCCGAGCTCGCCTCCGCGCCGTCGGCCCCGGCGCTCGGCCCGGCCGAGGTCGTGGCGGTCGGGCCGGGGCGCGTCGAAGTGGCGCTGCCGGGCGGCGTGCGCGCGACCGCGCGCCTGGCGCTCGCCTACCTCTACGAGCCCGCGGTCGGGGACGAGGTGCTCGTCATCGGCCATACGGCCGGCCACTACGTCATCGGGGTACTGCGCGGGCGGGGGCGCGCCGTCCTCGAGGTGCCGGGCGATCTCGACGTGCACGCCGTGGGCGGGACGCTGCGCCTGCGCGGCGACCGCGGCGTGTGCCTCGAAGGGCGCGAGGTGGAGGTGCGGGCGAGCAAGCTCGAGCTCGTCGCCGCGGCCGTGACCGAGACCTTCACGTCGCTGCGCCAGCGCGTGAGCGAGCTCTGGAGCGTGCGCGCCGGCCAGACGCACACCGTCGTCGACGGCTCGAGCTACACCCAGGCGAAGAGCGCCGCCATCCTCAGCGAGGAGCGCGTGACCATCAACGGCAAGGCCATTCACCTCGGCTGAGGCACCATGCTCCCGGCTTCGAATCGCGGCCTCGGCGTGAACCTCGGGTTCCCGGACGTGTGCAACACGCCCGCGGGTCCCGTCACCGTGCCCATCCCCTACCCGAACATCGCCCTCAACGTGCAGGCGGTGCCCTTCTCGCCCGTCGTCAAGGTGTCGATGATGAACGCGCTCAACATGATGAGCCGCATCCCGATGACCTCGGGGGACGAGGCCGGCGTCGCGCACCCCATGTTCAAGCAGGCCGGCGCCTACACGATGGGCAACCCCGTCGTCTCGATCGACGGCATGCCGGCCATCAACCTCACGTGCCCGACGACCGGCAACAACTTCAACAACCCGCTCGGCGCCGTCCTCGTGCCGAGCGCCGTGAACGTCCTCTACTGCTACGCCGGCGCGGGCAACGCCCGAGCAGAGGCGCTCGGCGCGGAGCAGGAGGCGCTCGCGGCGCTGCTCGTGCCCGACCACGCCGTCGGGATCACGCTCGCGCGCCGCCGGGGCGAGCTCGTCGTCGGGCACGTGCGCCGCGGCTCGCCGGCCGCGCGCCTGGGCCTCGCCCCCGGCGACGCCATCCTCGGGCTCGACGGCGTGCCCGTCGCCGCGCTCGGCGACGCGGAGCTCCCCGCGTGCCTCGCGTCGGCGTTCACCGACCCGGGTCGTCTCGAGCTCCGCGTGCGCGACACCGGCGAAGTCGTGCGCCTGCCGGGCCTGCCCGCGGTGACCGCCCAGCCGCCGGTGCGCGGGCGCAGGCTCCCGGGCGGCCTCGGCTACCTCGAGGTGAGCCTGTTCGCGCAGGACGCGGCGACCTGGACCGAGCGCGCCTTGGCGGCGCTCGAGCAGCAGCCGCTCCGGGCGCTCGTCGTCGACGTGCGCGGCAACCCCGGCGGGGACCTCGACGCCATGCTGCGCTCGGCCGGCATGTGGCTGCCCCGGGGCACGGCGCTCGCGCGCGAGGAGGAGCCCGACGGCGACGTGCGCGTGCACGTGGCGCGGCACGGCGCGGCGCGCGCGACGCCGCTCGTCGTGCTCGTGGACCGGCTCACGGCCTCGGCGGCGGAGCTCTTCGCGGGCTGCCTGCAGCATCACGGCCGGGCCCTGCTCGTGGGCGAGCGCACCTACGGCAAGGGGGCCGCCTGGCGCGCGCCCGCGGCGCTCGAGGCGGCGCGCGGCCGCGGACCCGAGAGCGAGCTCGCCCTGCCCGACGGTCGCCGGATCCAGGGCTGCGGGCTCGTGCCCGATCTCGGCGTGCCCCCGACCGAAGAGGACGAGACGCGGCGCGTGCTCCGCCTCCGGCGCGCGGAGACCCTCGCGGCGCACGCCGACGCGCGCGAGCCCGATTGCGATCCCCGGAGCGACCGAGTGCTCGCCGCCGGCCTCCGCCTCGCGCGGAGGCTCGGGCGCGTCACGCGCCGGCGAGCACGCGGCGGAGCTCCGCGAGCGCCGCGGGGCCGAGCTGCAGGGTGAGCTCTGCCTCGCGCGGCCCGTCGGCGTACTCGAGCGTGAGGAGCGCGACGGGAACGACGGCCTCGGGCAGGTGCCGGCTCACGGCCACGCGGTCGAGGCGCAGGGCCGCGCCGCGGAGCACGGGCCCGAAGCGGCCGAGCGAGTCCAGGATGTCGAGCGCGCGGATCGCCGGCAGCGCACGGCCGTAGAGCTCGGCGAGACGCCCGGCGCGGGCCGCGTCGCCGAGGGCCGCCGCGAGGTCCTCGCGGACGAGCTCGACGGAAGCGTCGGCGCGGGCCGCCTGGCGGAACAGGAAGCGGCAGCCGCGCACGAGCGGCAGGGTGTCGTCGCGCCGCAGGCCGTGGGTGGCGCAGAAGCGCGTGGCGCGCTCCGAGGCGTCGGCCGCCACACGGGGGCCGAGGTGCGGCTCGAGCAGCTCCCAGAGCGCGAGCTCCGCCTCCGCGCCGAGCGCGCGGACCGTGGCGAGATCGGCGCCGAGGCTCGCGGGGGGTGTCGCGCCACCGAGGCAGCGCCACGGGGCGACGGGCTCCGCGGTCGTCATGCCGTCAACCGCCCCACACCCAGCCCGGTGCGCCGTCGCCCTGGTGGCAGCTGCCGCACGCGCCGCTCGGCGCGCCCGAGACCATGGGCTCGACGACGCCGTCGACCTCGACCGACACGGTGAAGGTCGCCACGAGCGCGTCCGCCGTGAAGAAGTTGCCGACCTCGTTCGTGACGAGCGCGCGCGCGGTGCCGTTCGCGTCCTCGACGTGCACGGTCGCGCCCGCGACGGGCTCGGGGCAGCTCGCCGACCGGAACACCGTGCCGGCGACCGTGAAGGGGCTCCCTTGCGCCGTTTCGCCCGGTGCGTGGCAAGCGAGGCAATCGGTGCCGGGCAGCATGCGGTCGCCGCCGAGGCCCCACGCGGGCTCGGTGAGCGAGCAGCTCGTCGCGCCGCCGGCCCCGCCGCTCGACGCCGTGCTGCCGCCCCCCGTGCCGCCGCCGTCGTCGGACTTCGAGCAGGCGGCGCCGGCCCCGACGAGGGCGACCGCGACGAGTGCGGCGACGCGCGCGAGCCATCGAGCCATGCCGATGGAGTCTCCCCGCGCTGCCGTGGCGTCAAGGCGGCGCGCACGCGGTCCGCCCCGACGCGGCTTGCGCTCGGGCCCCGAGGCCGTACCATGGTTGTTTCTTCCCTGCGAAAGGCGCCGCCATGATCTCGACCCGAACGACCGCCGCCGTCCTCACCACGCTCGCCCTCGCGGCCTGCTCGGCCGACTCGGACACGAGCACGCCGACCGGCACGACCACCACCACGACCGGCACCGGCGGCAGCGGGGGGGCAGGCGCGGGCGGCACGGGCACGGGCGGCGACATCTTCGTCGACACCGACGCCGACGACGACGGCCTCAGCGACGCCGACGAGGGCCGCTACGACCCGGGTGGCGCGCGCGACACCGACGGCGACGGCACGCCGGACTACCTCGACACCGACAGCGACGCCGACGGCCTGCCCGACGCGGCCGAGGGCAGCGGCGATCTCGACGGGGACGGGCTGCCGAACAGCGTCGACCCCATCAACAACAACACGCCGGCGGCCATCACGCTCACGGCCATCTCGACGACCTTCAACAACCCCATCGGCATCGACTTCCACGAGCCCACGGGGAGCGTCGTCATCTCCGCGAACTACCCGACGGGCGCGCCGTCGACCTTCGAGCGCATCCAGCAGGACGGGACGCACCTGCCGTTCTCGGCCGTGAGCGGCTTCACGGACGAGGTGAAGATCGCGACCGCTCGGCCCGGCAACGTGGGCGGCTTCACGGCGGGCGAGCTGTTCGTGGGCAACGGGGTCGACGGCCAGATCGTGCGCATCAGCCCCGACGGCTCGAGCGTGCAGAACCCGTGGGTCACGCTGCCGGGCGTGAATCACGGCCTCATGCGCGGCTCGCTCTACGTCGATCCGACGGGCCTCTACGGCGGCGACCTCATCGTCGCGACGACCCTCGGCGAGGTGTGGCGCGTGACCTCGGGCGGCGCGGCGACCCAGCTGGCCGGGATCGGCGTGCACCTCGAGGGCCTCACCGTCGTGCCGAACTTCCCGGCGCGCTTCGGACCGCTCGCCGGCAAGATCCTCGCGGGCGCCGAGGCCGAGGGCCTGCTGCACGTCTTCGACGACACGGGCCTCGTGACGTCGCTCACCATCGGCGTGCTCGTCGAGGACATCGACCTCGTGATGCCGAACGAGAACTTCTTCGGCGTGAACTTCGGCACGAGCCGCTTGCTCGGCGCGCCCGCGGCCGACTTCGCGTCGATCGTGGGCGACATCGTGCTCACGCAGGAGACCCACACCGGCACGGGCCTCTACCGGCTCGTCTGGGACGGGACGAGCGTCGTGGCGCAGGAGATCCCGCTCGCGGTCGCCTCCCAGATCCCGACCCAGTGGGAGCACGTCACCTTCGCGGCGGCCGGCATCCTCGAGATCCCGCCGCCGCAGTGAGCGCACCGGCGCGCGCGCGGTCTCAGAGCGTGAGTGCGTTGCGAGATCTGGGGTCGAGTGGCCCTGGACCCTTGCCGAAGAAGCAGGCGGCATCCGGACCTGACGGATGCCGCGTGCCGAGAGCCAAGGGTCCACGGCTCGCTCGGGCTCGTCTCCAAACCAAGCTCAACCTCGTCCCCTCGATCACTCAGCCCGGCTCGCCCTCGCGGTCGAAGGCCGCCAGCACGCCCTTCGGGCCCCCGGGCGCGTCCGCGTCGACGCGCAGCCACACCGCCGTCTGCTCGCTCTCGTAACAGCGCACGCCCTCGTGCAGGAACTCGAAGCGGTAGCGCACGAAGTGCCGGTCGGCGCCGAGCCGCGCGCGCACGGCCGCGCAGGTCGCGAAGATGGGCTCGCCCGGCGGCACGAGCTTGCGGAACGCGGCGCGCTGCACGTGCGTGCCGTAGCCGACCCAGCCGGCGTGGTGGCGCAGATCGAGCACGTAGTAGGCGTGCACGAAGCCGAGCATGCCGGTCGCGTGCACCATGAGCGCACCGGCGACGTGGCGCGGGTGGCGCACCGGGTGCGCGCGCTGCGAGCGCGTGAAGGGCAGCTCCGCGTGGGTCGGCATGCGGCAGCGCACGCGGCTCGCCGCGCGATCGACCTCGAGCAGCTCGTCGAAGAGCAGCACCTCGGGGTCGTAGGGCAGGTCCGCGAGGAACTCGGCGTCGAAGGGCCCGGGCGTCACGCGCGGTCCGTCGCACGTGCCGGGTCGGCAGGCAAGCGGCCGGGCGGGCACCCCTTGCACAGCCCCGAGCGCCGGCGTAGGCGTAGCGTCACCAGCATGCACCTCCCGGGCCCCCTGCAGAAGCTCATCCCCTCGGCCGAGGCACACGGCAACTTCCTGCGCTCGAGCTGGGACCGGCTCGCGCGCCTGCCCGGCGGCAAGCTGCTGTTCAGCCGCCTCGTCGGGCAGGCGGCCCCCTACACGGGCACCATCGGCGCGGTCGTGACCGAGCTGCGGCCGGGCTACGCGCGCGCGCTGCTCGCCGACCGGCGCAGCGTCCGCAACCACCTGCGCTGCGTGCACGCCATCGCGCTCGCGAACCTCGCCGAGCTCACCGGCAACGCCGCGCTCGCCTACTCGCTGCCCGACGACGCGCGCTTCATCGTGGCCGGCATGTCGATCGAGTACCTGAAGAAGGCGCGCGGCGTCATCACGGCCGAGTGCGACTGCCCGGTCCCCGCCTCGAGCGAGCGCCGCGAGTACGCCGTCCCGGTCAGCCTGAAGAACGCCGCGGGCGAGGAAGTCGCTCGCGCGACGCTGCGCAGCCTCGTGGGTCCGAAGCGGGCAGTGTAGACTCGCGCCCCATGAGCAAGATCGATCTGAGGGTGCGCGATCTCACGACGGGGAACACCAAGCAGCAGACCTTCGAGTCGACCGACGCGGCGCTCGCCTTCCTGAAGGAGCGGCCCAAGATGAGCGAGGTGCTCGGGGTGGCGTCGCACAACGTGACGCGGGAAGAGAGCGCGGCTCTGCGCGCTGCGATGCGCCCGCTCGACGACGACGAGCAGAAGCGCGTGGCGGAGCTCGAGGCCGCCGAGCGCGCCGCCGAGGAGGCACGCGCCGAGGAGCGCAGGAAGAGCGCCGAGAAGGAGGCCGCGGCGCACCGCGAGGCCATGCGGACGGCCGACCCGAACCGGCCGATGGAGGTGCGCTACCACTTCGCGCAGGGTCTCGGCGGCGTCGACTCGAGCGACGAGCGCGAGATCACCGAGGAGGCGAAGGCGGCCGTCCTCGCGTGGGTCGCGGAGCGCAACGAGTGGGTGGCGAGCCGCAACCAGACCGTGGGCGAGGCGAAGGTCACGGTTTACCCGGGCCCCTTGCCCGCCGGCGTGACCGAGCGCGTGAAGTCGGGCGGCACCTTCATCCCCGTGGCCGCGCCGAAGAAGGCCGACAACTGACGCCGCGTCACACGTGCGCCACGACGTAGCGCACGAACTGCACGGCGAAGTAGACCGCGCACACCAGCAGGAACCAGCCAATCCCGCGCACGATTTTGTCGAGCGTGGCGCGGGTGAAGCGGTCGCGGTAGCGGCGGATGAGGCCGAGCAGCGTCGCGAACCAGCCCACGATGCCGAGGACGCTGCCGAGGGAGAAGGGCACGGCCTGCGCGCGCGACAGATCGACGCCGGTCGAGTAGAGCATCGTCACGACCGCGGTCCAGGTCGCGATGAAGGTCGGGTTGAGGGCGGTGATCGACAGCCCGAGCGCGAAGCTCGTCGCAGCCGAGTCGCTCTTGCGCACCGAACCCTCGTCCGGCTTGCTGCGGTAGCGCGCGAACATGATCCCGAGCCCCACCAGGATCGCCGCCGCCACGGCGCGCGAGATGGGCTCGATGATGGGGTAGTCCTTCAGGTAGGTCGAGAAGCCCCAGAAGGCGAGGAAGGCGTAGGCGCCCTCCGCGACCGCGGCCCCGAGCGAGATGAACACGCCGCTGCGGAAGCGACCGACGAGCCCGCGCTCGAACACGAGCGCAGCGATCGGGCCCGCCACCGGGATGGACCCGATGAACCCGAAGGCGAGCCCGATGAGCGCAGCGAGGAGCACGAGTCCCGCACCTTAGAAAGGCGGGCCCACGCATTCAAGCGCGCCTTGCGAGCGGCGGCGAGCGGCCTCGGCGGCGGCAGCTGCTAGGCTCCGGCCATGCAGGGACACCGCAGCCGCACGAGCGACTGGGTCGCGGCGCTCCGCGCGCTCTACACGGGCGCGCCGGCCGGGCTCGAGATCGCCCCCGATCCCGTCGCCGAGGCGCTGTTGCCGCCGCTGCTCGCCCTCGAGGTGCGCGCGCTCCGCCGCTCGCCCTTCGTGATGCGCCTCGGGCACCGCGCCCTCGGCGCCGTCACGCGCGGTCTCTCCTACGGCATCCCGCTCCGCACCGCGGCCATCGACGCCGCGATCCGCGCGGGCGTCGGCGACGGCATCCGGCAGCTCGTCGTCCTCGGCGCGGGGCTCGACGCGCGCGCCTTCCGCATGGGCGAGCTCCACGAGGCCCACGTCTACGAGCTCGATCACCCGCTCACGCAGGCCTACAAGCGCGAGCGCATCCTCGGCCGGCGCCCGCTCGCGCGCGGCCACCGTCTGTGCGCCATCGACTTCGAGCGCGACCGCATCGGCGAGGTCCTCGGCGCCGCCGGCTTTCGCGCCGACGAGCCGTCGTTCTGGCTCTGGGAGGGCGTGACCATGTACCTCACGCCCGGCGCCATCGACGCCTCGCTCGACGCCATCGCGGGGGCGAGCGCGCCCGGGAGCCGCCTCGCCATGACCTACTCCGCGAGGACCGGCGTCCCGCGCTGGGCCTGGCACACGGCGCGCGCCATCGCCGCCGGGATCGGCGAGCCCCTGCACGGGCCCATGTCGTCGCCGGACGTCCACGCACGCCTCGGCGTCCGCGGCTTTCGCGTGCGCTCGGACGACTCGGCGCGCGAGTGGGTCCGCCGCTCCTGGCCCGCGAGCGAGCACCACCGCGCCGAGGCGTACGAGCGGCTCGTCGTCGCCGAGCGCCACGCGCAGTAGATGTGAAACGGGGGGCAGGACCCGTTCCGACGAAGTTCACGGCATCCGGGCCCGAATCCTCGGTCCGGATGCCGCCTGCTGAGAGCCAAGAGTCCTCGCTCCGCGCGTGCTCTTCTCGCTGCCTCGGTCCGGATGCCGCCTGCTGAGAGCCAAGAGTCCTCGCTCCGCGCGTGCTCTTCTCGCTACTTCGACTACTCGAGCTGCGTGCGGCGGTACCACATCACGTGCAGGAGCTGCAGGTTGCAGCCCGAGCAGAAGAACTCGGGGTCGGTCGGCAGGGCGGCGCGGCCGTCCATGAAGTGGTGCAGCACGCCCGGCTGGCAGGTGTCGGCCGTGCACGCGTCGACGAGGCACACGTCCGGGATCGTGCAGCCGGGCGCGCACGGCTCGTGGTGCACGTCCGCGAGGCACCACTCGGAGAAGAGCAGGCTCTCGAGCCCGTCGACGACGCGGTCGAGCTCCGCGACGAAGCGCGCCTCGCCGGTCGCCTGGTAGAGCAGGGCGAGGGCGAGCATGAGGTAGTTCTGGCTCGAGAGCGTCGAGTAGTCGGTCGACTGGGCGCCCATCGCGGCGGCGCTGTAGGCCGAGTAGTAGCGCGCCGGCGCGTCGGAGAGCTTCAGGGGCTGGATGGCGGCGTAGCCGGCGAGGGCGCGCTCCTTGTAGGCCTCGACGCCCGTGAGGGTCGCGAGGCGCGCGTTCAGGGCGATCATCGCGACGTTCGGATAGAGATCGACCTCGGGCCGGCCCGGCCCGAAGTCGTAGGAGGAGCCGTCCCACGCGGCCGCGTCGATGTGTGCGGCGAGCTGGATGGCCCAGTCGAGCCGGCGCTGCGCCTCGGCGCCCCCGACGCGCGCGACGTACTCCGTGTTCACCAGGCCGATGAGCGCGCTCACGCTCGTCGAGCCGTAGGTGTCGAGCGCCCAGGAGTCGACCACGCCCGGCGTCAGGTAGTAGCCGACGGCGCCGACGAGCGCGTCCATGCGGTCGACGAAGGAGTCGAGCACGGGCTGGTGCGTGCGGTCACCCGTGACCCAGATGTGCTCCGCGAGGCCGAGGGCGCTCATCGTGACCTCCTCTAGGTCGGCCGTGAAGAAGTCGACGTCCACGAGGAGCGCGGCCTCGCGCGCGCGCGCCGCGTCGGCCTTCGGCTGGGCGGCGGCGTCGCCGAGATCGTGGGCGCGGTGCGTGTAGTGCGCGAGCCCGTAGAAGGGCGCGTCGCCGAGGTCCTCGAGCCAGTCGCCGCCCTGCTGGTTGAAGCGGTCGGCCGCGGCGGAGAGGGCGTCGTAGAAGGCCGTGTGGCGAAAGGGCGGCGCGGGCTCGCGCGTCGGCGGCGCCTCGTCGGGCGGCGCGCAGCCGGCCGCGAGAGCCACGAGCGCGATGCCGACGACGCCGACGAGACCCCTCTGCATGCGCCCAATCTACCAGAGGCCGAGCGGGCGCGGGCGGCGGGGCGCGCCGCTCAGCCCGAGGTCGCGAGCCCGAGGCGCTCGAGCAGCGCGCCGAGATCCGGGTCGCGCCCCATGAACGCGCGGAACAGCGCACCGGGATCGTCCTCGTCGCCGCGCGCGAGGATGGCGTCGCGGAACGCGCTGCCGACCTCGCGCGACAAGAGGCCCGCGCCCGCGAAGCGCCGGAACGCGTCGGCGTCGAGCACTTCGGCCCACTTGTACGAGTAGTAGCCGGCCGCGTAGCCGACCGGCTGACCGAAGAGGTGGTCGAAGGAGGCGACGAGGGCGTGCTCGGCCGGCAGCGGCGTCGGCGAGAAGCGCTCCATGATCGCCCGCGCGTGGCCGACCGGATCGCCGTCCTTCGCCGGGTCGAAGACCGTGTGCAGCGACTGGTCGAGGGTCGACAGGCCGAGCTGGCGGAGCTGGTTGGTCGCGGCGCGGAACACGCGCGCGCGCCGCATCCGCACGACGAGCTCGTCGGCGATGGGCTCGCCGGTCGTCTCGTGCCGCGCGAACAAGTCGAGCGCGGCCTTCTCGTAGCAGAAGTTCTCCATGATCTGCGAGGGCAGCTCGACGAAGTCCCACGCGACCTGCGTGCCGGCCTGCACCAGGAGCTCGGCGCGGGTCAGGCACTGGTGCAAGAGGTGCCCGAACTCGTGGAACAGCGTGCGCACCTCCTGCTGGCCGAGGCGCGAGGGCGTGGCGCCGACGGGCGGTGTCAGGTTCGCGACGAGCGCGGCGACGTTCTTCATGCCGGGCGCGTCGACGGGCGCGTGGTTCAAGAGTGGCATCATCCAGGCGCCGCCCTGCTTCTCGTCGCGCGGGTAGAGGTCGACGTAGAAGGCCGCGATCCAGGCGCCCGACTCGTCGAGCATGCGGTAGGCGCGGACGTCGGGGTGGTAGCTCGGCGCCTCGGGCCAGGGCTCGCAGCGCACGCCGTAGAGCCGCCGCGCGACCTCGAACAGGCCGGCCACGACCTCGTCGGCGCGAAAGTAGGGGCGCAGCGCCTCGTCGTCGAAGTCGTAGCGCTCGCGGCGCAGCTTCTCGGCGTAGTAGCCCACGTCCCACGCCTCGAGCGGCGGCGCGTCGGGGCCCTCGAGGCGCCGGCGGTAGTCGTGGAGCTCGCCGACCTCGCGCTCGAAGCCGGGGCGGCTGCGCTCCTCGAGGTCCGAGAGGAAGCGGCGCACGCGCGCGCCCGAGCCCGCCATGCGGTCCTCGGTCACGTAGTCGGCCCAGTCGCCGTAGCCGAGCAGGCGCGCCTTCTCGGCGCGGAGCGCGAGCATCTCGCGGACGAGCGGGCGGTTGTCGAAGGGCGGGGCCGCCGCGCGCACGGACGCCGCGCGGTAGAGCTCGCGCCGCAGCTCGCGGTCGTCGAGGTAGGTCATGACGGGCAGGTAGCTCGGCATCTGGAGCGTGAAGCGCCAGCCCGGTCGGCCCTTCTTCTCGGCCCCGGCCCGTGCAGCCGCGCGCGCCGCGTCGGGCAGGCCGAGGAGCCGCGCCTCGTCGGTCACGTAGAGCTCGTAGGCCGCGGTCGCGTCGACGGCGTTCTGGGCGAACTTGAGCGCGAGCTCGGCCAGGCGTGCGTCGATGGCGCCGAGCCGCTGTTTGTCCGCGGCCCCGAGCGCGGCGCCCTGGCGGCGGAACTCGGCGCGCGTCCGGGCGAGCAGCCGGGCACGCGCCCCGCCGAGGGCCCGGGCCTCGGGCGTGGCCGCGTAGTCCTCGATCGCGCGCCACAGGCCCGTGTCGAGCCACAGCTCCGACAGGAAGGCCGCGACGCGCGGCTGCGCCTCGTTGTGCGCTGCGCGCAGGGGCTCGCTCGTCAGGACCGCCTCGAGGTGCCCGACCACGCGCATCGCGTAGCCGAGCGGCTCCGCGAGCGCCCCGAGCTCGAGCAGGGTGTCGAAGGTGCGCGGCCCCGGCGCCGCCACGAGCGCCGCGACGCGCGCGCGCGCCGCCCGGAGCAGCTCGGTCACCGCGGGCACGACGTGCTCCGGTCGCACGCGGTCGAGGGGGATCGGGAAGGTCGGCGACAGGAGCGGGTTGTCCAGGGTCATCGTCAGGACTTCATAGCCTCCCGTAGGGGCAGGTTCATGCGAGATCGGCGCGCGCGCTTGACCGCGACGCCCGGATGGGGGACGTGCACACGAGGCCGCCGTGGAGAGCTCGGACATCGCGTTTCGCGCAGAGGTCGTCGCCGCCGACCTCGAACGGGTGCGTGGCATCCTCGGCGCGACGGGCTTCTTCAGCGCCGAGGAGATCGAGGTCGCGGTCGAGCTGTGCCAGGCGGCGATCGACGACGGCGACGCGACGACCTACCCGTTCCTGTTCGCCGAGGTCGAGGGCGAGGTCGTGGGCTACGCGTGCTTCGGGCACATCCCGGGCACGCGCGCGAGCTACGACCTCTACTGGATCGCGGTCGCACCGCACACCCAGCGCCGCGGCGTGGGCGGGGCGCTGCTCGGCGAGACGGAGCGGCGCATCGCGACGCGCGGCGGCGACCGCGTGTACGTCGAGACCTCGAGCCGCCCGCAGTACGACCCGACGCGCGCCTTCTACGAGCACCACGACTACCTGCGCGCCGCGTTCCTCGAGGACTACTACGCGCCCGGCGACGGCAAGATCATCTACGTGAAGCAGCTCGGTCCGCGCGGCGACTGACGGGCGGGCGCGGCGCCGCTTTTGCGGCTAGGCTCGTAGTCTCGACCAGGGGGTGGAGCCATGAAGCCGATCGGCGAGCGACCGACGACGATCGAGCCAGGCAGCTTCGAGCCGGAGCGGCACTTCTACCCGCGCGTGCTCAACGCGCAGATCCACCCGCTGGTGCGCTACTTCATGGACCTCGGCAACGCGCGCATCGCCGCGCGCTACTGCCACGTGCACCCCGAGGCGGAGCGGAGCGCGGTCGGCGAGGCGCTGCGCATGCACACGCGCCACTTCCGCTGGGGCGGCTGCGACCTCCTGAACACGACGACCGAGGACGGCCTGCGGCGCATCGTCGTCATCGAGACGAACAGCTGCCCCTCGGGCCAGAAGTCGATGCCGCTCATGCACGAGCGCGAGGAGCAGGCCGGCTACCGCGTGCTGCTCGAGCGCTCGTTCCTGCCGGCCCTGGCGGCTCGCACCGTGCCGCAGACGGGCGATCTCGCCGTGCTGCACGACAAGAACAAGATGGAGACGACGGGCTACGCCGCCGTGCTCGCGGACCTGACGGGGCTGCCCGTGCACTGGGTCCCCTGCTACGCGGACGCCGCCAACCCGACCGTGCGCACGGCCGACCACGGCCTGCTCGAGGTGCGCACCGAGAGCGGCGAGTGGCGCCCGATCCGCGCGTGCCTGCGCTACGTGACGCAGCGCCCGTGGGCGCGCATCCCGCCCGTCACGCGCACGCTCGTCTACAACCCGGTGGTCGTGTGCCTGGCGGGTGGTCGCAACAAGATGATCGCCGCCAAGGCCTACGATTTCTACAACGCGGAGCTCCGCGACCGGGGCCTCCACATCCGCGTGCCCGAGACCTGCTGGGACGTGGCGCACGACGAGGTGCCGCTCTGGGTGCAGCGCATGGGCGCGCTCGCGGTCGTGAAGGTGCCCTACTCGAACGCGGGCCAGGGCGTGTACACCATCACCTCGCCGCACGAGCTCGAGGCCTTCATGGACGTCGAGCAGCGCTACGACCGCTTCATCGTGCAGGCCCTGGTCGGCAACGTCGGCTGGTCGAGCCGCTCGGCGAGCGGCCGGCTCTACCACGTGGGTCTCGTGCCGACGAAGAGCGCGCAGATCCACGTGGCGGATCTGCGCTTCATGATCGGCAACGGGCCCGACGGCTTCTTCCCGGTCGCCGTCTACGCACGCCGCGCGCGCGAGCCGCTCGCCGAGGAGCTCGGGCCCGACTGCACCGACAGCTGGAGCATGCTCGGCACGAACCTGTCGTTCAAGCTCCCGGACGGAAGCTGGGGCACCGACACCGACCGGCTGCTCCTCATGGACAGCCGCGACTTCAACCGCCTCGGCATCGGCATCGACGACCTCATCGAGGCGTACCTGCAGACCGTCCTCGCCGTGACGGCGATCGACCGCATGGCGCAGCAGCTCGTGACGCAGAAGGGCCGCTTCCGCAAGCGCCTGTTCGAGTCCCTGAACCCGGACCCGGCGCTCATCGCGGAGATCAGCGGGATCTGAGCAGAGGCATCCGCCGTTGCAGTTCCTGGAATGGGAACGCGCGCGCGCGAGCTATCCCCCTCCCCAGTTCCCGAAATGGGAACTGGCACCGGGGATGACGCACTCATCCCGGCCCTCAGTTCCCCTCGAGGGAACCTCGACCGCGGATGACTCTCGCGCGGGCGCGCCATCCCCCTCCCCAGTTCCCGAAATGGGAACTGGCACCGGGGATGACGCACTCATCCCGGCCCTCAGTTCCCCTCGAGGGAACCTCGACCGGGGATGACTTGGCCCCTCGACCCCTACGTACCGACGCAGCGACGGACCGTTTAGAACGCGTGCTTCCGCCGCAGGGGCTCGAGCCAGTGGGCGTCGAGCCACGCGATGGGGTCCGCGGCCGCGCGCAGCTCGGCGTCGATCGCGCGCACCTCGGCCGTGGGCGCCGCGAGGCGTGCGCTGCCGTCGTCGCCCGGCACGCTGGCGCGCGCCTGGGCCCGCGCGAACAGCACCCAGTTGCGGAGCTCGTAGTGGTAGAGGAGCGGCCCGTGGTCACGGGCGGCCGCGCGGGCGAGGACCTCCGCGGCCGCGTCGACGTCCTCGGCGGCCGAGAGCCCGGTCGCGGCGTCGAACAGGAGCGCGCGCAGCGACTCGAAGGCGCGCTCGGGCTCGGCGCTCGCCCGGGCGAGCAGCGCCTCGAAGCCCTCGGCATCGAGCCCGGCGGCGTCGGCGGCGTCGCGCATGGCCTCGACCTGGCTCTCGAGGAAGGACGACCCCGGGGCGTGGCCGAGCAGCCGGCCGACGAGGTAGAGGTCGAAGGCGCTCGCCACCGCCTCGCCGAGCAACAGGCCGTCGATCGTGTACGCATGCGGACCGAGGGCCTCGGCCGCGGCGTAGTGCCAGGCGCGGTGGCAGAGCACGTCCGCCGGGACGCGCGGCTCGGCGAGCACCTCGACCGCCTGGGCCGGCGTCCACTGGGTGTGGTTGAGGACGAGGACCGCGTCCCAGTGCGCGAGCGGCCCCTCCGCCGCCGCGACCCGGAAGGGCAGGCGCGCCGCCCGCACGAGGCGCTTCAGATCGGCGTAGAGCGCGACGTGGCGAAAGCTGCCCTCGTCGTCGATGTCGAGCCCGTCGAGGTCGGTGCCCACGAGGAGCATGGCGCACCGTAGTGCCGGCGAGCCGGCCGAGGAATAGGCCAGGGCCGCGCCGGGCCGGTCGCGGAATCGGCCAGGGCCGCGCTGGGCCGGTCGCGGAATAGGCGGGGGTCGCGCCGGGTTCAAGGCGCGGCTCATGCACCCACCCGAAGGCCCCGACGCTTCGCGCGTGAGCCACCCGACCCTCGCTCCCGCGGCTTCCAGTTGCGCACGCGGGGGCTTTGTGGGAGATCCGGCCGGCCCGAGCCGCTCGGACCCCGGGGGCAGTGCGGAGATAACCAGATGAAGTTGCTAGGTTTTTCGAAGTTGCTTGGCGTCCTCGTGGCGCTCGGTGCCGTGGCTCCGGGCTGCAAGGACGATCCGCCCGCCCCGCCGGTCGCCGAATCGGGCAAGACCGCCAAGAAGCCCGTCAAGGATCCCTCTCGCGCCCAGCAGCCGAAGGCGAGCCCCCAGGCGAACAAGGAGTTCTTCGTCGACGCGTGCGTGATGGGCTCGTGGGGCCTGCGGCTGACGCGCGACACGTACCTCGCGAGCCTCGGCGGCAAGGAGCCGTCGGCGGACCTCCTGCCGAGCTTCGGCGAGTTCCCCGAGCTCGATCTGAACCCGAAGCCCACGGCGCCGCAGCCCGCGACCTCGATGAGCGCCGCGACCTCGGCCGCGCCGTCCGCGGCGAGCGCCGTGCCCGCGACGAGCGCCAAGCCGACCGCCGCGCCCGCCACCGCCACCGCGAGCGCGCCGCCGCCGAAGGCGAGCACCGCGCCCCCGACCGCGCCGTCGGGCACCGTCGCCGCCGGCTCGGCGTCGGCCAGTGGCCCGGGTCACGACCCCATGGCCGACCGCATCAAGGCGCGCGCCGGCCAGATCCCCTACGCGCGCTACTTCAACCGCTGCCGCTCGGCGGCCGGCGTGCAGGGCGCCGAGGACGCGACGCTCGACGCGGCGCTGAAGGACTACGCGACCTACCTCGAGAGCCTGAACAAGGTGCTGAACCCGGCGAGCGCCTACTACCGCAACCGCCAGTTCGAGAAGGACGACTTCGCCAAGGGCAAGGAGTTCCACAAGCAGCTCGTGGCGCAGTTCGGCGAGCTCGACGCCAAGCTCGACGCGGTCATGGCCGCGTACACGACCTGGCAGAAGGGCCTGAAGCCCGCGCCCGACAAGCTCGACCCGGCCGGCGACATCACGCTCGGGGCCGTCACCGAGGCGCGCAGCATGGCGCTCGCGTTCCTCGCCAAGGAGCCCGACGACGCGGCCATCAAGGCGTCGATCGACAAGCTGCGCCAGGCGGCCGACAAGCTCGTCGAGGAGCAGAAGAGCCCGACCTCGCAGTTCGCCAAGCGCGTGGCGCCGCGCCTGCAGGCCTTCGTGCGCATCGCGAGCGAGGTCGAGCAGAAGCTCGCCGACAAGAAGCTCGAGCCGGTCGACCGCTACACGGTCACCGCGGCCTTCACGTCGCTCGTCGAGATCAAGAACCAGGCCCTCTTGAGCCACCTCACGCAGATGGGCGCCAAGGTCGATCCGCACGGCGGCCCCGGCGGCCCCATGCGCGGCCCCATCCCGCGCGTGCAGCCGCCCGGCGGCCCGAAGCCGGCCGAGGCCGAGGACAAGCCGGGCGAGGAGGCGAAGTAGGGCGCGCGCCCGGCGGCGCCGCGCGCGCGCCCGCGCGGCCAACCCCCCGCCGC
>JACRDA010000276.1 GCA_016212965.1 Myxococcales bacterium
AGCGGCGGGAGCGGCGCGGGCTGTGCCGCGGCGTGACCCGCGAAGAGCCCGCACGCGGCAGTGACGATGGCCGTTACCTTGCGCCTCATGATGACGTGTATGATCCGGCTCGGGCCGGCGGGGCGGAGGGCGAGCTCCGGACCAGGCGGCGCGAGCCACGCTCGCACCCGCGCCCGAAAGGGTCAAGAGGGCTCGCCGCGCAAACCGCGGCGCGGGACCGGCAGCACGGCAAGGACGAGAGCAGGCAAGATGGCAAGCAGGCAAGATGGCTGATCCCCCGACGACGACCGAGGTCGAGGTCGACCAGAGCACGCTCCTCTCCCTCACCGGCCCGGGCAACGCGAACCTGAAGGCCCTCGGCAAGCACCTCGGCATCGAGGTCGGCTCGCGCGGCAACGTGGTGCGGCTCGGCGGCGCACCGGCCAAGGTG
This sequence comes from Myxococcales bacterium, assembly GCA_016212965.1. Taxonomy (GTDB): domain Bacteria; phylum Myxococcota_A; class Polyangia; order Polyangiales; family Polyangiaceae; genus JACRDA01. Next base: position 431 of record JACRDA010000276.1, read on the forward strand.
GCGCTCGCGCAGCGCTTCCTCTTGCAGGTGGCCGAGCTCGCCATCGAGGGCATCGCGCTCGACCGCCAGGATCACCTGCGCGGCCTCCACGCGCTCGGCGAGGACCCGGCCCTGCACCTGCGCGACATCTTCAGCGAGATCGTGCTCATCAACGGCCGCGGGCGCGCCATCAAGGCGCGCGGGCTCGCGCAGAAGCGCTACGTGCAGGCCATGCGGGCCCATGACCTCACCTTCGGCATCGGGCCGGCGGGCACGGGCAAGACCTACCTCGCCATGGCGGTGGCCGTGAAGGCCCTCCTCGAGCGGCAGATCAAGCGCATCATCCTCACGCGCCCCGCGGTCGAGGCGGGCGAGAAGCTCGGCTTTCTGCCCGGCGACCTCGCCGAGAAGGTGAACCCCTACCTCCGTCCGCTCTACGACGCGCTCAACGACATGATGGACGCCGACCGCGCCAACGGCCTCGTGCAGCGCGGGCAGATCGAGGTGGCGCCGCTCGCGTTCATGCGCGGCCGCACGCTCAACGACTGCTTCGTCATCCTCGACGAGGCGCAGAACGCCACGAGCGAGCAGATGCGCATGTTCCTCACGCGCCTCGGCTACGAGTCGCGCGCGGTCGTGACGGGGGACATCACCCAGATCGATCTGCCGCCGGGCGCGCGCTCCGGCCTCGCCGAGGCGCGCGCGCTCCTGGCCGACATCGACGGCATCTCGTTCTGCGAGTTCACCGACGTCGACGTGGTGCGCCATCCGCTCGTGCAGCGCATCGTCGTGGCCTACGAGCGGCGCGACGCCGAGGTCGGTCGGGTGCAGAAGGAGCGCGCGGACGCGCGGCGCGCGGCCCTCGCGGGCGCGACGCCGAGCACGGTCGGGCTCGAGCTGCCGCCCGCGGCGCCGAGCGAGGCCGGCAGCCGCGGCGGAGAGGGGTAGAGCGCATGACGGCCGAGATCGCCCTCGAGACACCGACCCTGGTCGCCGACCCCATGGCGGGCATCGCGGCGGCGCTCTCGGCCGACCCGCGCCTCGACGGCGAGCAGATCACCCAACCGCACCCGCTGCTCGTCGTGGTGCGCGACAGCGGGCGCCTCGTCATCCTCGCGCCGGCGGCGGTGTGGGAGCGCGGCCGCCAGATCCTGCGCCCCTTCGCGCGCCACTTCGGCCTCGCGCAGGCCGCGCTCGTGCTCGTCGGCGAGCCCAGCCGGCGCAGCCTCGACGAGGCCCTGCACCGCGGGCTCACGGCGACGGTGTCGGCGCGGCCCAGCGTGGACGAGCTCTACGTGGCGATTCACAACGCCTTCGAGCTCATCTCGGCGCGCCAGCGCTCCGAGAGCCGCGGCCGCTGGCTCAACCGCTACCGCTACGAGCTCGGCGAGCTCATCGAGATCGCGCAGGCCATCACGACCGAGCGCGAGATCGACAAGCTGCTCGCGCTCATCCTCGCCAAGAGCCGCTTCATCACCGACGCCGACGCCGGCAGCATCTACGTGGTCGAGGGCGACGACCCGGACGTGGCGCGCCGCACGCTGCGCTTCAAGATGAGCCAGAACGACACGATGCCGTTCGAGCCCGGCGAGTTCACGATGAAGATCAGCACGCGCTCGGTCGCGGGCTACGTGGCGCTGCACAAGAAGACGCTCAACATCGCCGACGCCTACATCCTGCCGCCCGAGTCGCCCTACACCATCGACCGGAGCTTCGACGAGGCGACCGGCTACCGGACCAAGAGCATCCTCTGCACGCCGCTCTTGTCGCGCAAGGGCGACATCCTCGGCGTCATCCAGCTCATCAACCGGAAGCGCGAGCAGGGCGCGAAGCTCGTGTCGCTCGAGGCCATGCCCGACCAGGTCATCGCCTTCGACCAGCGCAGCGAGGAGCTGCTCTCGACGCTCTCGAGCCAGGCGGGCATCGCGCTCGAGAACGCCATCCTCTACGCCGAGAACCAGCGCATGCTCGAGGGCTTCGTGCGCGCCAGCGTCGAGGCCATCGAGCAGCGCGACCCGACGACGAGCGGTCACAGCCGGCGCGTGGCCGCGATGACCGTCGGCCTCGCGCAGGCGGTCGACCGCAGCGAGACCGGCGTCTACCGCGAGGTGCGCTTCACCGCCGACGAGCTGCGCGAGCTCGAGTACGCCTCGTTGCTCCACGACTTCGGCAAGATCGGCGTGCGCGAGCAGGTGCTCGTCAAGGCCAAGAAGCTCTACCCGCACTCGCTCGAGGCGCTCGAGCTGCGCTTCGGCCTCGCGCACCGCGCCGTCGAGGTCGACGTGCTCGGCCGCAAGCTCGCGGCCTGCGCGCGCGGCGACCACGAGGCGGTGGCGGCGCTCGACCTCGAGCTCGAGCGGCGGCAGCGCGAGCTCGCCGAGGCCCTGGCCGTCATCGCCGAGGCGAACGAGCCCAAGGTGCTCTCGGGCGGCGACTACGCGCGCATCGAGCAGCTCGCGCGCGAGGTGTTCGTGGACCCGAAGGGCACCGTGCGGCCGCTGCTCACCGAGCAGGACGTGACCTCGCTCATGGTGTCGCGCGGCTCGCTCACGGCGACCGAGTTCGACGAGATCCGGAGCCACGTGGTCCACACCTTCCAGTTCCTGTCGCAAATCCCCTGGGGCCGGAAGTTCCGGCGCGTGGCGCACATCGCGGGCGCGCACCACGAGCGGCTCGACGGCACGGGCTACCCGCACCGCCTGCGCGCGAGCGAGATCCCCGTGCAGTCGAAGATCATGACCGTGAGCGACATCTTCGATGCGCTCACGGCCGCCGACCGGCCCTACAAGCGCGCCGTGCCGGTGGCGCGCGCCATCGACATCCTCCACATGGAGGTGCAGCAGGGGCACGTCGACGGGGAGCTCGTGCGGGTGTTCGTCGAGAGCCGGCCGTGGACCGCACTCGCGGACCCGCCGGTGGACTAGCGCGCGCGGGCGGGAGAGAGCGCGCGGGTGTGGGTGCGGGAGCGCGCCGCGGCCAGAAGGACGTCATGCTCCGCATCTACACGGGTTGCCCGACGTCGTGCTGCACAGCGTGAGTTGACCTGGCGAACCCACCGGCGATACGTTGGGCTCATGAGCGCGCCATCCTCGTGGGGTCGGGATCGAGTCGGAAACGCTCTTCTCGGTGGACTCTTCGTGTGGATGTTGGCGACGCCGGCCTGCAGCGGCGGCGGCGAGGTGCCGCCGGTGTCCGTCCCGGCAGTGCCGTGCGCTGGTGACCCGTGGTCCGACGACGTTTGCATCCAGGGCGGTGAGTTCACGATGGGGCACGAGGCGCTGCCGTACGAGCCACCTGTGTGCGCCCCAGGCGAGGTCTGCGGCCCCGGGAACCCGCCACCGAAGGACTTCGTGCCGCCACACAAGGTGAAGCTCAAGCCGTTCTTCATCGACCGCTATCCCGTCACGAACGGGCAGTACAAGAAGTGCTTCGACGCTGGAATGTGCCCAGGTGATTGCGAACCTGGCGGATGCCAGGGCGGCTTCTTCGACGTGTACCACATGACGGACCCGCTGCTCGCCGCCTACCCCGTGGCGACCGTGACCTTCGCGGGGGCCGACGCGTACTGCCGCTGGGCGGGTAAGCGCTTGCCGACCGAGGCGGAGTGGGAGCGCGCGGCTCGTGGTCCCGAGTCGTTCGATTATCCGTGGGGCAACGACGCACCCGACTGCACGAAGTACACGTGCGACCCGGGTCCGGCTCCGTTCGGCTGGTCGTTCTATTGGTTCCTACCCGTTGGGACAAGCCCCGGCGACGTGTCGCCAGAGGGCGTGCACGAGATGGTGACCAGCGCCGTAGAGGTCGTGCACGACCTGTACGACCCGTTCTACTACGAGTCGTCGCCGTACGAGGACCCTCAAGGCCCGTCGAACGTGTGGACAGTCAGCCACGCGGCTCGAGGCGATCTCTTTCTGCGGGGCTGGGTCGCGGGGAACATCGTGTTCAACGGGGTCCGGTCACCGCTTCCCGCCTGGGTGCGCGATGGGTCGTGGTCCGCGTCCGGTGTCCGATGCGCCCGCAGCGACGACGGTGCACCGGCGTCGCGGGAGAATTTCCATCGGCTCAGGCAGAGAGTGCTTCTCGGCGGCCGCCTGTCCCCGCGCACGGGTGCGCCATGACGGCCTCGGTGAGCTTCCACGCGGCGCGCCGACTGCTTGGCGGCGCCCTCTTGCTCACCCTCGCGGCTGGCGCGGTATGCCGCCAGCAAAACGACGGCCCTGGAGACGTGCCGCCTGGTGGCGACTGTGCGGTACCCGCCGATATGGTTGCGACGATCGCTCCGGTTGCTGCGGAGTACTGCACGTACAGCCTCTCTCAGCCGGATACCTGTGCGTGCGGCGACGCGCAAGGGCCGCTGCCGCCTGATGTGATCCTGCCCTACGGCGACAGCTCAATCCTGCTCGGCTGCCACCAGGACGTCGGCGACCTCGGGATCAGGTACGTCCATGAGTCTTGCGCCCTCATCGCCGAGGTCTCGGGACCCGTGGTGTGGGACTACAACCCCCCGGGAGACGACGACGATCGCGTCTACGCGGTATGCCCAGAGCCAGGCTCCATGCGGGTGGACCCGTGGACCGGTCCACCCACTGAGCTCCGCACCCAGGGAAGCTTCATGGCGCCCGCGACACTGCTCGGGTCCATGCACATCGAGATCCAGGATTGTCGCTGGTACGATGGCGTGTACGCCTTCGAACGGCACGTGCTCGACGACACCGACAGTACTTACTCGTTCGGGTCACGGCCGACTTTTGGTGACCAGTTGGCTGTTGCGGGCGACTGGGTGGCGGACTTCAACCACAACGGAACCGAGAGGGAAGAGGCACACGCCGAGATCCACGAAGCGCGGATGCTTGCGAAGGTGCAGCGCGTGAACGCCATCGACGACATGCATTACGTTGCACTCACAAATGGGTTTTTCGCCAGCGACAGCCCACAACAGGAAAGGCTGCATCTCGACATACCCATCCCGCGATCTCAGGACCCGCTATTCAACAAGCTCACCTGCGAACTGATATCCGTTGGATACGGCGTGGCGCCCTCATGTGGCACCAAGTCGGGTGTTCTCGTCAAGCCGGTAAGCGCCAACAGCGCGCTGGGAACTTGCACGGTGGAGCTCACGCGCAACGATGCGGTGGCCCCCAACGATTACAACTGCACCGACACGTGCAGCGATTTGCTCTACCCGGACGATCCTGCGTTCTGTGACAGCGTGCACTTCATGTCGCCCGTCCGTGCCGAGTGGAAGGATCCTGCCGACTTGTGGATGTGCAACTCGTGCGCATGTGACGATCCCTCGGCGCCTGGAGCGCACATCACGGCTCCGGTACAAGGCTGTGCCCAGGCAGGGCTGGATCCGAACAATCCCGACCACCAGGCGATCGCGTGCGCCCAGGTGTGCGGGGTACGTTCTGCGGCGGGTCGCCAGCGTGCGTGATCGGTCAGTGTCACCCGCCCACATCGGGCGGGACTGCCACCCTGATCGCGCCCTCGGCATGCGATCCGTTCGCACCGCCCCCGATGGTTCGCGTAGCGGCATCCGGTGACTACCACCTCACGATTCGAGGCGCCGACGATGGTAGCGGCGGTCCAGTTTCCTCTGTCATCTACACGCTCGGCGAGGAGGCGGCTGTCGGCGCGGTTGCCGGCGATATGCGCGTCAACGTGGGCACCGCGGAGGCCACAGCCGCAATTGATATCGCGGAGACACGCATCTTTCCGGCCGACGTCGCAATCGGCGACCTTGCCATGACCAGCGCCGTTGTGAGTACTGCCGAGCGCCCGTTCGGGCACTTCACGACCGACACGGTGTTTTCCGTGCCCGCAGGCGTCGGCGTGCTCGTAGCTCGCGCCAACCTGAACGGTGAGCTGATTGGCGTCAACGTCGTCAACCCCGCCCCGTATATCGGAACGTTCGACCTGGCCGCCCGGACCTTCTCGTTCAGCATACAAGCGAGCAGCGGCGGCGATAGCACGGATCCAGACAGCCAGACCTCCATCGTGGCGTCTCTCTACGGCGTGATCGACAACGTGCCACCAGTGGCGGACGCTGGCGGCCCAGCGCGCACAGTGGAGTGCGCCTCGCACACCACGACGCCCGTCGTGCTCGCCGGCCAGGGGTCCTACGATCCGGACGCTGGCGACTCGATCACGCACTACCAGTGGTTCACCTCTCTGGGCGGCCCCGTAGGCAACCATCCGGAGGAGGCTGTTGCGTTGCCCTTCGGCAAGTCGCTCTTCGTGCTTCATGTGTATGACCTCGACCTCAGTGCGGCTCAGACGCCTCTCGAGGTGAACGTGGTGGACACGACCCCGCCCACCCTCGACGTCGAGCCCACGTCGTTCTGTCTGTGGCCGCCGGACCATCGGCGGGTGCGGTTCCATCTTGGGAGCGACGTCAGCGCCGTCGCTGGCGACATCTGCGACCCGGCGCCCACGGTGCGAATTACTTCGGTGTCCAGTGATGAGGCGGACAATGGGATCGGCGACGGGGACGCCACCGGTGACATCGCGTTTGGCCCCATCGACTTCTGCGTTCGTCGGGAACGGGCGGGTACCGGGGACGGTCGCGTCTACACGGTCACGATCGAGGCGCGGGACTTCTCTGGCAACACCACGGTGAGGGAGGTCCGAGTGGCGGTGCCACACGACCACGAGCCGGGCTGTGCGGGGAAGACTGCCGGAACGGTCATCGGTGACGCCGACCCCTGCCATTAGGACGGGCGGGAAGCGCCAAGTCGGGCAAGGCCGCCGCGAATCGTCCATTCCAGGACTCAACAGCGCGTCGGGGCGGGCGCCTGCGCCCTGCTCATCTACCTGCACCTCTTCACCGATCTGCTCGGCAGCGGGCGCAAGATCTACATCCAGTTCCTCTTGCTCGCGGGCGCGATCTCGCTCGGCGGCGTGGTGCTCGTCACGCAGTCGTTCGCGCGCGCCTGCGTGGCCTGCAAGAGGCCGCTCGAGTCGACGAGCCTGTGCGTGCTGGCGGAGTGGGAGGGCTGGCACTGCGAGCTCGCGCAGAGCGGTCACGGGCCTGCGCTCGGGGGGGCTCGCGCAGGCGCCCGTGCCGCCGCCCGGATGCTTCGCATCTACCCGGTCCTCTTGCAGCTCGCTCGCGACCTTCAGCCGTCCTTGCGGTAGCTGGCGAGCGGCTCCGACGTGGCGATGGCCCCGCGCGCGGTATAGGGTGCGGCGTGGCCCTTCGAGGAGCGGCAGCATGGGCGCGGGCGATCGCGGTCGTTGCGCTCTCGGCGACTGCGTGCCGCCAAGGGCCGCAGGGGCGGGGGGACGCGCTCGCGCCGCGACCGATCGCGACGTCGGCGCCGGCGCCGACGGCAGGGCCGAGCGCAGCGCCGAGTGTAGCGTCGAGTGCAGCGCCGAGCGTCCTTCCACCGGAACCGCTTCGCGAGCCCAGACCCGCCGGTGCGGTGCACGTGTGGTGGGCCGACGGCGCTCGTGGCGAGGACCGTGCGCCCTTTCGCTTCTTCGCCTTCGCGCTCACCGCGGAGGCAGCCATCGACCCAGGTCGCACGCGCGTGCTGCTCGCCACGAGCGACGTGGCGCACGGACTCGGCGACCTGCCGAATCTCGCGTTCGTCGAGCGCGACCTCGCGACCGGCAAGACGATTGCCGAGACGCCCGTCCTGACGGCACGCGAGGTGGGGGACACGGGTGCCGACAACGTGAGCGACGTCGGCCCCGCAGGGGACGAGCTCGCGCGCAAGGTGAGCGAGCGGCTCGTGGCGCTCGACGGCAAGCTCGCCGCGGAGGGCTGGCAAGTGCTGCCGCGCTGCCAGGCGCCCCCGAAGCTCGCCTCGTACGAGCTCGTGGGCCACAGCGAGGCCGAGGCGATCGCCGCGCTCACGGTGCCGCACACGTGCCCCGAGGGCTCGGTGTCGCTCGTCGGAGAGTGGCTGACCGTGCGCGGGTCCGCCGGCGCCGTGCTCCTCCGCCAGCGCGTTCCGGTCGCTCCCCCCGCGCCGGAGGATCCCGCGACGTACATCCGCTCGATCGCCAGCGCCTGGCTCGACCCCGCGCGTCAGGCGCTGGTCGTGCGCGTCGTCTTCACCCGTTGCTGTGCCGGCGGCGACGCGGAGGGTCCCGCGGACGAGTGGTGGGTGCGCAAGCTGCGCGCGCCATGAGTCGAGGCCGGCCCGCGGTTCCCCCTTGGGGAACTTCGAGCGTGGATGGTTGGCCGGCCCGGAGCCATCCCCCTCGGCAGTTCCCGAAAGGGGAACTGCAGCGGGAGATGCAGCGCTCTCGTGCGGGAGCGTGAGCGCGTGCGGGAGCGTGAGCGCGTGCGGGTGGGGGTGGGGGAGCGCGTGCGGGGGCGTGAGCGGGAGGGTGCGGGGGCGAAGGGAGGTCTCCACCGCTCGGGCCAGGCCAGCCGGGGTTGGAAGGGCCCCGTGAGCCCCGTGAGGGCACGCCACGCCACCGCGTCGACCGCGATGGATTCGATCAACCCTGGCATATGGGGTGACTCGAACAATCGGTGCAGCCGCAACCCTCGTTGACCGGGTCGCACAGGCCGTCGTTGCTGCAATGGGACGTGCACCACGCGTCCGTGTCGCAGCTCGGGCACACGCAGTCCGAGACGGCGTTGTTGCCGCTGTCCGTGCACTGCACGTGGCAGCCGAGGCAGCCGCACTCCGCCGCCAGCGTCGGGTCGCAGAGTGTGTCGCTGATGGCAACGGTGTCGCACGCCAGGGTGCTGGTGCTGGTGGTGCTCGTGGTGGTGCTGGTGGTGGAGCTGGTCGACGTCGTCGTCGTGGAGCCGGTGGTACCGCCCCCCGAGGCGCCCGACCCTCCGCAGTCGCAGGTGCTCCAGCCGCTGGCGTCGGCTCTGCACGTCTGCGCGCCGTCACACTGGCCTGGACCGAGGCACGCCCTCGTGTCCCCTTTGATGCACAGGCCGCCTGCCTCGTCCTGGCCACAAGCCGCGCCGATCGCGAGGTACGCGGTGGCGGTGATCCATAGCAAGTGCAGTCTCGTCGACATGACGTTCCTCCGGTATCGGTCGATCTTGGTAAGAAGCTCGCGGGCGACCGCTGGCAGCTACTGACAGGCGCTCACCGAGCTCTGCGCCGCCACTCAAGGTGTGCTCGCAGCGTACGGGCCGACGACCCCGAGCACCATTACAGCCCATTACAGCAGCCCCTCACAGACATGCCGTTAGGGAAGCTCGGGGCTGCAGGGCGGCGTGTTCCTTGAGGAATCCGTGCGACGGTCGGCCGCAGGACCGCGGTCGCTGGGCCGGTGCACGGGGCCTGAAACGTTGGGATGGCGCACGGCCCGGCGGACACGCGATCGCGACCGCGAGCCGCGGCGTCGCGCTCGCTCTCGGCGGGTCTGGACGATCGCGGCGTCGATCCGGCGCTGGCGCTCGCGAGTGTCGCGGCCCTGCTGGAGCGGTGTCACGCGCCCGGATCGCGGCCGAGGACGAAGAACGTCGTCTCGCCCGGGGCGGTCACGGCACCCAGCCACAGGCGCCCCGTCGCGTCCGCCATGAGCGACACGGCCGTGCCCGGTGTGGCGAGCGTGATCGCGGTGTGAGCCGGGCCCACGGCTCCGACGAGCGCGTCGGAGGTGATGTACCGCAACCCGACGACGTCGAGCGCCTCGAAGCTCGTCGGATCGAAGGGCTGGAAGAACACGAGCCCGGGTGCAGCGCCCGCTCCACCCATGGCCGCGAGCTCGCTGCCGAAGCCCGGCAGCGTGAAGAGCTCGACGCCGTCGGTCGCGGGAGCGCCGGGAGCGACCGTGCTCGCGGCGAACCCGCGCAGCGCGAGGTCGCCCGTCGAGAACGACGTCTCGACGACGAAGACGTTGCCGTCCGCGTCGAGCGCGATCGGGCCGTTCGCCTCGCCCCAGCTCGCCACGGGCCCGGAGGCGCATAGATCGAGGCCGGCGCAGAAGTCGGCCGAGTAGGCGGCCGGCAGCGGGGGCGCCGAGGCGCCCTCGGCGAGCGGCGTGAGCCCGGTGTAGAGCAGGCGCCCGCCCGCCGGCGCGCCGATGCCGACGCCGTCGAAGAAGCCCGACACCGCGAAGCGAGCGGCCACAGCGGCGCCGGTCACGAGCAGGACTTCCCCCTCGCTCGTGCCGAAGTCGCCGGTCCAGGAGAGCAAGGTGAAGGCGCCGAAGGGTAGATCGATCGCCGTGGCCCCGAGGTACACGCTGCCGCTCGCGACGATGCCGAGCGGCACGCTGGTGGTCGCGCCTGCGAGCACGCCGGTCGCAGTCGCGGGCACCGCGAAACGCGTGACGTCGGCCGTACCCGCCGTGCCGCCGGCACCGACGACGAGCGGCCCTCCATGCCGTCCCCAGGTGGGGGAGAGCGCGTAACCCACCTCGAAGGGCGCCGTGTACTTGCCGACGAGGCAAAGGCCCGGCTCGTCGAGGGCGAGGACACCGGCATGCTCGGCCGGATCGAGGCACGGCGCCACGCCGCCAGCACCGCCGCCGCCAGCGCCGCCGCCGCCAGCGCCGCCCGTGTCGCTGCCTCCCAAGTTGGCCCCGGCCGCCCCGGCCGCGCCACCCGTCTCTCCCGAGCCCGTCCCCGCCGCAGTGCCATCCATGTTCACGGGGCACGCACCAAGCAGCACGCACACCCATGCCAAAAGCGAAATCTCGACCCGCTTCATACCGACCTCCGTGGGCGCAGTCCCGCACCCTGGGTTGGGTCCCCACCACGCAGGGCATCGAACGAGCTCGGGTGCCCTCGCGACGAGGTTGCGTGGGAGCGAGCAGGCGCATGCCTGCCCGGTCCAACGCGCAGTCGCGCGCAGCAGGTCTCCTGGCTTCCGGATCGTCCTCCGGCGACGCCTTCCCGAAGCTCGTCGTCCGTGCGCTCCTTGCGAAGCGCGCGGGCGTCCGACGCCCAGTGGCGAGTGTCGCCTTCGTACCCGGTTACAGTGGCGGGAGCCGCGCCGGAATCGGTCGAGGACGGCCTCGAGCCTCACCGGCTTCCCTCTTGCCCGGTGCACCCACGGAATGCGGCCGAGACCGCGTGGCCGTGAAGGCACCGACTGCGTGCCGTGTTGTCAACGACGGGCGGCTAAACGAACCACCCGCGGCTGAGAGGCCTAACCGCATCGGCGCGAGCGCGCAAGCGGGCGCGGGTGCGGGTGCGGGTGCGGGGGCGGGTGCGGGGGCGGGTGCGTGAGAGGGTGCGGGGGCGGGGGCTGGGCTCGGCGGTCGGGGCGGCGTGTCGGCTGCGCGTGCGCTTGCGCCAGCGACGCCCTTCCGGAAGTACGGTCCGCCGTCGGCGATCCGCGCGCGTTCGCACCGCGCTCGGAGCACCGCGCGGCCGTCGGCCCGTGCGCACTCGCCACGTGCTTGCGGGCATCTGCCGAGAATCCGTTGCTGCGGTTGCGCTCGTGGGCGCCGTCGCGTTCGCGGTGGCGGTCCACATCCTGCTCCCCTTGCGCTCCTTTCGGCATGGCGGCATCTTTGTCCCATGGCGCGTTCGGCTCTGCTCGCAGCTTGGCTCCTCATGAGCGCCTGTGGCGGCCGGAGCTCGCTGCCCGCCCGTGGCCATGGCCCGGCGACTGGTACCGGTGGCCAGGGTGGCAGCGGTGCGGCCGGCGGCGGCGCAGGCGGAGCAGGGGGCGCTGGCGGCGTCGTGTACCCGCCCGGCTGCGTTCCGGGTCTCCCAGGTCCACCCATCATCGAGGTGCCCGACCTCCAAGGCGGCAGCTACTGCATCGACTCGACCGAGGTCACGAACGCCGACTACGCCACCTTCCTCGCCGCCAACCCGAGCACGGCCGGGCAGACGGCCGATTGCACGTGGAACACGAGCTTCGTTCCGGCGGAGGGTTGGCCGCCCGCGCCTGACCGCGACGCCTACCCCGTCGCGTGGGTCGACTGGTGCGACGCGGCCGGCTACTGCGCGTGGGCGGGCAAGCGCCTCTGCGGCCGCGTTGGCGGCGGGGCGCTCGGCGTCGACGACTTCGACCCGGTCGAGAACGAGTGGACGAACGCCTGCACGACCGGCGGCACGTTCGAGTACCCCTACGGGCCGACGAACGATCCGAGCGCATGCAACCAGGGCCATGCTCCGGACCAAGACGCGCTACTCCCCGTGGCGAGCCTACCCACTTGCGAGGGCGGGTCGGGCCTCTTCGACATGGCCGGTAACATCAACGAGTGGACGAACGCGTGCTCCGGCCCCGGCGAGTTCGACTGGTGTCGCACCATGGGCGGCGACTTCTACTTCATCAACAGTGAGGGTTGCTACCACGAGCTCGGCTTCGCTCGCTCCGGCCCATGGATCGTGACCGGCATTCGCTGCTGCCGCGACGCCCAATGAGACGACGCACTACTGCCAAAGTGGGCAGGGCACGCCGGCATCACTCGAGTTGAGGTTGCAGCAGTAGCCGCCGGGCGTGAGCAGGGACAGGTTACAGTATCCTGCGACGAAGCCGTTGGCCCTACAGTCCTCGAACAGGGTGCAGGGGCGCGAACAGAAGTCGACGGGGTACTGCTCACTCTCGTAGCTCACGGTGCCACGATGGCAGACCATGCCCTCGGGACACTGCTCGTCACACTCGCAGATCTGGCTCGCACCGACAGCAGCGTCGGGGCAGTTGTCGCATCCACCGACCGAGGCCGCAGCGACCAGCGCCGAGCAGGCCGCGCCGGCGAGAACCACGAGCGCGCAGCGCGCAGCGCCGATCATGGGCAGCCAGGCCCCCCGTACGAGACGTCCTGCTCCACGAACCCGTGCTGCCACACGGGCACCGTGCCGTCGGCTCGGCTCGCGGGACCGTGGCAAAAGTCGACCGCTGAGCCGTCACCGCCGAAGTAATCGATGACCGTAGGCAGCAGCGAGTAGAGCAGATACGTGTCCCACGAGCAACGAGTGAGTGGCTCGGGTGCGACGACGAACTCGAGCACGTCGGGAAGCACGTTGATCGCCTCGAAAATCGGATGGAATCCGCAAACGGTGTTCTCACTCGTGGGGTCGACCGGAACGCAGTTGAAGTTCCTCTTCTCAACCGCTGCCGTCATCCGCGTCGCCAGCACCTCTGCCTCGTCCTCGCCATAGGTCCCGACGAGTGCAGGCCTGAAGAAGTCGTGCAGCAAACCTGATGCAACAACCTCCTGATAGCAGCCGTCCTGTGCGCCGGGCCCTGGCGTGCACGGCGTGTGGATGGGCGGCAGAAAAGTCGCCTCGTCCTCGATGTTCTTCGCAACCGTCGCCGGCAGCGTCGTGCTCAGCGCTGCCTGCAGTGCGGACGTATTGGCGATGCTGATGACACCTTGACGGACGTTTTCGAGCTCGACGAGGCCGTCGCCGGGCCGGACGTGGAACACGTAGGCCGGATTCATGTAGATGCCGATGTCCACGCCCCCGAACACGCCGCCGATGCCGGTCACGGTGTAGTGCGCCTCGAAGGAGAAACCATGGCGGATGTCGAGCCCGTGGCCGATGAAGCTCGGCGCGAAGCGGTCCCAGTCGCGCCATGCAGCAGTCGCCTCGCAAACGGAGTCGTCGACACCGGTCGCGAACTCCGCGAACAGCGTCGACGAGATCGGGTCGAAGACCTCCGACCAGGGTGTCCGAACCGCGCACTGCCCGTGCCAGTAGCGCACGATGTGGGCCGTCTTGTACGGCGCGGGGAAGGTGTACTGCTCGGTGGATCCCATCGGGACCGACGCGAAGTCGTTTTCGACCGGGACGTAGTAGACGTTGTCGAGATTCGGATCGGGGTTCACGACGGGCGCCGCCCAGTCGAGGTCGAACGCGATGGCTTCCTGGCGCGGGTCCTGGGCCGGGAAGCCCGGTGTGAACGACAGCGTCTGCTCCGCGCCGTCGTAGGGGACGCAGCCGAGATCACCAAGCCCCCACGCGTACGTCCAGTTGCCGCCGATCACGTGCGGCGAGATGCCGCACGCGCTGCTCAGGTTCACGGCGGCGACGGGGTAGATCGCCCTCGGGTCCTCGCAGCCGGGATTGCACGACGCGCACTCCCCTGCGCAGCAGGTGTCGGCCAATGCGCAGCGGTTGCCGCAAGCGCCGCAGTTATCCGGGTCGTTGTCGACCGCGATACACCCGCCGTCGCAGCACATCGTGCCCGCAAGGCATGCGCGCCCGCAGGCTCCACAGTTTGCCTCGTCCGTCTGCAAGTCGGCACAGTACGCGGCGGCGAATCCGCCAAGTCCCTTGGTGCAAACGCTGCCGTGACACTGGCACGTGCCGTTGTCGCAATCCGGAGCGGTCGCGGGGCACCTCCGGCCGCAAGAGCCACAGTGGCGTGGGTTCTCGAACGTATTGACGCAACCGAACGCGGCTTTGCCCGGTGTGCCCACGTTGCAGCATTGCGCAGCTCCCGGACAGCCCACGTGGACTGGGGAAGGATTGCAGCCACCGCCGGGAGGCCCACCTGCCGCTTGGGCATCGAGAGTAGGTTCGACCGCCAAGTCATCGACGGGCGCGGGACACGCACCCAGAGTGTCGCCGTGGGCGAGGTGGGCGGGCACCGCGGCTTCGGCGACCGTGAGGGTCGCTGCCAGGGACGGATCTCCCGGCGGGTTGTGACAGATGACGGTGCCGTGATCGCCATGGCCGAGCGGCACGAGCGCGGCGCCGCCGACGCCACCCGCATCCGGAGGCGCCTCGCCGACACAGCCCAGCAGCATGATCCCCACGAAGCTTGCGAAGAACGCCTTCTGCACCATCGGTACCTCCCCGTCGTAGCTCCGTGGCCACATGCCGTCCTGCACTCCGGGCGTCGACTTCGATCGGTCTGAGGATCCAACCAGGAACCATACGTAGTGTCAACGGTCGATGCCCGCTCTCGACGCACGGGCGCGCACGGCCCGCCCCGACACCCTCACGCTGGACCTGCCGTAGGGTAACCTGACGCAGCGCGGCGCGACGGCGCAAGCTGAACCTTCACCCAACGGCAGACATTACGCGGCATTACACCGAGCGAATTTCTCTTGCGGGCGACCTCCGCGCCCGGCGATATTCGCTCCGCAACGGGGGCGGGGCACCGCTCCCTTGGCGGAAGGAAGGTGGTGCATGCCGGTCGTGAGTGTTCCAAGCCGACAGACCCTCGACGAGGTTCCGGCTCGGGTGTTCAAGTTCATCATGGGGTACGCGGAGAGCCTGGCAGCTCGGGTGGCGCTCGCGCAGAAGGGGTTCGACGAGGCCGAGCACGCCTACGCGTGGTCGCGCCTCCAGAAGCTCGGGCAGATGCCGCGGGGGCAGGTTCTGCTCGACAAGACGGTGCGCGAGGCCGTGCTCGAGCTCGACACCTGGGACAACCCCAACTTCGAGTCCATCCTGCGGTGTCTCGAGCGGGGCTTTCCCGCGCAGGCCGCGTTCCTCTTCGAGAACCTCGAGGCCACCGAGGGCGCCGGAGCGGTGCTCGCGGTCGAGACGCTCCTCGACCGGCTCGACGTGCTCGAGAGCGGCGTCGGCCGCACCGACACGCACGAGGCCGATGTCGCGGCGCTCGCCCTGCTCGCGAAGCGGGGCTACCCGAAGGCGGAGCTGACGCGCCTGCGCGCGCTCGTGAAGGCGACGAAGGCGACCGACGCGCCGCCTCCCGTCGTGAGCGACGAGGAGCGCGTGCAGATCCTCCTCGAGCTCTACAAGTGGCTCGGCGACTGGGGCTCGCAAGCGCGGAGCGCGAAGCTCGGACGCGCGACGCTCATCCGGCTCGGGCTCGCCAAGCGGCGCGGCAAGGACGAGACCGACGTCGTGACGGATCCGGCGGTGACGCCGGTGACGCCGGGCCCCGGCGCACCCACGTGAGACAGGTGCCCGGCAGGCAGGCGGCGGCGTTCGCGGTAAGTACGCGAGACCGCGTCGGCGCCGCCTCGCTTGCTGGGCGGGTCGCAACTTTCGCGGACCGGGGTGGAAGCTTCGTCGGCCGGTCGGAAAGTCCCCGGAACCGCGGCGAGCTTCCGGTGCGCGGGGACGGAATCTCGGGGCGCCGCGCAGGTCCCCGTTTCCACCGGGGAAACGGCCGACGCACCGCATCGGAGGGTTCGGGGAGCGAGAGCGAGCGGCGCGGCGCCCGGAGCGCCGCCGGGAGGCGCCGCACCGAGGGTTTTCGCCTCCGGCGAAAACTCTCGTGGAATCCAAGGATTGGCAAGGCTCGGCGCCGTCCGCGAAGTGTCGGGGCGGTCCGGCAAGCGTCAGGGCGGCTTACCGGACTGTCGGGCCGGCTTACCGGACTGTCGGGCCGGCTTACCGGGCTGTCGGGGCGGCTTACCGGACTGTCGGGCCGGCTTACCGGACTGTCGGGCCGGCTTACCGGACTTTCGGGGCGGAGGCGCGCGGTCTCTCGGCGGGTGCCCGGCGTGTTACCCTCGCCGACGCAAGCGCGGTCGTGGCTCCGGACGCTCCCAGGCTCGCGGCGCCCGCCCGCCGGCTGGCTCGAGGGCTGATGGCGAAGGCGCGCTTCAAGAAGGCGGACACGGGCGCGAACCTCGGCTTCGAGGCGAAGCTCTGGGCAGCGGCGGATGCGCTGCGGAACAACATGGATGCGGCTCGAGTACGAGCACGTCGCACCCACCGCGAGCTCAGCGACGACGAGATCGCCAAGATCGCCGGCACCTACCACCCCTGGCGCGGCGACAAGGGATGATGCGGCGCGCGGCGACCTTGCGCGCGCAGCAGAAGGAGCGGGCGCCGCGGGCGCCCACATGGAGGTGCAGCAGGGGCACGTCGACGGGGAGCTCGTGCGGGTGTTCGTCGAGAGCCGGCCGTGGACCGCGCTCGCGGATCCGCCGGTGGACTAGCGCGCGGGCAAGAGAGAGCGCGTCATCCCTCTCGGCAGCTCCCGAAATGGGAACTGGCACCGCGGATGACTCTCGCGCGTGGGCGTCATCCCCCGCGGTAGTTCCCGAAATGGGAACCGGCACCGGGGATGACGCGCTCATCCTGGCCCGCAGTTCCCCTTGAGGGAACTTCGACCGGCGATGACTCTCGCGCGTGGGCGTCATCCCCCTCGGCGGTTCCCGAAATGGGAACCGGCACCGGGGATGAAATGCTCTCGTGCCGGCGGGGGAGCGGGCGCGGGTGCGTGCGGGGGGCGTGAGCGTGAGCGTGCGGGGAGCCCCCCTCCCCGCCAACGCTGGTACGCTTGCCCCGCCTCGGCTCCCCCAGGGCGCTCCGTCCGCCGCCGCGCTCGTCGTCTGCGCGGCGGCGTTCGGCGCGGCGTGCGGGCCGGGCAAGCCGGGCGGCGCTGCCGGGCCGGAGGGTCTGGACGGCGTGCGCGGCGGCGACGGCGTCTTCGCGCCGGTCGCGCCCCCTCGGTCGGGACGAGCGCCCGGGCCGGCACCTGCGCCGTCCGGCTGCCGGCCGGTGAGCTTTCGCGCCATTCCCGCGGCGCCCAGTCCGCCCGTCGGGACCGCGCAGGGTGAAGACACGCGCGCGCTCCCCGCGGCGCGCGGCTTCGTCGTGGTGCGGAGCGGCGTCGGCCCGGCGCGCGCGGTCGCGTGGGACGCGGGCACGAACCGCTGGCTCGACGCGGGCCCGGGGCCGGAGACCTACCGGCGCGGCGACACGGGCCCGATGTCCGACGGGCGCTTCATGCCGGTCGGGCCCGATCACGTGCTCCTCCTGTGGCGCAACGACAGCCAGCGCACCGGCCTGCAGGCTGCGCTCGCCGACGTCGCGGCGGGCTCCTTCGCGCCGATCTCGCTCGCGCGCGGTCCGGGCCACGTGGGGGTGGAGGGCTTCGACACGCACGGCCGGCTCGTCGTCTTCGACAGCCGCAGCCTCGGGGGCGGCTGGCGCTTCGATCCGCGGGCGCGCGTGTGGGCGGCGGTGACCGCGGACGGCCGACCGGCCGCCACGGGCGCGCCGACCTTGCTCGCGCTCGGCGATCGCGTGCTCGCCTTCGGCGCGGGCGCGAGCGGCGCAGGGGCCGTCGGCGCGCTCTACGATCCCGAGGCCGACGCCTGGACCGCGATCGCAGCGGGGCCGACCCCCGACGCGGCCTTCGTGACCGCCACGGACGACGCGGCCTTCTGGTGGAGCCAGGACGCGCCCTTCCATGGCGCCGTCTACGAGCGCAGCACCGATCGCTGGCGCGACGTCGCCTCCGCCGGGGCGCCGCTCGCCCGGCCCGCGAGCGGTCTCCGGCTCTTCGCGTTCACCGGCTCGCACGTCGTGCAGGCCGAGCAGCACCCGGACAATCACGGAACGCCCCACGATCCGGCCGCCGTGTACGCGCTCGACGCGGGCAGCTGGCAGCGCGTCGCGATCCCGCCGACCTACGGCGACCCCTTCGCGCTCCCCGACGGGCGCGTCGTGCTCTTCGGGCGCGGCTCGCCGCAGCCCATCGTGGTCGATCCGCGCTCGGGCCTCGTGTGCACGCCCGACGTGAGCGCCGTCCCGACGCTCGGCAAGACGGCCGCACTGCTCTACGCCTTCGCCGACGTCGTCGGCGACGAGCTCGTGCTGTGGGGCCGTGCCGACGGCGGAGATGCGGGCCCGGCCTGCCCGCCCGGCGCGCCGTGCCTGCCCGCGACGGGCTGGTCGTCCAGCCGCGACGACGGGGTCGCGGTGCGGTTCTAGCGGCCACGAGCGCCGCCGCCTCGGGGCGCCTCGGGGCGCTTCTCGACATGTGACCGCGCCTCCGCGCGCTCGTCACAGGAACGCCACGTGCGGCGGCTAGCCTCGTGTGCGGAGGTGAGGCGATGGGAAGTTCCTGGGAGGCCGCGTTGCTGCAATCCGGAGTCGCAGTCCTCGATCCGACGCCGCCCCCGGGCTACGCGCGCGGCTCGACCGGTGTGCGGGGTGCCGTCGAGGCGCCGACACCGCCGCCGAACGACGACGCGCCGGAGCAGTCCACAGCCGGGGGATTGCCTGGGGACACCGTCACGCCGCCGTCACCGGGTGCACGTTGAGCGGGCTCGCGCTCGAGCGCGTCCGGCGCCAGCGCTTCGCGTACGTCCCGAGCGGTCGCGGCACGCCGAGCAGATAGCCTTGACCGAGACCGACCCGCGCCGCGCGCAGCGCCGCGAGGTCGGCCTGCGTCTCGATGCCCTCCGCCACGACCCTCATGCCGACGGTGCGCGCGAACCCGGCGAGCGCGCTGCACAGCTGGAAGCGCAAGGCGCTCTCCGCGATGCCGCGCACGAGGGACTTGTCGAGCTTGATGATCTCCGGTCCGATCTGCACGAGCGCGCCGAAGGACGCATAGCCGGCACCGAAATCGTCGAGCGCCAGGCGGAAGCCCTGCGCGCCGCAATGCCGCATCAGCGCCGCGAGCCGTGCGCTCGGCAGCTCGGGGTCGCGCTCGCACAGCTCGAGGACGATGCGCGCCGGCGGGATTCCAAGGTCGGCGAGCAAGGCCCGGGTGTAACCGGGAACGAGCGCCGGATCGTCGAAGATGCGCGTGTCGACGTTCAGAAAGAACGTCACCCCCTCCGGAGGCTCGTGGCGCGCGATCTCGCCGAGCGCGAGCGCGCGCAGTCGCCGATCCACCTCGAGCAGGCGCCCGCGCCGGAGCGCCAGGTCGAGGAGCTCCACGGGGCCGCAGTCGGCCAGCCGCCGATCCACCCGCCCGAGCGCCTCGAAGCCGTACGCGCGCCCATTCTCGAGGTCCACGATGGGCTGGAACACGACCGAGAGTCCTGCACTCATCACCTTGTCCAACATGCTGGTGCAGCGTAGTCGTGGGTTGCCGCGGGTGTGTCGCGTGCGGGTGACAAGTTCGCGCGCCCCGCGGCGCCGGCGAGCGAGCCCGCGCGATCCCACGTGCCACGGGTCTGGTGACGGCCATGACACCCAATGTTCGACGAACCGCCACGCGCGCGTCACCGAGTTGCGCAAAGCTCGGGCCTGAATGAAACGTTCACGCGTGCGCGTACGGTGGCTGGCACTCGGCGCCCTTGGCTGCGTCCTCGGCCGGGCGGCGCCGGCCCGCGCCGAGATACGCGTGGCCGAGGAGGCTGCCGACGAAGGCCCCGAGCCCGAGCGCTACCTCGACATCGGGGCCTGGGCACAACCGGGCATCATCTGGCGGCAGAACGACGAGAACGCGACGCTCGACGACGACGGCTTCTGGTTACAGCGCGCGCGCCTCGGGACGAGCTTCAAGGCCCAGCACTTCTTCTTCGGCAAGCTCGAGCTCGACCTCACCCCGACGCCCGGACTCGGGGACGCCTACATCGATGGGCGCTTTCACCCGGCCATCTACCTGCGGCTCGGGCAATTCCAGGTTCCGTTCCTCAAGACCTTCCAGTTCAACGAGCTCAACCTCGCGTTCATCGATCGCACCATCTACACGCCGCTCGGGCAGGACCGCCCCTATCTGCGCTACCTGTCGCCCCGCGACATCGGCGTCATGGCCGGGGGGCGCGTGGGCGGAAGCGACGATCCCGACGAGCCGATGCCCGCATTCGACTACCGGGCCGGCGCCTTTCTCGGTCGCGGACCGAACCAGACACGAAACGACGACGACGCCTTCCTCTACACCGCGCGTGTGCAGCTTCACGCGCTCGGCGTGCCGGACGGCGAGCTCGCCGAGAACGACATCGCGCGCAACGTCCTGCCGCGGGTGGCGGTGGGCGGCGGCGTCTACACGAACTGCGACGACCGCGGGCAGTGGAATCGCGGATTCACCGTCGACGGCGAGGTGCGCTACCAGGGCCTCTACGCGAGCACGAGCTTCGTGTGGTTCAAGAACGGCGCGTCGAGCGGTCTCGGCAACACGCTCGGCTACGGGGACGCGTGCAAGGGCGTCGCGGGCGCGCCGGATCACATCGCGAGCGGGTTCGGCGTGCAGCTCCAGTACGTGTTGCCGCGGGAGTGGACCGACAGTCATGCGATCGAGGTCCTGACTCGCTACGACTCGGTGGAGCCCAACGGCGTCTGCGACCTCGGCACCGGACAATGCGCCCCGTTCGGCGGAGACGCGAGCACGCCAGGCTACGCGGCGCCCCCGAACTACGGCGATTCGGACAACGCGCCGAGCCGCTACCGCCTCACGTTCGGGGTGAACTACCTGCCCACCTCGGAGCCGACGCTGCGCTTGTCCGTGAACTACCAGCTGAAGCGCGAGCGCGAGAACGTCGTCACGGCCGCCGGCACGGTCCAGGGCCTGAAGGACGACGTGTTCTGGATGCAGCTCACGGCAGGCATTTGACCTTGGCGAGGATGGGATGAACCGAATCATGACGTTGGTGGGCGTGGCGGGGCTCGGCCTCGTGGCGGTGGCGGTGGGGTGCGAGACCACCGGGCTCGTCGGTGGCGGTGCCGGCGGCGCGCTGGCCGCCAGCGAGGGCGCCGGCTGTCTCGACGCCCCACCTGCCGGCCTGCCCTACCAGCCGGGCTGCTGCGATCACACGGTGTACGTACCCGACGGCGTCGAGGCCGGGTTCTCGAGCGCCGTGCTCGGCGCCAACCCCATACCCGACCACGTTCATGCGAGCTGGGCCGGCCCGACGCCGAGCAGCTTCGCGGTCAACTGGCGCACGGACAACGGTACGCTCGCCACCGAGCTCCTGTACGGCACGAGCGAGGCCGACGTGCAGGCGGCGAGCGCACCGGGCGGCACGGTCAAGCGCGTCACCGGGCACCACATGCTGTACGGCTCGCTTCTCGACGGCGCACAGCGCACGCGCGTTCACGAGGTCCACGTGTGTGGCCTCGATGCCTCGAAGGTCTACTACTACAAGGTGGGCGGTCCGGGCGCGTGGAGCCCGGTGTACGACTTCGCGACCGGGCCCGCGATCGGCGCCACCGAGTCGTTCAAGTTCGCGGTCACGGGCGACTCGCGCGACGACCCCACCACGTGGGCGGAGGTGCAGCAGGCCGTGGCAGCACAGGCGATCGACTTCCAGCTCTTCAGCGGCGACGCCGTCGTCATTGGGCAGAACCAGGCCGAGTGGAACGGGTTCTTCGCCGCCTCGAGCGGCGGGTTCAGCACGGAGGGGCTCTTCGCGACGAGCGCCTTCATGGTGGTCAACGGCAACCACGACGCCCTGTCCGTCAACTACGTGGCGCAGTTCGCCATGCCGCAGGACGTATCGCCCGGCGAGCTCGCGCAGGGCGAGGAGTGGTACTCCTTCGACTACGGCAACGCGCACTTCGTGGCTCTCAACGACACGCCGGCAGCCACCGCCACCGGCCAGCCGCAGGTAGACTGGCTGCGCGCGGATCTGGCGGCGGTCGACCGCCAGAAGACTCCCTGGATCTTCGCGATGCACCACCGGCCCACGTACTCGTGCGGCGGCTCGCACGGCTCGGACGTGGCCTTGCGCAGCGTGTACCAGCCGATCTTCGACCAGTACCGGGTGGACGTCGTGTTCTCCGGGCACGACCATTTCTACGAGCGCTCCGTGCCCATTCGCGGCATGCAGGGTACCGAGGGACAGATCGCCGCCTCGGGCCCCAACGCGGTCCCGGTGTCCGAGAGCGGTACGCTCTACGTGGTCGCCGCGGGCGCCGGCGCGCCGCTCTACGGTGTCGACACGAGCTGCTACTTCGTGCACACGGGCGAGAGCGAGCGCAACTTCGTCATCGTGACCGTCCAGGACCGCACGCTGCAGTACCGGGCGCTTCGCCTCAATGGCACGCTGCTTGACCAGTTCGATTACACGAAGTAACCGGGGGCCCTGGCGCCAGCGTTCTCGTGGTCGTCGAGCGGTCCGGCGCGGGGTGGTGCTCGTGGTGCTCGCGCTCGCGACCCTGGCGAGCGGCCCCGGCGCAGGCACGAGCGCCGCGGGCGATCGTGCCGAGGAGCAGCAGGTGCTGCTGTCGCGCGCGGCGGAGGCCGAGCTCGGCCACGGCTGGGTTGCGGCAGGCGCGCTTTATCGGCAGGCCGAGGCGGTGCTGCCCGAGAGCCGGCTCGCGCGCCGCGCGCGGGCACGGCTCGAATGGCTCGCCGCCCACGCGGAGGGCGATTTCGCGCCGTTGACGGCGCTTGCCAGCGCGATGGCCGCCGAGCCGACGCACGCCGTGCTCGCCGACCTGGAGCGTGCGGTCGAGGGCTTCCCCGACGGGCGCGTCCGCCGCGAGGCGCTCGCGTTTCTCGGCGACACGTACCTCCGGCGGCTCTCGGACCCGGTGCGGGCGCTCGCGGCCTACCGGCGGCTGGCGGAGCTCTCCGACGTGACCGAAGGCGAACGACAGCTCGCCGTGTCGGGTGCGGCGCTCGCCGCGCTCGCGCTCGGCGAGCCCGCTCGGTCGGTGGCGCTGCTCGACGAAGCGGGGCTGACGCGTCGACCCGAACACGCCCTGGCGCTGGCCGAGCGCTGGGCGGAGGTTGGCGCGCCCTTTTGCTACGCGCTGCTCGGGCTGTTCTGCGCGACGACCTTCGTCTTCGCGGGGCGGTATGCGCTCGGAAGGGCGGCGCTCCGGCGTGCGTTCGCGCCGGGACGGCTCGCCGTCGCGGCCTACGCGCTCGCTGCGCCGGTGGCGTTGCTGCTGCTCTACGACGACGACTCCGGCTACGAGTGGCGGCTTGCGCTCGTGCTCGGGGCGGCGGGGCTCGTGGTCGCCACGAGCGCGCTCGGCGCCGAGGGCGCCCTGCGTCGTGGCTGGAGCGCTCGGCGTCGGGCGGTGCTCGGCGCGGCATCGTCCCTGGCCGTGTGCGCCGCAGCCTTGCTCGCGGTTCATCACACCGGCTGGCTGTTCAGGCTGATCAAGGCCGCGGGAGAGCGGCCGTGATCCACTTCTTGCTCGCGTTCGGCGTGCTCGCCGCCATGGGGCTCGCCGCCCTCGCTTGGCTGCCTGCCACCCCGCGCCGCGAGGCGCGCGAGGCACGCGACGCGCACGACCCTGCCCCGACGAAGACCGCCTCCGCGGGCGAGGCGGGCTGGCGTCGCTCCTCGGCTGCGGGCGCGCTCGCCTTCGGTCTCGGCGCGTCCGCGAGCTACATGCTGCTGCGCGCGCTCGAGCGGGTGCGGGACGGCGCCCTGTCCCCCGGGCTCGTGCTGCGGGCGAGTCACGTGGGCTTCGTGTGGCGGACGGCGGTCGCCCTGTGGCTCGGAGGGCTCGTGGCGCTCGTGGTGCAGGCGCTCGCGGCACGATCGCCCGCTCCACTCGGGGCGCCGAGCGCCGGAGCAACGGGCGAGCGCCGCTGGCACCTCGCCACCGCCCTCGGTGTGCTCGTCCTCGGTGTCGCCGCGTGGTGGCTGGCATGAGCAGGGCGGGAGGACCCGGAGCGTGAGCGCTCTCGCGCTCCTCGAGGGCGTGCATGGCCACTTCGGCGTCCTCGCGGCCGCGGTGCTTGCGCATCCCGCGATCCGCCTCCGCCGCGGCGCGCCGCTCTCGAACGGGGCGCGCTGGGCGAGCTCGGGTGCGGGCCTCCTCGTTGCGGCGGCGTTCGCGACGGGCCTGTGGATCTACCCGCGCTACGTCGCGCTCGTGCGGCCGCGCCTGTTCGGCGTGAGCGAGCGCGCCGCGCTGCTCTTCGAGACCAAGGAGCACCTCGCGCTCATGACCGTCGCGACCGCGCTCGGCGCCGTGGCCTGCGTGTGGCTGGCGCGGCGCGAGGACCGCGACCTGCGCCGCGGCGCGGCGCTGCTCTTCGCGCTGAGCTCGGCGCTCTGTCTCACGGTCGTGGCGCTCGGCACGTACATCGCCTCGGTGCAGACGTTTGCTCGGTAACGCCGGCGGAGTGTTCGGTACGGCGTGCGTGGGTCGCGAGCACCGGGCTCCAATGCGGAACGGGCGCGTGTAGCCCATCACGCCGCGGCGATCCCGAGCTCGACGACGGGCACGAGGCCGTCCACCGTCACGTCGTAGACGCGAAACGCGTCGCCCCGGTCGACCACGGCGGGTGCGCCGAGCACGCGCGCGCACCCACCGCGCGGCTCGCGGTCGACGCTGCGGTGGAGGTGGCCGTGCAGGAACTGCACTTGGTCGAGCGGCTGCGCGAGGGCCGCAAGCTCCTCGCAGCCGATGAGGCCGTCCAGGCGGTGCAGGATCGGTGCGAGCGCGAACGGTGGGTGGTGCAGCACGACCGCCACGGGCAGCCGCGTCAGGCCCGGGTCGTGGAGCAGCCGGCGGAGCCCTTCCACGATGGCGTCGGTCACGAAGCCGGCCGAGCGCATCACCGACTGGGGTCGGGTGACGTCGATCGGTACCAGGCGAACCGACCCGAGGTCGACGCATGCCCCGACGCCCGTCGGCATGGGTCGCATCCACGGTGCGAGCGGCCCGGCGAGCGCGGTCGCCCATTCCTCGGGCCCCGCGTAGCGGTCGTGGTTGCCCGGCACCAGCGTCACGGCCTCGGGCCCGAAGCCGGAGCTCGCGAGCACGTCCGCCAGCACCTGGAGCTCGGATGCGAGCCCAAGCTCGGAGAGATCGCCGCTCAGGACGAGGTGCTCCGCGCCGAGGGCGCGCGCGTCGCGCATCGCGGCGAGCGCCTTCGCGGCCCGGGCCTCGGGATCGAGCGGCCGGCCGAGGCTCACGAAACCGCGGCGCACCGTGTTGCCGGCGCTCACGCCGCGGTTGGCGAACGACAGCAGGTGGAGGTCGGACAGGTGTGCAATGCGTCGGACACAGCTCGTCATGCTCGGAATAGAGCGCAGCCATGCCAACAACCCGCGGCGGCAAGGCGAACAATGCGTGACATCGCGCCAGCGGCGGTAGCGCGTCTCCGGCGCGCCGTGCGCTCCTGATCAGGTCGTCGACGCGTAGGTCCCAGGTGCGCTGGCGCGAGCCGGCTGGATGGCCGTGTGGGCGCCGATGACGAACGGACGGTTGCGCCAGATGACCCGCCGGCTCAGGCAGGCGCGCAGCCAGCAGAAGGCCAGGAGGTACGTGCGGACCACCTCGAGCGGCAGCCAGCGCAGGCAAAGGCCGCGACCGCGCAGCGCGCGGAGCGCCGCCGTGGCGAACGCCGTCTGGACCCCCATCGCGACGAAGAGCGCAGCGAGCGCGGGCAGCGACGGCGCGAGCGCGAAGCCGACCGTGGCGACGAGCACCGGCGCGAACAGCGGCTCGCACGCGAAGGCCGCGGGGTCGAGGGCGCGACGCAGCTTCGCCCAGCGAGCGTGTCGCTCCAGCGTCCGCGCGAAGGTGCACGCGACGTTGCGGTTCTCCACGACGTGGAGCGCGAGGGCGACGCGGTACCCCGCGGCCTCGACACGGCGCCCGAGGACGAAGTCCTCCGCCAGGACGTGCCCTACGGCCTCGAAGCCGCCGCAGGCATCGAGGGCGTCCCGCGTCATCGCCATCGACTTGCCGAGCGCGTACGGGCGCCGTGACACGGCGCCGAGGGCCGCGAGGCCCGGCATGACCACCGCGCAGAGCTGCAGGTTCTCGAGGGCTGCCCCGAGCGTGCGCTCACCGGTTCCGGCCACGAGGGTCGTGACCAGCCCGGTTCCATCGACCTGCAGGGCCGCCGTGACCGCGCGGAGGTAGTCCGGTCCCACGCGCACGTTGGAGTCCGACACCACGAGGACTTCGCCGCGCGCGCGCGCGGCCATGGCGACGAGCTGCGCGACCTTCGGGTTCGCGGCGGCCTCGGGGTCCGTCAGCACGATGCGCACGCAGAGCTCCGGATGGCGCTCGAGGAAGGCGCGCGCCACGAGCAGGGCCGCGTCGGCCGGATCGGCGACGCCGAAGATGATCTCGAATGCGGGGTAGTCGAGGCGCGCGAACGACTCGAGGTTCTCGGCGAGCTCGTCGTCGAGGCCGGCCAGCGGTTTGAGGATGGTCACGAACGGGCTTGCGCCGCCGGGCCGCAGGCTCGCGCGTCGGTGCCACACGAAGAGGAACACGAGGTGCTGAGCGACGTACAAGAGGAGCGCGACGGCGCTCAGTACGAGACCGACGAGCCCCACGAGCGATGCCATGGTGGCAGCATCCTCGGCTCCGGCATCGAGGGGGCGTCGGGCGGGCGAAGAGTCTGCAACATCGAGCGCCCCGCGCCGCTGCCGGCGGGTCGGGCACGGGCGGCGACGAGCCGTCACGGCCTCGTTGCACACCCGTCACGTACGTGGGCTACGAATGAGGAGGATATGGCCAGCATTCTCATCGTCGAAGACGAGGGCGACCTCGTGCGCGTGCTCGAGTTCAACCTGCGACTCGGCGGGCACGAGGTGGTGGCCTGCGGCCGGGGACGCGAGGCCATCGACCGCGCGCGCGTCGAGCGGCCGGGCCTCGTGCTGCTCGATCTCATGCTGCCGGACGTGCCGGGCACCGAGGTGTGCCGCGCCCTGCGCGCCGACCCGCGCACCGCAGGCATCGGCATCGTGATGCTGACCGCCAAGGGGGAGGAGATTGACCGCGTGGTCGGGTTCGAGGTCGGCGCCGACGACTACGTGGTCAAGCCCTTCAGCGTGCGCGAGCTCGCGCTGCGGGTCGATGCGGTGCTGCGCCGCAAGGGTGGGGCGGCTCCCGTCATCGAGAGCCCGCAGGTGTTTGGGCGACTGCGCATCGACCGCGCAGCCCACCGCGCGTGGGTCGACGCGAGCCAGGTCGAGCTCACCGCGCTCGAGTTCAAGCTCCTGGTGGGGCTCTACGAGCGCAAGAACCGGGTGCAGAGCCGCGCGGCCTTGCTCGCGGACGTGTGGGGCATCGAGGCCGACGTGACGACGCGCACGGTCGACACCCACGTCAAGCGCCTGCGCGAGAAGCTCGGCGCCGCGGCCGACTACATCGAGACGGTGCGTGGCGTCGGCTACCGCTTCGCAGCCGAGCCGCCCGCATGACCCGCGCCCCGTGCTCGGCCATGGAACGCGCGTCCACGCCCCCGCCCGCCCTCGAAGCGGCCGCCGTCGACCTCGGCTCGCACAGCTTCCACCTCGTCGTGGCGCGCCTCAGCGACGGGCGTCTCGAGGTACGCGACCGCATGCGCGAGCGCGTGAGCCTCGCGGCCGGGCTCGATCGGGAGCAGCGCTTGAGCGAGCCGGCGGTGGAGCGCGCTCTTGCGTGCCTGGCGCGCTTCGGCGAGCGCCTGCGCGGGATGCGGGCGGACCGGGTGCGGGCCGTGGGCACCAACACGCTCCGCCAGGCCAGGAACAGTGCGTCGTTCGCCGAGCGCGCGCAGCGCGCGCTCGGCTACCCGATCGAGACCATCAGCGGTCAGGAAGAGGCGCGCCTCGTGTATCTCGGCGTCGGCCAGACGGTCCCGTCGAGCGACGGCGCCGCCGAGCGGCGGCTGGTCATCGACATCGGCGGCGGGTCGACCGAGTGCATCATTGGCGAGGGGACGCGCATCCTCGAGGCCGACAGCCTGTTCATGGGCTGCGTCGGCCTCACGCAGCGCTGCTTTCCCGATGGCGAGCTCACGAAGGAGCGCTTCCGCAAGGCGCGCCTCGCGGCGCTCATCGAGCTGGCGCCGCTCGTGCGCCCCTACCTGCGCGCCGACTGGCAGGCCGCGCTCGGGTCGTCGGGCACGGTGCACGCCGTGGCAGCTGCGGCACGCGCGAACGGCTGGGCGAGCGAGGGCATCGGCCCCGCAGCGCTGAAGAGCCTGCGCAAGGCCCTGTGCGCCGCGGGCCACGTGACGCGCGTCGAGGTGCGCGGGCTCGACGCCGAGCGGGCGACCGTGATCCCCGGCGGTCTGGCCATCCTCGAGGCGCTCTGCGACGCGTTCGCGCTCGAGCGCCTGCTGCCCGCGCCCGGCGGCCTGCGCGAGGGCGTGCTCCACGATCTGGTGGGCCGCATCCGCCACGAGGACGTGCGCGAGCGCACCATTCGTGGGCTGGTCGAACGCTACCGCGTCGATCGAGCTCAGGCGGCGCGCCTCGGCCGGTGCGTGCTGGCGCTGCTCGACGAGGTGGCGGAGCCGTGGCACGTCGAGCGCGCGCGTGCCGCGCAGCTGCTCGGCTGGGCGGCCCAGCTGTGCGAGATCGGTCTGGCCGTCGCCCACACCGGCTACCACAGGCATTCGGCGTACATCGTCGAGAACGCGCACTTGCCCGGCTTCGCGCGCGAGGATCAGACCGAGCTCGCCGCCATCGTCCTGGGCCACCGGCGCAAGCTGCGACGCGGCAACTTCGCCCGGCTGGCCCCGGAGCGGGTCGAGGAGGTCATGCTTCTGACGCTGCTGTTCCGCGTGGCGGCCGCGCTCTGCCGGAGCCGCGACGAGGAGCCGCTGCCGCGCGTGGTGGTGCGCGGCGAGCCGCACGCGCTCGAGCTCGGCTTCCCCGATGGTTGGCTCGACGAGCATCCTCTGACGGCGGCGGTGCTGGCGGACAGCGCCCGCGAGCTCGGGCGCGCCGGCGTGCAGCTCGCGTTCGGCAGGCGGGCGAGCGCGCCTCCGTCCTCGGACGGCCGGGCTCGGCGCGCCAAGGTCTGGAGCGAGGCCACGTAGAGGCTTGCGCCCGCTTGCGCCTCCCGCGCCTGTCCACCCGCGCCTCCCGGTGGTACCACCGCCCGCGATGCACGCCCCGCTCGTCGCCCGCCGCTTCGTGCCGTGGCGCATGTTCGTCGGGGTCGGGCTCATCCCGCTCGGTGGGCTGCTCGTCTACCTGCACCTCTTCACCGAGCTACTCGGCAGCGGGCGCAAGATCTACATCATGTTCCTCCTGCTCGCGGGCGCCATCTCGCTCGGCGGCGTGGTGCTCGTGACGCAGTCGTTCGCGCGCGCCTGCGTGGCCTGCAAGAGGCCGCTCGAGTCGACGAGCCTGTGCGTGCCGGCCGAGTGGGAGGGCTGGCTCTGCGAGCTCGCCCAGAGCGGTCACGGGCCCGCGCTCGGGGGGCTCGCGCAGGCGCCCGTGCCACCGCCCGCGTACCGCTCGAGTGCGCTCGCGGTCGAGTACTGCCCGACCTGCCGCCGCGTCGCCGAGATCCACGCCGCGCGCCGCGTGCCCGACGGCAAGGGCTCGTTCACGGACACGAAGCTCACCGAGCCCACGGTGTTCGCGGGGCCCGAGGTCGGCTGGGTCGTCGACCTCGCGAAGGCCCGCGCGCCGCAGGCGTGACGCGGGCGACGGAGCGGAGCGGGGCGGGGCGGGGCGGGCGGAGCGAGGCGGAGCGAGGGCTGGGCGGCCTTTCCTTCGCCGCGCGATCCTGGGATCCTCGGGCGCATGTCGACCGTCGTCCTCGGCGTCAACTGCGCCTACCACGAGTCCTCGGCGTGCCTCATCAAGGACGGCGCGATCGTCGCCGCCGTCGAGGAGGAGCGCTTCAACCGCGTGAAGCACGCCAAGCACGCGCGCGTCGACAACGCCGACGAGCTGCCGCAGGAGTCGATCGCCTACGTGCTCGCGGCGGGCGGCGTCCAGCCGGGCGATGTCGACCACGTCGCGCTCTCGCTCGATCCGGAGCGCCGGCTCGCGGCGAACCGCGATCTCCGCGAGCCGGGTGTGCCGCCGGGGGACTTCGGCACGCCCGAGGGCGAGGAAACCTTCGCGCGCCACGTGCGCCGCTCGGGGGAGCTCTTGCGGGCCCGCTTTACGCGCGCCGAGGTGCACTTTCTGCCGCACCACCTGTGCCACGCGGCGAGCGCCTTCTACCCGTCGCGCCACGAGCGGGCCGCCGTGCTCGCGATCGACGGCATCGGTGAGTCCGCCTCGACCTGGCTCGGCGTCGGCGAGGGCAACGAGCTCCGCACGCTCGTGGAGGTGGGCTACCCGAGCTCGCTCGGCCTCTTGTGGGAGAAGATGAGCGAGCACCTCGGTTTCGATCGCTACGCCGGGCCCGGCAAGGTGATGGGCTACGCGTGCATCACCGATCCGCTGGGCGAGGACAGCGCGGTCGACTACGCCGAGCGCTTCCGGCGCTTCGTCCGGCTCACCGACGACGGGTTCTCGGTCGACAACACGGTGACGCGCTTTCGCGCGCCGGACTTCGCGGGGCTCGAGCCCTTGTTCGGTCCGCGCCGCACGAGCGTCGTCGATCGCTTCGAGGAGGCGAGCATCGCTTCCGGTCTGCAGGTCGTGACCGATGAGGTCATCGTCCACCTGGCGCGCGTGCTCCACGACAAGACCGGCGCCGCGGCGCTCTGCATGGCCGGCGGGGTGGCGCTCAACTGCGTCGCCAACGCGGCCATCCTGCGCCGGACGCCCTTCACCGCCCTGCACATCCAGCCGGCGGCCAACGACGCCGGCACCGCGCTCGGCGCCGCCTGCCTCGTGTGGTGCCAGCTGCTCGGCCACCGCCGGCCGCGCCTCGACCACGCGTACCTCGGGCCGGAGTACGACGAGGCCGAGATCGCCGCCGCGCTCGCCGCAGCCGGGCTCACGGCCGACAAGCCCGACGATCTCGCGGCGACGACGGCGCGCCTCGTGCTCGACGGCAACATCGTCGCGTGGTTCCAGGGCCGGCTCGAGCTCGGCCCGCGCGCGCTCGGCAACCGCAGCATCCTCGCCGATCCGAGCCGCTTCGACGTGCGCACGCGGCTCAACGCCCGGACGAAGGAGCGCGAGTCGTTCCGGCCCTTCGCCCCGTCCGTGCTCGCCGAGGACGTCGGCCGCCTGCTCGAGGCGCCCGCCGACCTCGACGCCGCGGGCTACATGCTCCTCGCCCTGCCCTTGCGCGACCGCCGCGCGGCGCAGCGCATCCCCGCCGTCGTGCAGGAGAACGGCTCGACGGGCGTCGCGACGTCGCGCGTCCACGTCGTCAACGAGGCCGCCAATCCCCTCTACGCGCGCCTCCTGCGCGAGGTGAAGGCGCGCTCCGGCATCGGCATGGTGCTCAACACGTCGTTCAACGTGAGCGAGCCCATCGTGTGCTCGCCGGCGCACGCGGCGCGCACCTACGCGCGCTCGCGCATGGATGCCCTCGCCATCGGCCCCTTCCTGGTGCGCCGGTGAGCGAGCTCGACCTCCGGCTGCCGGCCTGGGTCGAGCGCGTGCCCGCGTGGCTCGACGGCCAGCCGACCACGCGCCTCATCTTCATCTTCCGCGCCATCGGCTGCGCCTACGCGCGCCGGCTCGACGGCGGCTGCACCATGTGTGGCTTCGCCGAGATGTCGACCAAGGGCGAGCGCGTGCCGCCCGAGGATCTCGTGGCGCAGCTCGACTCGGTGCTCGACGCGCCCGGGGCGCTCGACGGGGTCGGCGAGGTGGATCTCTACAACTCGGGCTCCTTCTTCGCCGACCAGGAGATCCCGCCCGAGGTGCGCGCCCACGTCCTCGGCCGGCTCGGGCGCTCGACGGTGCGGCGCGTGCTCGTCGAGGCGCGCCCGGAGCACGTCAAGGCCCACGACCTCGCCGCGGCGCGGGCGGCGCTCGGGGACCGCGAGCTCGAGGTCGGCATCGGCCTCGAGAGCGCCGACGATCACGTGCGCGAGGTGCTCATCCACAAGGGCTTCGGACGCGCCGATTTCGAGCGCGCCGCCCGGGTGCTGGGCGAGGCGGGCGCGCGCCTGCTCGCCTACCTCATCATCAAGCCGCCGGGTCTCTCCGAGGCCGAGGCCGTCGAGGACGCGGTCGCCTCGGCGCGCTACGTCTTCGAGGTCGCGGCCCGCACGCGCGTGCGCGCGCGGGCGGCGTACCAGCCGACCTTCGTCGCGCGCGGCGCCCTCGTCGAGCGCGAGTTCCAGGCGGGGCGCTACCAGCCCCCGAGCCTCTGGTCCGTCGTCGCGATCGTGCGGCGGGCCCACGCCTCGGGCGAGCTCACGGTCGGCCTGAGCGACGAGGGGCTCGAGCCGCACCGCCTGCCGTCGGGCTGTGCGGCCTGCACGCCGCGCCTGCGGGCCGCGCTCGCGGAGTACAACCGGACGCGGGAGCTCGGGGCGCTCGAGGGGCTCGCGTGCGCGTGTGCGGGGGCGGGGGCGTGTGAGTGAGCGGGGGCGGGAGCGTGGGCGGGGGCGTGAGAGTGGGCGGGGGCGGGTGAGTGGGTGGGAGCGTCGAGCTCGAGATCGCCACGCTGTTCGGGGACGATCCGACGGTCTGACGCGTCCGCCTGGACGCCCTTGCGATCCGGCGGGCGCCGAGGACGCTCGACCCGGTGCTCGGCTGCGCCAACCCGTCCGCTACCCCGGCGCCGCACGTCGTGGCGAGCGACCTCGCCACGGGCCACGTGGCGGAGCAGGGGCGCAGCGAGCTCCGGTAGACCCGAGTACCGTCGTGGGGCAAAGTGCCCTCGGACCCATGCGAGCACATCAGGACCCGAGCGAACGACGACGCCCTGTGCGCCTGTGCGCGGCAGTCGGGGCGGCACTCTGCGTCGCAGCGGCCACCGCCTGCGGCTCGACGGGCAAGCCCGCCCTGCCGGACGTCACCGTCGAGGCCGCACGGCCGTCGTCGGCGCCGTCCGCGCGCCCGGCGGCCGCAGCGGGGATCGAGCGACCGAAGACGGAAGAGGCGTGGCGCACGGCCAAGCGCATCCACGTGTCGGGCGAGGGCGTGCTCGGGTGCCACGGCGAGCGGCTGCCCGCGTGGGCGCGTGTCGTGTGCGACGACGCCGTCAACGTCTTCGACGCCTGGCCGATCGGTGCGGCCGTTGCGCCGGAGGCCCGAGACGCCGGCACGGCCGCCGTGGAGGTCGAGGTCGGCAAGCGGGCCGCCGTCGTCTTTCGCTGGGAGCCCGGCGCCCGCGTCACGGCCACCTTCGCGTGGTCCGGTCGGACGCCGGTCGTGTTCGAGGCGAGCTGGCCGAGCGGCGCCGAGCCTCCGACGCTCGGCGCGCTCCGTGGCGCGCCCGACATCTCGGCCGAGGACCTCCACAACTTCGTGTGCGCGTGCCCCGTGCAGGGTCTCGCCGCGGCGCATGCCTGCGACCTCGGAGGCGGCTTGCCGCTCGAGTGTCTGCGGACCACCTACCTCGCGGCGCCGACGCCGGAGGCGTGTCAGCTCGTGCGCGAGTGTTTCTGGGCGGAGCCCTCTTCGTTCGCGGCGTGCCTCGACGGGGAGGAGCACGACGGCGTCTGCCCAACCTGCCGTTGCCAGATCGCCTGCGGCTCGAAGCGCAGCCCCTGCCCGCCGGGCACGGCGTGCGTGCAGGGCGTGCGGGAATCGATCTGCGAGTGGCCCGAGGACGGCGCGCGATGAGCGAGGCCACGGTGCCGAAGGTGTGTGTCATCGTGCGCCTCCCCGAGGGGGGCGCGGACGCTCACCCCGCCGCCGTGCGCTCGGCGGTCGGCACGCGCGTGTCGTCGTAGATCTCGGCGAGCGAGACGGTCAGCTCGACCGACTCGAGGGACGGCTCTTCAGTGCATCACGCGCAGGATCACGTACAGCACGACGAGCGCGATGCTCACGAGGAACCCGACCGCGCCGCCGACGATGTACCACATCTTCGTGGTCGCGCTCATGCGCACCGCGGGCGGCACGTAGTCGTGGGGCACCGGCGCCTCGTAGTGGCCCTGCGGCTGCATCATCACCTGGGGGCGCGCGGCCGCGGCGCGCGCCACGGCCTCGGCCACGCGCTCGACCTCGCCCCGATCGAACCAGGTCCCGTGGCCGCGGCAGGCGTCGAGCTCGACCCCGGCCTCGTGGTCGCGGTAGCGCGCGAGCGGCGCGCCGCACCACGGGCAGCCGCCCGCGAAGCCCGACGTGTCCGCCTGCACGCGTGCGTACGCGCCCGCCCGGGCCGAGAAGGCGATGAGCTCCGGGCCCAGGTTGTCGCGCAGGCGCGTCGCGGCGGTGTCGTCGAGCCAGACGCCGGCGCACGCGCTGCAGGCGGCGGCGCGCTCGGTCGGCGCCTGTCCTCGCACCAGCTCTCCTCGGCAGCGGGGGCACTGCATGGCTCGGGATTCTAGCAAGCGTCCCGGCCGCGCGCCCGTCAGTCGGGGATCTGCGAGACCTCGAAGTAGTCCCACGCCGGGGTGTGGTTGCCCTCGGTGGGGTTCTGCGCGGTCACGTAGAGCGCGGGGTACTCGGCGACCACGGTCTCGACGCCGCCCGTGACCTCGGTGACCACTGCCGAGACGTAGAGCTGCGGCAAGAGGACGCCCCCCGCGTTGCTCGCGGGCCGGCGCTTCGACGAGAACACGAGCCAGTAGAACTTGCGATTGCCCACCGTCTCGGACTGCGGCGCCCAGCGCGCCCACGAGTTCGTCAGGCCGGGGCTCGTGAGGCCCGTGCAGGCCGGCGGGTCGTTGGCGGCCAGGCGTAGCGCCGTGCCACCGGCGCTCGGCACCACGAGCACCTCGGCCGAGGGCTGGTTGTAGGAGTTGACCGGCTGGTCGGTGCGGTTGAAGGCGAGCAGCGCGTCGTCCGGCGCGTACACCGGGTAGAACTCGCGGTAGCCGGGGTCGCTCGCACCGGGGAGAGGCGTCGCGTCGCCGCCCTGCCGCGCGTTGTAGGGCACGGTGTAGATGTCCATCGTCGGGTCGCCCGCCGTCGTGTCCGCGACGACGCCCTCGCCGCCGCCCGGGGACGAGACGTACGCGAGCGCCGTGCCGTCGCGGCGCCACGAGGGGGACGAGACGTTGCGCGCGTCGCCGTTGCGCGCGAGCACGCCCCAGCCGCTCGCGTCCGCGGCGTGCAGGTCGGTCCAGATGAGCTCGTAGCGCCCGCCGTTGAGGCCGGGGTCGGACAAGACCGACACGACGACGGCGTCGGCGGCCGAGTAATGCGCGGCCGAGAGCACGGGCGCGGTCTGCTTGTGGCGGCCGAGCAGGGCGAGCGCGCTCGGCGAAACGTCGCTCGCAGCCGGCGGGTTGGCTCCGACCACGGTGCGCACGTCGATGGCGCGCGTGCCCGTGTCGGTGTCGCGGCTGTAGACGACGAGCTTGCCGTCCGGCGACGAGGCGTGACACGAGATGCAGTTCGTGGTGCCGCCGCTCGACGCCGCGCCGGCGAGTGCCGGGGTGAGGACGGTCTTCGGCACCGTGTCGCCGATGGTGAAGCCCTGGAACGAGGTGCCGCCGGTGGCCGCCCAGTAGACGACCGAGCCCGGCGCCGCGACGGGCGCCACGTGTACGACGCCGCTCGCGCCGACGCGCGGGCCGATGGTGAGCACGCCGCCCTCGAGCCGCGCACCGCGCAGGGTCACGGCGATGTCGTGGCCGGCGCTGTGATTGCCGAGGTTCGCCCAGATGCCCGTCGCCACCGTGTAGGAGGGCGCCGTCGTGTAGACGACGAGCGGGTGGAGCTGGTTGTCGATCTCGAGCCGCAGCTCGAAGACGTTGAGCTCGGCGGGCGGCAGCCACTCGAACAAGAGTGGCGCCCAGTTCGTCGGCATCATCGCGCCGAGGGCCGGCTCGGCGAGGCACGGGCCCACCTGCCCATCGCCCGGTGTCGTCTCGAACAGGCTCGCGATGTCCGGGGGCAGGCCGCCCTCGACGACCGGCGCCTCGGGGAAGTCGGCGTGCGGGCTCGAGCCGCCCATCAGGATGAAGCCCCCCGCGCCGCCGGCCGAGCTCCCGCCCGCCGCGGCGCTCGCGCCGCTGCCGCCCGTGCCGCCGAGGTGGGAGCTCTCCTCGCCGCTGCACGCGGTCGCCGCGAGCGCGACCGCGGCGAGCGTGGAGAGGACGAAAGCGACGGCGAGCCTCGGAAGGGAAGAGCGGCTGGACATGGTGGCCTCCGGTAACTCCCTCAGTAGAGACCCTCCGGGTCGAAGTGGAAAGTCGAAGGTCGAAGGATGCGGGTGTCGACGCTCGACCTCGTCCTTCAGCGCTCCGCGTCGAGGGCGGCGCGCAGCCACGCGAGCGCCTGCGTGCTCCGGCGCTGGGGCGCTGCGAGCTCGCTGAAGGCGACGTCGATGTGGTGGCCGTCCGGGACGACCTCGTAGCGGAGCTCCACGCCCCCGGCCTCGAGCTCCGTCACGAGCTCCCGCGTCGCCCACTCCGGCACGATGCGGTCGAGCGCGCCCTGGTAGACGAGCAGGGGCGCCGACTGCCGGTACGGGCGGAGCCGGTTGGCGGCGAAGTAGCCGGCGAACGGGGCGTAGAGGCCCCAGTGGCCGCTCCGGTAGGCCGCGAGGAGCTCGGGCGCGAAGATGTCGGCCATCTTGCTGCCGAGCAACGTGGCGAGCGCGGGACGCCCCCCGAAGGGCACGACGCAACTGTGCCGCATCGCCTCGTCGATGAGCGGCGCGGCGTGCGGGGACCAGAGCGGCGGCCCGCGGTAGCCGTAGTGGTCGGCCCAGGCGTAGAACAGCATGGCGTGAACGGCCGCGAACGGGCCGTCCTGCTGCGCGCCGGCGCGCCAGTGCTCCTCCCAGGCCGAGGCGGGCCCCGAGACCGCGAAGGCGCGCAGATCGAGCTCCGGCGCGTAGGCGAGGTGCTGTGCGGCCGCCGCCAGGGTCGCGTGGCCGCCCTGGGAGAGGCCGACCATCGCGTAGCGCCCGCTGAGCGGAATGTGGCCGAGGCGCGCGGCCGTGCGCGCGGCCCGCAGGGCGTCGAGCGCCGCGCGCCCCTCGACCTCCGAGACGAGGTAGGGGTGGACGCCCGGCGTGCCGAGGCCGGGGTAGTCGGTCGCGACGCCGATGAGCCCGTGGGCCCCGAACGCTCCCGCGAGGCCGGCGCCGGGCAGCGTGCCCGCGACGGCGCACGGGTCGTCGAGCCCGCTCGTGCCGTGGTTGTTGGCGACGACGTGCCAGCCGCCCGGCGGCGCCGGCACGCCGAACGGCACGGCGATGGTGGCCCGCGCGAGCGCGCCATTCGTCACGAGCTCGATCCCGTAGAGGGAGTAGCCGTTGTCGAGCGTGACGCCGGGCGGCACGAAGGCAGCGAGCACCTCGCGCGGGTAGTCGCCGAGGGGCAGGGCCCAGCGGAGGCAGCCGTTCGTGGTGCACGTCGGACCGACCTCCGGTGTCGTGGCGTCGCTAGGCGATGGCTGCGCACCCGCCGCGCTCGGGAGCGCGGATGCGGCGCTTGGCGTCGTGCTCCCCACGGCCGGCGCGCTCGCGGAGGGCTCGGCGCGGTCGCTCGGGCTCGCGCCGCAGCCGAGCGCCGCGGCGACGCACACGCCGAGCAGGCTGCGAGGGGCGAGGCGCGAGCGGCGGGGCGCGAGGGGGCGGGTCAAGCGGCTCAGCCTACATGACCCGGGTGCGCCGCGGCGGCCAGTCCGTCGCCCGTCAGGAGCGCCGGCACGGGCTTGGTCGCGCCGAGGTCGGAGAAGGCCCACGCCCGGGGTCCGCGCGATGGTACTCGACGCCCGACGTGCGCGGCGTAGCTTGAAGCGGTGGGCTCGGTCGGTGTCGTCTGCACCCCCGCCGTGTGCGCGAGCGCCTTGCCGTGGCGCGCCGGGGAGCGCCTGCGGGTCACGGTGGTCGTGAAGGCCACCTTCGCCCTGGTGCCTGGTGGCGAGATGAGGGCCCTGCCGCCCGAGCCCATCGCGGGCGCCGACCGACCGCGGCCCCTCCGAGCGCGTCACGAGGTCCCCGGTGATCTCGCCCCCGATCGCCCGCGCTGCGACGTCACGCTCGCGGCCACCCGGCCCGTGCGCGGCGCTCCGTCCTTCGGCGGCGGCGCGGCGCGGATCTGCCTGCGGCGTGGCGCCGAGGTCCTGTTCGACCGCACGCTCGGTGCCGCGGGCACGGCCGAGCCCACGCTCGTCGACGAGGTCGACCTCCTCTGTGGCGGCGAGTGGCTCGTCCTCGAGGGGATCCACCCGAGCGAACGTCGGCTGTGCACGCGCGTCCCCGAAGGCCGCGCGCTCGCGCGCGTGCGCGCTCCCGGCGAGGCGGTGGCGCCGGTCGCGCTCGTGGTCGACACGCTTGCCATCGACGCCGATCGCGGGGTCTGCTCCGTGCTCTGGCGCGGCCAGCACGAGGTCGCGGGTGACGACGGTGCGCTCGGGGCGCTCGCGTTCGAGGCCACGTTCGCCGAGCCCGGCGCGGCGGTCGCATGGCCCGAGAGCAGCGAGGACAAACGCCAGCGCTGGGAGCAGACGATCCTGATGCGCTTCGCGTCGTTGCCCGTCGTGGGCGAGAAGACGCTCGAGCTCCCGCCCGAGCCGCCCGGCCGCGCGGACGCCGCGCCCGCGTCTCCAGCGCGCGCCCGCGCGTTCGATGCCGTGCGATCTCTGCCTCCGCGGCCGTCGCCATGGGTCCCCCCGGCGTCGCACGCGCCGGTCCCCGTCCCGGACGAGGCGACGGTGGCGCTCGACGGGGGCACGCCCGGCTGCGCGTCGACCCAGGAGCTCCCGGCAGCCGTGGCGCTCGCGGCCGCTCTTCGCCCCGTCGCGCCGTTTCCCCTCGGTCCGGCGGAGCCGGCCGCCCAGCCGAGCGCTACGCGAGCCGGCACGCCCTGGGACCGCCTGCCGCTGCCCGCGACCGCCGTGCCGCCTAGCGGCGAGCCTGAGCGCTTCGCGCGCCCGGCAGTCGTCGCGCGCCCTGCGTTCGTCGCGCGCCCCGCGAGCGTCGGCGACGAGGTGCCGCCGAGCGACCCCAGCGCCGCCGAGGCGCCGCGCGACGACGCACCCGCGTCCGAAGCTCCCGACGTCGGGGCCGCGAGCCCCGCGCCCTCTCCCGTGCGACCCCCACCGGCCGCACCCGCGCGCCGCCTCACGGCCGAGGCCATCGCCGGCCGCCTGGCGAAGCTGCGCGTGGGCGAGGCGTCCATGAACCTGCTCCTGCAAGCCCTGAAGTCGCCTGCCGACGACGACGACGCGGACTGACACCTGCACCCGCGCGCCGCGTCACCTCATGGCACGCACCGGCGGTCGCACGTAGGGGCCCACTTCGATGTGCTCGAGCATTGGCTCGTGCGTGTGCGCCATCACGTAGATCCCGAAGGGCGCATTCCGGCGCGCCTTGTGCGTCCAGTGCTCTGCCGCCCCTCGGAGGCGGGTCGCTCGATCGCCGAGGGCCCACGCGACGGTGCCGTCGGCATGACGGAGGCGGGGCTCCATGAAGACCCCAGCGGTCACGAAGTGGCCGTTGGGCGCCCCGTCGCGGTTCGACGGGTCGGTGCGGTGGCCGTGCTCCGCGAAGATCCCCGGCTCCCGGTCGAGCACCCTCTTGCGGCGCGGCAGCAGGCGATTGTCCGAAGGCAAGCCGAGCCCGAAGTAGCAGTCGTGGTTGCCATAGAGCCACGTCTGGTCGCCGGGGAGCGCCACGAGCGCCTCCACCGCCCGGCGCAGGGCGCGCGTGCGCGCCGGACCGGCGGCGTCGAGCGCGCAGTCGGTCCACGCCTTCACGAACCTCCACGTGGTCAAGGCAGCCGCGGTCGCCGGATCCAGGATGGTCGGGAACAGCCCACGGGCGTCACTCGGCACGAACATCCGGCGGAGCCCCACCCAGAGGTCGATCATGTCCCCGAGCTGCACGAGGTGCAGCCTGCGGGCGCCCGGGCGGCCGGCATAGGCGTGCAGGCGGCGGGCGAAGCGGTGAAGATCCTCGTGCGCGGTCTGGAAGATGTCGGCGGCTCGGTACTTCCGGTACCACGCTTCGAGGGTGACCTGCACGGGCGCGAGGTCGGGGACGATGGCCGGAGCGAGGCCCGGCGCGATGGCGGTGGCGAGGGCGGGTAGGAGGTACGGA
Source organism: Myxococcales bacterium (assembly GCA_016212965.1). Taxonomy (GTDB): domain Bacteria; phylum Myxococcota_A; class Polyangia; order Polyangiales; family Polyangiaceae; genus JACRDA01. Next base: position 40,656 of record JACRDA010000276.1, read on the forward strand.
TGGTCGTCCTCGGGCGACGGGTAGGTCTGGATGCGCCCGAGCGCCTCGCCGGTCGCGACGGGGCCGGTCGCGTAGCCCGTCTTGGCGGTCACGACCGGCATGTGGAGGTCGGGCAGGAACACGTAGATCTTGTCCCGGTTGGGCTCCTGCGCCGCCGGCAGCACCGTGTGGCAGTACGCGCGCGCGATGACGCGCGCGCGGTGCGGGCCGTCGCGGAGCGTTTCGAGCAGCTCCGAGAGCGCACGCATCCCCTCCGCGTGCCGGTCACGGCGGAAGTAGTCGTCGAAGTGGCCGCGGTCCGGGTCGTCGGGCCGCTCCGTCTCGGGCACGCCGGGGCCGAGGTACTCGCAGAGCAGCACCCAGCGGCCGTGGACCAGGCCGAAGTTGCGCTGCGGGACGTACAGGGGCCCGCCGTTGTCGGTGTCCCCCGAGCCCGCCCAGAGGCCGCAGTCGAGATAGACGAAGTTGTGGAGCGGGGGCTCGAGGCGGCCGCTGCCGCTCGTGGCCGCCGGGGCGTTCGCGGGCGGCAGGGTCGCCGGGTCGACAGAAACGAATCGCGTCATGGCGGCCTTGCCTCGTGTCGAGCCAAAGGGCGGGCGCTCATGCGCCGTGGACCTCGGCGACCTTGTCGCCCGTGGCGTCGTCGAGCTCGCCCGTGACCGGCAGCTCGTGGTCGTGCTGGAAGCGGCCGACGGCCTCCCGCGTCGCGGTGTCCGGCTCGTCGCCCACGACGCCCGGGTGGTAGCCCATGTTGCGGAGCCGCTGCATCGCTCCGGCGAAGGTCGCAGCGGGCGGCAGCTCCCGGAGCTCGAGGGTCCAGCGCTCGGCGGCGCCGGCCGGCGGTTGGCCGAGCCACACGGTGACGCTCGCCTGGGTGGCGTCGGCGGGGATGCGCTCCGAGATGCGTCCGTCCGCGCTCGTCGTGCCGCGATACTCGCGCCCCATCACCGCGAGCTCGTAGCGCTTCTCCCGGTAGGGCTCGCTCGCGCCGTCGGCGACCACGAGCTCGAGCGGTCGCGTTGCGTCCGCGGGCCCGCCGAGCTCGCCGTGCGCGCGTTCGCCGGCGCCGCTCGCGAGCTTCACGTGCGCGCCGCGTACACTGCACCGTGTAGTTGCGCAGCGGCGGCGCGCCGAGCAGCCGGAACCTCGCCCGCACGCCGGACTCGGCGAGCACGGCGGCGACGATCTCGCGCCAGGTGCGGTCCTGGAAGATGCGGCTGTGGCGGTTCTTGCCGAGGAGCCAGAGGCGCGGCACGAGCCGCACGCGCACACGGGGCTCGTCCGCGGGGGCGCCCGACGTCCCCTCGACCTCGACGCGCCGCACGATCCCGTGGACCGTCCGGGCGCCGGACTCGTCCGAGCCGAAGGCGAGGTGCGCGGGCAGTCCCAGCACCTCCCGCTCGAGCGCCGACGCGTCGACGCGCCGCCCCGCGAGGACGACCGCGTACGCGTACGGGCGCGACACCTGCTCGGTGCCACGGAAGGACACCACGCCGAGCTCGTCGCGCGGGTAGCGGTCGGTCCAGAACGCGAACACGCCGGCTGCCGAGGCCTGCATCTCGATTCCCCCGTGGCAGGGGACAGCATAGCCCAGGTCAAGGCTCGGCGAGACGGATGTGCGGCAGTTCCTGCTCGAGCCGTGCGAGCCTCCCTCTCCGTCTCCCGCCCGGCGGGTGGGCGCCCCCCTCGTCGCCACCGGTGAGCCGGAGGCCTCGCTGTACTTGGCGCGAAGACAGTCCGTCAGCCCTTCTTGATCTGCTCCTCGAGCCGGTCGCAGATGGTCTCCAGGATCTTGATCCGCGCGAAGCGCTTGTCGACGGCGGGCACGAGCGTCCAGGGCGCGATCTCGGTCGAGGTGCGCTCGAACATGTTGCAGGCCGCCACCTCGTAGTCCTTCCACTTCTTCCGGTTGCGCCAGTCCTCGGCCGTGATCTTGAAGCGCTTGAAGCCCGTCGCCTCGCGCTCCTTGAAGCGCCGGAGCTGCTCGTCCGCATCGATGTGCAGCCAGAACTTGACGACGACGAGCCCGTGGCCGGAGAGCTGCTCCTCGAAGTCGTTGATCTCGCTGTACGCGCGGTTCCAGTCGTACTGCTCGCAGAAGCCCTCGACGCGCTCGACGAGCACCCGGCCGTACCAGCTGCGGTCGAAGATCACGAACTGTCCGTAGGCCGGCACGCTGCGCCAGAAGCGCCACAGATAGGGCTGGGCGCGCTCCTCCTCGGTCGGCGCTGCGACGGGCACGATGCGGTACTGCCGCGCGTCGAGGGCGCCCGTGATGCGGCGGATGGCGCCGCCCTTGCCGGCCGCGTCGGCCCCCTCGAACACGGCGACGACCCCGGTCTTCCGCCACTTCGGGTGGCGCGTGAGCAGGTTGAGTCGGCCCTGCAGGGCCTCGAGCTCCTTGTCGTAGCGCTTGTCGCTGACCTTCTGCGACAGATCGAGCGCCCGCAGGAGGTTCGGCTCGTCCGGCTTGGCCGGCGGCGGCGCGAAGGGGCGCGGCTGGCGCGTCTGCGACAGGCGCGTGCGCATCGACTCGAGCACGATCCGGCCCGCCGTGAGCGAGCGGTAGCGCGCGTCCGCGCCCTCGATGATGCGCCACGGGGCGTCCGCGGTGCTCGTCTGCCGGAGCGCGCGCTCCGAGACGCGCCGGAAGGTGTCGTAGATCTCGAAGTGCTTCCAGTCGCTCTCGGTCACGCGCCAGCGGGTGCGCTTGTCGGCCGACAGGGCGAGGAGGCGCTTCTTCTGCTGCTTCTTCGACAGGTGGAACCAGAGCTTCAGGACGAGCACGCGCTCGTCCGCGAGCATGCGCTCCAGGCGCACGATCTCCTCCATCGCCTGGTCGAGGCTCGCGTCCTTGATCTCGCCGTAGGCGCGCCGGACGATCGGGTAGGTGTACCAGGAGCCGAAGAAGACGCCGATCTTGCCGCGCGGTGGGAGCGCGCGCCAGAAGCGCCAGTTGCGCGGGTGCTGCTGCTCCTCGTCGCTGGCCACCGACATGGCGTGGGTGTGGATGTGGCGCGGGTCCATCCACTCGTTCAGGAGGTTGACGGTCTCGCCCTTGCCGGCGCCGTCCACGCCGCTGATGAGGATGAGCGTCGAGAAGCTCTTCTTCTCGAGCAGATCGTACTGCGCGTCGAGCAGCGCCTCGCGCAGCTTCGGGACCTGGCGCGCGTAGCTCGCCTTCGTGACGGTGTGTCCGAGCTCGGCCGATTCGAACATGGTGGTTCACCCCTTGTGGGCGGTCGCTGCCGCCGAAAGTGACGCGTCGTGGCCCGGTGCGGGTGTGGGTGCCGGCGCGATCCGCTCCGTCACCGTGGCGGCGCGGCGGTGCTCGGCGTGTTTCCGCGCATCGACGCCGCGCGCCTCGTTCGTCTCGCGCAGCCGCTGGCTCAGCATGCGGATGACCCCTTCGGCGATCTCGGCGTGCTCATGCAGGACTTCGTAGAACGCTTCGCTGCCGATGCGAAGGACCTCGACCTCCTCGGCGGCGCGGGCAGTGGCGCTGCGCGGGGCCTCGTCGAGCACCGCCATCTCGCCGAAGGCCTCGCCGGGCCCGAGCGTGGCGAGCTCCTCGCCGCCGTGCGAGATCGCGATCCGGCCGCGCACCAGCACGAAGAGGGCATCGCCCATCTCGCCCTCCACGAACACGGGCTCGCCCGCCTGGTAGCGCTCGACCTCGGCGATGCGCGCGAGCGGCGCCAGGTCTTCGCTGCGCAGCTTCGCGAACACCGGGGCGGTGCGTAGGAGCAGGAGCTTCTCGACGGTGGAGTACATGACGACCTCCGTGATCTCGACGGGCGGTGCCGTCACCGAGGCGGGCCGCACCGGGCCGGCTCGCAGGCGCTTGCGGAGCGCGACCGCGAGGCGCGCGACGCCCGGGTCCGGGTCGCGACACGCCTGCTCCAGCAACGCGGGCGCGTCCACGGCGGGCAGGGCGCACAGGGCCCGCAGCCCGGCCTCGCGCACCATGGGGTCCGGGTGCGCGAGGGCGCGGCGCCCCTCCTCGGCACAGAGCGGGTGGCGCTTCTGCGCCAGGGCCTCGAGGGCGACGAGCGCGACGTAGGGGTTCGGGTGCCGGCACTGCGCGCGCAGGAACTCGGCGGGCTCGGGCGGCTCGGGTAGGCCGAAGTGCCGGGCCTTGTCCGCGATCGGCAGATCGTCGAAGAAGGGCAGGACGAGACCGCGGAGCGCGGGCTCGAGCGCGGTGTCGAGCACCTCGAGCGCGTTCGGGCGGTGCTCGGGGTCCTCGATGCGCTCGCGCACGAGGCGCAAGGCCTCCCGATCGCAGCGCAGCTCGAGGATGCGCAGCACGCGCCGTCCGCCGCGCACCCGGCGAAAGTCGACCGCCTCGTCGAGCAGCTGCGTGCCGAACTCGGGGCGGGCGCGCTCCCAGGCGTGCAGGTTGTGGCAGGTCTCGACGATCTCGCGCTCGAGCCACGTGCGCACCGTCGCGAGCGCCTCGACCGGCCGGCGCAGGGTCTCGCGCAAGCGCGACAGGGCGGCGAAGGCGCGCAGGCGCAGGTGCGAATCGGGGCTCGTCGTGGCGGCCCGGACCGCGGCGTAGCTCGCCTCGCAGGCAATGCCGCGCAGCACGCGCGGCAGCTCGAGCCGGATCCGCCGCGGCGTGTCCTCGCGCACGAGCAGGCCCGCGAGGGCCGGCACCGCGGCCGGCCCCACGGCGGCGAGCGCCGCGGCCGCCGCCGCCGCGGTGTGGCGCTCCGCGAGGGCCCGCAGGAGCGCGGGCACGAGCACCCGATCGGCCACGCTCGACGCGGCGCGCACCGCCTCGAGCCGCACACCCGGGTCGGGGTCCGCGAGCAAGGCCTCGAGCCGGCGCCGCCCCTGGCGCCCGAGCGCGGCGAGCACGCTCGCGGCGTCCATGCGGTCCGCGCGATCCTCGGAGCGGAACAGCGCGGCGAGCAGCTCTCCGCCCACCATCGCGCCCTCGAAGCCCCCGTGCGCCAGCACGCCCGAGAGCGCGGCGGCCCGCACGGAGCGCACCGGGTCGGAGAGCAGCGGCACGAGCGCCTCGATGGCCTCGTCGCCGGTGAGCACCGCGTGGGCCGTCGCCGCGGCCGCGCGCACCTCCGGCACGGCGTCGGCGAGCGCGCGCCGCACGGCCGTCGGCGCCGGTGCCTGCTCCGGGGCGTCCGCCGGGCCCGGCGCGGCCGGCCCGAGCACGGCGAGCCGTTCGAGGGCGGCCACGCGCACGGCCGGGCTCTGGTGGGCGAGCAGCCGCTCGAGCGTCGCCCGCGCCGTCGCCGGCGGGATCGAGTCGATCTCGTCGAGCGCCGCGAGCACCAGCCGCGGATCGGGCGCCGAGAGCGCGGCCACGAGGATCTTGTGGCCGGCGGCGTCCATCACCGCCTCGGCCCCGAGGGCGGCCAGGCCGGCGGCGCTCAGCGTCGCCTCGAGGTTGCCGAGGTAGCGGCGCCGCACGATCGGGATGATCGCGAACCAGCCGCCCACGAGCGCGAGCGACACGAGGGCGAGCCAGCGCGGGCCGAGCGGCTCGGCGAGCACGAGCAGGAGCGCGCCCCCGACGCCGTAGGCGAGCGGCTTGACGACCGCGTCGAGGAAGGCCCGGGTGCGCGCCTTCACCGCCCTTGCGAAGGGTACGTACAGCGACTGCAGCGTGGTCTCGTGGATGGTGTACTGAAAGCCGTTGTCGGCGAACTTCATCGCCGTCGCCACCGGCAGCACCGTGAGCGGCAGGAGCACCAGGCTGGCGACGCCGAACACCGCCGGCATCACGCTCATCCCCGCGCCGACGCCGAAGTGCCCGAGCCCGCGCGGTGTGACCAGGAGCTGGAACAGGAAGGCGACGACGCCGGTCGCCGCATAGAAGAAGCCGAAGAAGCGCGCGAGGTCGTCCTCGCGGAAGGTCTCGCGCGCGATGGCCTTGAACTGGTAGTCGCCCACGGTGAGCGCCGCGAAGGCGAGCAGCAGCATCGCCGAGAGCACCACCACGTAGCGGTCGCGCCAGAGCGGCGCCGTGCGCGGGTGCGCCCGCGGAACCGGCGCAACGCCCCCGAGGCCCACCCGCGGCTCGCGCCCGAGCCGGCGCGCGACGAGGGCCATGCCGACGAGCAGCGCCGCGAGGACGAGCAGGAGCTGTGCCGTCCCGACCAGGCCCACGATGCCGCTCGTGCCGAGGCCCACGACGACCACGCCGAGGACGCGGGCAGCGCCGATGGGACCGTAGAGGCGCCGCTGGCTGCGCGCGTCGTAGAGCTCGTTGGCGAGGGTCCAGAACTGCGAAATCGCGAGGTTGGCGAACACCTCGCTCCACACGTAGAACGCGGGGTAGATCCAGGCGCTCGCGGCGCGCACCGCGACCCAGGTCGCGAGGTAGCTCGCGACGCCGACGCCGCACCACACGACGATCGCGCGGTCGCGCGCCAGCCGGTCGGCGAAGCGTGCGTAGAGGACGACCGTGACGGCGGAGGCCACGCCGTAGAGCACGAACATCCACGGCAGCGCCCCGAGCGCGTACCGGCTCAGGAACAGGGTGTCGCGCACCGTGCGCCCCAGCACGAAGACCGCCGAGGCGAGGAACAGGTGCAGAAAGCAGAGCGCGCTCTGCCGGCCCTCCCCGGGTCGCACCATGAGCGCCTGGCCGAGCGCCGCCACGGCGCGCGCGGTCGGGGCGCGCCAGCGCATTCGCCAGGGACCCTCGTTCACGATGCCGGAGCATACGCTCCGCGAAGGTGGGCCGGAACGTCCGCTCGGTGCCGCCACCAACTTGGCCCCGCGGCGACGGGCGGGATAGCGCGCCCTCATGCGCAAATGGATCGCGATCTTCGGAGCGGCCGGCATCGTGGCCGCGACGCTTCCCTTCCTGCGCCACCACGACGGCACCGTGGCCGACCTCCTGGCCAAGGCGAAGCTCCTGTCCCGGGACGACGCCGAGGGCGGCAAGCGCGGCGGCAACGTGGACCCGCCGGCACTGACCGACGTCGACCTCGCGAGCATCGACGATCGCCGCGACGTCGCCGTGGCGCCCGCGCACGGGCGGCGCAACGCCGAGCTCACCCTCGTGGCCGACTACCAGCGCGCGGCGGTGAGCTACCTCCGCAACAACGGCCTCTACGAGGGCTCGATCGTCATGAGCGACGTGAAGACCGGGCGCATCATGGCGTGGGCCAACTACAACCAGGGCCGGCCCCGCGACGTCGCGAGCGAGGCGACCGCGCCGAGCGCCAGCGTGTTCAAGATCATCACCGGCACGGCGCTCGTCGAGGCCGGCGTGCCGCTCAACGAGAAGTTCTGCTACGCCGGCGGCGAGCACCGCGTGACGCTGCGCGACCTCGAGCCGGACGAGAAGCGCGACAAGTACTGCGCCACCCTGCCGATGGCGCTCGGCCGCAGCCTGAACACGATCTTCGCGCGCCAGGCGCGCGCCCACCTCGACGGCGAGAAGCTCCTCGGGGCGGCGCAGCGCTACGGCTACAACCTCGACATCCCCTTCGACGTGCCGGTCAAGAAGAGCACCCTCGAGATCCCCGAGGAGGAGCTCGAGTTCGCGCGCACGGCGGCGGGCTTCTGGCACTCGACCCTCTCGCCCTTCCAGGGCAACAACATCGTGCTGACGCTCGCCAACGGGGGCGAGATGATCCGCTCGACCATCGTAGCGCGCGTGCTCGACGAGGACGGCGAAGAGATCTACGCCGCGCCCGAGGGGCGGCAGGTGTTCAAGCGCGTGCTCGACCCGCGCACGGCGGCGGCCGTCACGCGCATGATGGAGCAGACGGTGCGCAACGGCTCGGGCTTCAAGGCCTTCCACGATCGCGCCGGGCGGCCCTATCTGCCGGACATCGAGGTGGCGGGCAAGACGGGCACCCTCGCCAAGGCCGACCCCTCGTCGCTCTACACCTGGTTCGTGGCCTTCGCGCCGAGCCGCGCCCCCGAGGTCGCGCTCTCGGTCCTCGTCGTGAACCGCGGCAAGTGGCAGGTGAAGGCCGCCGAGCTCGCGAGCCGCATGCTGCGCATCTACTTCGCCAACAAGGGCGCGCCCGGCGTCACCTACCCTCCCGGCTACCAGGGCACCCGGCGCCCGACGACGCCGGCCCCGGCGGCGGTCGCGGCGCAGGCGGCTCCGACCGCGCAGCCGCCCGACTCGGACGACGGCGGGTAGCTCTAGGTCACCCCTCGTCGTCGTCGGGCTTGCTCGCGCCGCGCAGGCCGAGCGCGCGCGCCTTCTTGTAGAGGTGGCTGCGCTCGAGGTCGAGTGCGCGGGCCGTCGCCGTCATCTGACCCTCGTGGTGGCGCAGGGCCTCGTCGAGGATGCGCCGCTCGCACTCCTCGACGAGCACGCGGAACGGCACGCCCGGGCGGTACAAGGAGCCGCTCGGCCCCGCGGCGCCGAGCCCACCGAGGCACGCGGCGACGTCCTGCCGGTCGATGCGCTCGTCGGGGGTCAAGATGACGAGCCGCTCGATGAGGTTGCGCAGCTCGCGCACGTTGCCGGGAAAGCTGTAGGCGGTGAGGGCCTCGACGGCCTCGTCCGCGAGGGTCATGCCGCGCCGGTCGTTGGCGCTGACGGCCAGGGCCAGAAAATGCCGCGCCAGGAGCGGGATGTCCTCGCGCCGTGCCCGGAGCGGCGGCAAAAAGAGCGGCAGCACGTTGAGCCGGTCGTAGAGGTCGGCCCGGAACTCGCCCTTGCGGCACGCCTCCTCGAGGTCCCGATTGGTCGCTGCCACCACGCGCACGTCGACCGGCAGGGTCTCCGTCCCGCCGACGCGCTCGATCTCGCGCTCCTGCAGCACGCGCAGGAGCTTCGCCTGCATCGCGAGCGGCATGTCGCCGACCTCGTCGAGGAACAGCGTCCCGCCGCTGGCGCGCTCGAACTTCCCGCGGCGCTGCTTGGTGGCGCCGGTGAACGCCCCGGCCTCGTGGCCGAAGAGCTCGCTCTCGATGAGCTCGCCGGGCACGGCCGCGCAGTTCACCTTCTCGAGCGGGCCTGCGGCGCGCGAGGAGGCCTCGTGGACGGCGCGCGCCACGAGCTCCTTGCCGGTGCCGCGCTCGCCGCGCAGGATGACCGTCGCCTGGCTGCGCGCGGCGCGGGCGATCTGCTGCTGCAGGGCGAGCATGACCGGGCTTCGGCCCACGAGCTCGCCGATGATGCCCGCGCGCGAGCGCAGCTCCTTGGCCTCGGCCTCGGCGCGCACGAGGCGCAGCGTGTTCTCGATGACGAGCAGCAGCCGATCGGTGGACACCGGCTTCTCGAGAAAATCGATGGCCCCGAGGCGCGTGGCGCGGACGGCGAGGTCGATCGTCGCCTCGCCGCTCATCATCACGACGGGCAGCTCGTTGCCCGCGGCCCGCAGCCGCTCGAGCAGGGCGACCCCGTTGCCGTCCGGCAGCGCCACGTCGAAGAGCGCGAGGTCGTAGGCGCCGACCGCGAGCTTCTTCTGGGCGACGGCGAAGCCCCCCGCGACGTCCACGCCGTAGCCCTCGAGCGTCAGCGCCTTGCGGAGCGTGGAGAGGATCGCCGTCTCGTCGTCGACGATGAGGAGGTGGCCGCGCGACATGTGGGCCCCAACGCTAGCACCTCGCGACGCGACCGGCGCCACGCTGCCGGAAGTGCCGGAAGCGCGGGAAGCGCCGGACGTGTAAGCAGAAGCGCGTGCGGCACCGATGCCACGTTCGTGGTTCCCGCGCCGACCGGCCTGACGTAGAGTGAGCCCATGTGTCCTCTACAGCCGCCGACGGAGCCGGGGCTGTTTCGTGAGGAGCCGTTCGCCCACTTCCTGGTGCGCGCCCTCGACGCCCGCGTCGGAGGTGCGCTCGTGGTCGAGCCGCCCGGCGGACCGAGCTGCGTCGTGCAGCTGAAACGCGGCATCCCGCGCCGCGTGCGCTCCTCGGACAACTTCGCGCTGTTCGGCGAAGTCCTCGTGAACGCAGGGGTCGTGACCTCCACCGAGATCGAGCGCGCCCTGTGCGATCCGGGGCTCGTCGGCGAGGCGCTCGTCGCGCTCGGCCACATCGACGAGCGCACGCTCGAGTGGGCGCTCGCGCGTCAGCTCATCCTGCGCATGGCGCGGATCTTCGGCTTCCCGCCTGCGACCACCTTCGTCTTCCGGGAGGGCGTCGACGCCTTCGCCGACACGCCCGGCCGGGCGCCGCGCGTCGACCCGCTGCAGATCCTCTGGGTCGGGCTGCGCACCCACGCCGAGGCCTCCACGCGCATGCACGGGACGCTCGCGCGCATCGGCCGTGCACCGTTCACCATCCGCGGCGACGCGGACGTGCGGCGCTTCGGGTTCTCGGGCGATGCGCTGCAGCTCGTGGAGGTGATCCAGCGCGGGCGCGTGACCCTGCAGGAGCTCGTGGCGGCGCGGCTCACACCCGAGCCGCTCTGTCGGGCGCTCGTGTACGCGCTGTCCCTCAGTCGCTACCTCGACGTGGCGCCCGTCGCCGAGATCCTCGACGAGGAATCGACGGACGACACCCTCGATCCCGGCCACCCCGCCCCGCCGCCCGAGGCGGCCGCTCGCGAGGCGCGTCCCGTGCGGACCCGGAGCGCCACGCCGCTCGACCTGGCGCCGCAGTCGCCGGCGGCGCGGGGCGAGCGCGCCGTCTACCCGACCGAGTCGCCCTGGCAGGCGGAGCGGCGCGGGCCCCCGAACGACCCCCCGGCCCGTCGCCCGCCCGAGAGGCCTTCGCAGTCCGGCGAGCCGCACGCTCGCACTTCGGAGCGGTACTCACAGACGGGTGAGCGGGCCGTGCGGCCCTCGGAGCGGCCCTCGGGGCAGGCAGCGCCGGACGAGCGCCCGGCGCGCTCGTCGGAGCGCCCCGGCCCGACGGGCGAGCGCTCCGTGCGCCCGTCCGAGCGCCCGTCCCAGGCCGGAGAGGTGCCGTCGGGCCCGCACGAGCGGCCCTCCCAGTCGGGTGACGTCCCGCGCGACACGCGCCCGAGCGAGGAGCGCATCGTCCGGCCTTCGGACCGCGCCTCGCAGTCGGATGCCCCGGCGCCACCGTCCTCGGACCGCGCGGCGCGGCTCGTCGGCGAGGGCGCCGGCGAGCCGTCGACCGACGGAGCGGCCCCGACGCCGAAGCGGCAGGTCGCCAAGATCAAGCTGCGCCGCATGGCGGTGCGGCGCGTGCCGCCGGCGCCCTCGGCGGGTGGCGGCCCGGGCGCTCGTCCGGTCCTTCCGCCCCCGGACTTCGATGAGGTGACGACGCGCATCGCGCAGCTCGAGGACGAGGGCCCCTTCGATCTGCTCGATCTCGACGCGGACGCGCTCGCGGGTTGCAGCGAGACCGAGGTGGCCGATCTCCTGCTCGCCGCCTACGAGGAGTGCTCGCGGCGCTGGGATCCGCGGCACTACCCCGAGGACCTCGCCGAGATGCGCGTGGCGGTGTCGCGCGTGCACCGCGCGATGCGCGACGCCTTCCTCGAGCTGAGCGACCCGACGCGCCGCGCCGAGGCGATGGCGCGCCTGGCGCCGCCTTCTTCCGGCGGCGAGGCCGAGGACGAAGTGTCGAGCTCCCGGCCGCGTCCGATCCTGGGCGACGGGGACGGCGGGGAGCACCCGAGCGCGCCGCCGGCCCTGTACGCGCGCGCGCTCGCGGTGTTCCAGTCGGGCCGCTTCGCCGACGCCCTGCGCCTGTGCGAGCAGGCCTGCACGGGCGACCCCGAGAACCCCGACTACGCCGCCATGGCCGCGTGGCTCCGCGCCCACCAGCCCGACGCCGACCTGGCGGTGGTGGCCCTCGACCTCGACGACGTGCTCCACGCCTACGAAGATCACGTGCCGGCGCGCTACTACCGCGCCCTCGTCCGCGACCGCCTCGGCGAGCGCGGCGAGGCGCGGCACGACCTCGAGCGCATCCTGCTGCTCGAGCCGAACCACGCCGACGCCAAGCGCAAGCTCGCCGAGTGGCGCGACCTCGGCTCGACCAACCCGTCGCGGCGGCGCTAGTACCCGCGCCGACCGCGCGCCTTTCGTGGCACGGCACTCGTACCCGCGCCGACCGCGCGCCTGGCGTGGCACGGACCCGCTCGGTATACTCCGCCGCCCATGCCGGACCACCCCACGCCCGAGCGCGGCGCGCCGCACGCCCTGCGGCGCTGGGGGTACTTCGTGGCGCTCTCGGTCGGCTCGGCGGCGCTCGCTCTCGGGCTCTACGCCGTCGTGCTCCGCACCGACGCCCTCGACCCGGCGCTCGCGGTCCTCTACCGGTGGCTCCGCGATCACCCGTTCGTGACGGGCCTCATGGCCTTCTCGCCGCTCTTCGCGGTGATGCTGGTCGGCTGGGGCTACGCACAGCGCGCCCGGCGCCGCCGCAAGCAGCTGGCAGACTCCTGAGGCTCGAGCACGCAAGATGTCGCAATTCGCACGCTTCTGTCGCCTCGTTCGTCGTCCCTGGGCCCTCGGCGCGCTCGCGCTCGTCGCGAGCGCCGGCGTCGCCTCCGTGGCCCTGGCCGACGGCAAGGCGGTCGCCAAGGTGGGCTCGCACCTCACGATCACCGTGGCGCAGGTGGAGCAGCTCCTGCGGCAGACGCCGCCCTACCAGCTGCGCTACCTCGGCCGCGACCACGACACCATCCGGCGCGCGTTCCTGCAAGAGCTCGTGCGGCGCGAGCTGCTCACCGAGGCCGCGCTCGGCAGCGATCTGCTCGAGCGTGACGACGTGAAGGCACGCATCCAGCAGATCTTGAAGGACGCCATCCTCGACAAGCTCCGCGCCGAGGCGAAGCCCGACGACGTGAGCGCCGCCGAGGTCGAGGCCTACTACGCCGAGAACGAGGACCGCTACGCCGCGCAGCAGCGCCTGAAGCTCGCGCGCATCACGCTCCGCACGCGCGAGGAGGCCGAGCAGGTCCTCGCGGAGATCATCGCCGCGGCGGGCAAGGACCAGCCGCAGCGCTGGCGCGAGCTCGCGCGCGAGAAGTCGATCGATCAGGCGACCAGCAAGCGGGGCGGCGACCTCGACATGGTCGACCCCGACGGCTCGACGGCGAACAAGTCGCTCAAGGTGGACGTGGCGCTCTACGCCGCCGCGCTCGGCGTGAAGGACGGCGAGCTCGTGGCCGCTCCGGTGAAGGACGGCGACGACTGGTCGGTCGTGTGGCGCCGCGGCAGCTACCAGACGCCGCTCCGGGCTCTCGACGCCGAGGCGCCCGTCATCCGTCGCGACATCGCGCAGCGGAAGTTCGAGGCCAAGGTCGCCGCGCTCGTGCAGGAGCTGCGCGGCAAGAGCCTCGCCGTGTACAAGCCCGAGCTCGTCGACGCGCTCGACGTCGACTCGTACGGCACGGTGGCGCCCGCGGGCCGGCCCGACGCCATTCCCCGCCTCAAGCGCCCGGCCGCCGCGAGCCCGGTGCCCGTGGGAGCGCCGGGCGGCGCGCGCTGAGAGCGCGCGGCCACGCGTGACTCGGGTCAGGGCTTGACGCGCACCCCGATGACGTCGAGCTCCGTCACGCCCTCGCCCGGGCTGGTCGAGACGGTGAGGCCGTCGGCCGACACGGTGCCCTCGGCGATCTTCGCCCAGCCGCCGTAGGGCGCGAAATCCTGGAACACGGTCGTGCCGTGGAGGAAGAACTCCACCACCGTGCCGGCCGCCCAGGCCGGGGGGTTGGGCAGGATGAGCCCCGCCGCCGGACAGATGTGCGTGTGGATCGGCGAGAACCCGTAGACGAGCTCCAGATCCGCCTGCAGCGCCGGGATCGCCGTCCCGTTCGTCGGGATCTCGACCGCGCGGAACTCGTGCTGCGGCTCGTCGGGGTAGATGAGGTAGTCGAACTCGACGAGCGCGCCGACGTCGATCGTCAGGCTCGCGCCGTTCGACAGCCAGCTCGCGCCGGCGGTCATCGGCCCGCCGCCGGTGAGCGCCGGCAGCGCGGCCGTGTTCACGACCCCGAAGTCGTGGGCCGGGAAGGTCGGGATGTGGGCCGCGAGCTTCGGGTAGTCGAGGCCGTCGCCCCAGGTGAAGCGCGGCTCGATCATCAGCTGGGCGCCGACGTCGATGAGGATGTTCCCGTTCGCCGCCGGGGTGCCGTAAATGCAGATGTTGAGCCCGCACACCGTGCCCGTGATGTTCGTGGCCGGCGCCCCACCCGGAAGCTGCACGATCGCCGAGACGGCACCCACCGTCTCCTGCGTCGGCGTCGGGCTCTCGTAGCCGGGGCCGGGACACGCATCGACGAGTCCGGTTCCGCCGGTGCCGTTTCCGCCGCCGCCGCCGCTCGCGCCGCTGCCGGTGGTGGACGTCGTCGACGTGGTCGTCGTCGTGTTGTTTCCGTCGCCGTCGCTCTTGCAGGCGCTCGCCGCGGCGAGCGCGGCAGCGCAGACGGCGAGCGCGCCGAGCGCGCCCATCCCGGGTGAGGTGCGGTTCGAGCTCAAGTTCCCTCCGAAAGCAGTGGTCGGCGCCATCGTGCCGTCGCGCGCGTGCCGAGCATCGAGCATACCCGTCCACCGCCGACTCGACCATGGTAGCTTCGCTGCATGGTGCGCGCTCGGGCCGCTCTCGCCCTCTTGGCCGGGCTCGCGCTCGGGGCCTGCGGCGGCCGCCCCAAGGCGGGCGATGCCTGCGACACCGAGAACGAGGGCCGCTGCGTCGATGCCGCCTCGGCGCTCGAGTGCAGCGGCGGCAGGTGGTCGCCCATCGCGTGCACCGGGCCGCGCGGCTGCGTCGAGGGGGCGACGACGGTCGAGTGCGACCGCTCGCTCGCCGTGGAGGGCGAGGCCTGCGGCGCGGGCCCGAACGTGCGCTTCGCGTGTACCCAGGACAAGAAGGCGCAGCTGCGCTGCGTGGGCGGCCGGTGGCAGCTGTCGCAGAAGTGCGAGGGACCGGCGGGCTGCGAGCCCGGGCTCGTCATCAAGTGCGACGACTCCGTCGCGCGTGCCGGCGACACCTGCCAGGGCACGGGCACCGCGCGCTTCGCCTGCACGGCCGACAAGAAGCTGCGCCTGTCCTGCGTCGGCTCGCAGTGGACCGAGGAGCACAAGTGCCTCGGCAGCCAGGGATGCCGCGCCGGGAGCCTGTTCGTCGACTGCGACGTGTCGATCTCCGACCCCGGCGACCCGTGCGAGGAGACCGGTCTCGCGTGCTCCACCGACGGCGTATCGATGCTCGACTGCAAGAACAAGCGCCTCGTGGCGACCCAGAGCTGCAGCCCGAAGCGCTGCGTCGCGAAGCCCGAGGTGCACTGCGAGTGAGGGGTGCCGGCGCTCGCGCCGGGCCCGTCAGCGCCGCCCGCGCGGTCGGCGCGCCGTGAGCTCGAGGCCGTCGAGCAGGGCCCCCACGCGGCGGAACGCGTCGGCGCGCCCGTACTGGAAGAGGTGTCCGCCCGGCCAGGTCTCGAGCGGGGCGCCGAAGTGCGCCGCGAGCTTCTGCGCGTGCTCGAGCGGCGTGATCCGATCGGCCTCGGCGCCGACCACGAGCACCCGCCGCGGCTCGAGCCGCGGGCGGCGCGCGAGCGGGCTCACGATCCGTTGCGCCGCCTCGAGCGCGGCGTGCTCGCGCACGGCCTCCGCCTCGCTGCGCCCGAGCCGGCCCTGCTCGCGCGCGAAGTCCGCGAGCGAGCCGAGCGGGATCACCGGCACCGCGAAGGCGAGCTCGGGCAGGACCGTGGCGGCGAGCGCCGTCGTGTAGCCGCCGAGGCTCATGCCCATCACGCCGACCGCACGGTGCCCGCGCCCGCGCGCCCAGGCGCCGAGGTCGGAGAGCTCGCCGAGCGCCTGCCGGAAGCCCTCGTTCGTGAAGCGCGGGTCGCTGCCCGGGAAGGGCGGCGGCGCGCGGCGCCCCGCGATGGCGCGCAGACCGTGGAACGGCAGCACGTACAGCGCCGCGTCGAGTCCGAGCCGGAAGAGCCACGCCACGGGCCACATGCGCTCCTCGACGTGGTGCTGGCCGGACATGTAGCCGTGCACGAGCAGGATGAGCGGACGGGGCTCGGCGTGCAGGAACAAGCGCGCGGCGGCGGTGCGGTTGTCGGGCTTGTCGTCCACGTAGCGCCGCTGCATCTCGGGCAGGAACGGCTCGTAGCCGCTCGGCCAGCGCAGATCGACGACGCGGCCACCGTGGGGCAGCGCGCGCACCGGCGTCGGGGTCGGCGCGATCGGTCGTGCCGCGCGGAAGTAGGCGTCGGGCGCCACCTCCGCGTAGCGCTCGGCGAGCAGGCCGAGCAGGCGCACGCGCTCCTCGTGCCCGAGCGACTCGGCGCGGTTTCGCTGGCGGCGCCGGGCCGTTTGCGCGTGCGCCGCGAGGGTCGCCACGCGATCGATCGCCGCGGCCGCCCTGCCGATCACGAGCCGGGCGGCGCGGCGGAGCATCGCGATGGCCGTCAGTCGGCGAGCGCCGCCACGATGGCCGCCTCGAGCGTCTTCATCGCGCTCTCGTCGCCGGCCTGGTAGCTCGAGCGCTTGAGCACGATCGACCCCGCGCGGTCGACGACCACCGTGCACGGCAGGTCGCGCTTCGGGTTGTAGCGCGGCAAGACGCTCGTCTCCTCGTCGAGCAGCACCGGGAAGGTCATGCCCTTGTCGTGGACGGTCGCCGTGACCTGCGCGAGCGAGTCCGGACCGTCGGCGCTGATCGCGAGGATCTCGAAGCCACGGTCCTTGTACTTCTTGTAGAGCTTCACGAGCTCCGGCATCTCCTGCAGGCAGGGGTCGCAGGTCGTGGCCCAGAAGTCGAGGAGCACGACCTTCTTGCCCGCGTAGTCGCTGAGCCGCACGGTGCTGCCGTCGAGCGCCTTCAGCGAGAAGTCCGGCCCCTTGGGTCCGGCTGCGGCCTTCGCCGTCGCCGTCGCCGTTGCGGGACCGGTGCCCTTGTTGCCGGAGCAGGCCGTCGCGCCCGCGAGCGCGAGCACGACGGCGCCGAGGATGCGGAGCTTCACGGCGTGAACGTGCCGTCCATGATCGCTTCGTAGTCGTCGAAGAAGCTGCACTCGGACGCCATGACGCACTGGGTGATGCCGAACTGGCCGCACACCGAGGGCAGGGCCGCGTTCGAGCAGCCGTACTGCGGGCAGCACGGCTGAGGCGGCGGCGCGCCCGCGATGGCCACCTTGATCTGCATCGTGCGCGGGTCGACGAGGAAGTTCGCGGGGAAGGCCTGCTCCGCGAACGCCGGCCCGAGCAGGTAGTCGGGGTCGTTCACGAGCGGGTAGTTCGCCTTGTAGGTCTTCGCCCAGTAGTCGAGGTTCGTGAGCGTCGCGGGCCCGTCACCCTTGCCGTTGTCGAGCAGGGTGCTCAGGATCTGGCCGCCGAGCGGGAAGTAGTAGTCGTGCGCCGGGGGCAAGATGTACTTGGCCTCGGCCTGGCACGGCCCGCACCACATCGCCGGCCCGGTGATCCAGAGCGCCAGCGGCTTCGGCGTGCCCGCCGGCAAGAGCTCGCCCTCGCCGTACACGGCCGTGCCGGTCGGGTTGTAGAAGTCGGAGAGCTGGACGGTGTGATAGCCGAGCCCGAGCTCGGTGAGCGAGTTCACGTAGCCCGTCCACGCCATGTTCGGCAGCACCTCGCCGATCTCGACGCCGTAGGGGCCGTCCGGGTACGCGGGCGCGGCGAGCACGCCCTGGCCACTCTGGTCGGCGAAGCCCGGCGCGTACTCCGGATCCTCGGTGGTGGTGCAGCCCGCAGCACCGAGCCCCAGCGCCGCGATCGCCACGATCATCGAGCTCGTCCAGTGACGCATGATGTTCTCCGTTCCAGAGGCCGTGCGCTCGCGTCCGCCACCCCAGCGCTGGCGGTGCTCGAGCGAGTAGGGAGTGAAAATAGGGAAGTCGCCCGCCCTCCGGAATTGTCGGGGCGCCGGGTGGGGGTGTCAAGCCGCACGGTGGGCGAGGCGCGTCGGGGCCGCTCGGACCCCCCTCCGACCGCCCGAAACGAGCGAGCCACCGCCGGCGAAATGTTGTAGGAGGAGCCTTGCGGTGGGAGCGGGTGGCGGGTGGACCGCACGATCATGCGCGCCGCACGCCACGAGAGGAATTGCCATGACTCGCTTGCTTGCTCGACAGGACGTCGCCTCGACTCGCCGTGCCGCCCGGCCCCTGCGCTGGCTGTGGCGCGCGGTCGCCCTCGGCGGCCTCGCGGCCCTCTCGACGTTCGCGGCCTGCAGCACCGAGCCGGGCGAGAAGTGCGTGGGCGGCAAGCTCGCCGCCGACGGCTCGTGCGCGCCGCTCTGCGACCCGTCGAAGTGCCTGCCGGGCAACCTGTGCGTCGACAACCAGTGCCTCGTGCAGTGCGACACCGAGGCCGACTGCTACGGCGTCGTCGAGGACTGCGTGGCCGGGGTCGACGACACGACGGGCAAGGACGTCAACGTCTGCAAGCTGAACGGCCACGCGGCGGTCGGCGGCGGCTGGGACAAGAGCTGCGCCTTCGGCCAGGTGGAGTGCGCTGCCTCGTCCTGTCCGAACGGCTTCGAGTGCGACGTCGCCGCCTGCGGCGGCCACCCCGAGCTCTGCCTCGCCGACCCGGTCGCCTGCGCGGGCAAGACCCCCTGCAACGTCGGCCGCTGCAGCAGCGACGGCACGCCGTGCACCGTCACCCTGTGCGCCGCCGCGGAGTGCCGCCCCTTCACCTGCATCACGGACGGCAGCGGCGACGCCTTCTCGTACTGCGCGGCCACCGACTGTCTCGAGGACTCCGAGTGCGCCACGGGCTACTACTGCGGCGAGGTCCCCGTGCCGCGCGAGCTCTGCGGCAGCAACGTCGGGTCCCACCCGCGCTGCGGCACGTCGCTCGAGCCGTGCATCGACCCGTCGCAGCTGGCGGCGCCCGGCACCCGCAACGCCGCCGGCGAGACCTACTTCGAGGGCCCCGTGTGCGTCGAGCGGCGCGTGTGCCTCAAGCGCAACCCGTGCGCCGACTGCTCGAACCACCGCGATTGCGCGGCGCTGCCCGACCAGCTCTGCATCGGGGCCGAGGGCAATGCGCAGTGCCAGACCCTCTGCGCGACCGACGCGCAGTGCCTGCGCGACGAGACCTGCACGCCGACCGGCTTCAAGACCTGCAAGAACGCCCACACGACGACCTGCGCCGTCGACGCCGACTGCCCGGCCGCGAAGTGCGCGCCGAAGGACCCGGCGATCCCCGACGGCCCGATGCAGTGCGCGCCCGGCGGCACGCCGTGCACGGCGGACGCCGACTGCGCCGACACCTGCCTCGACCGCAACGCCTGCGTGCCGAACACCGGCTGCCGGCCCGCGGCCTTGCCCGGCGGCTTCTGTCAGCACTGCGTGGCCGACAGCGACTGCGGCGCGGCCGGATCGAACGTCGCGTGCGCCGACGTCGGCGGCTCGCTCTCGCAGCCCGAGTACGCCTGCTTCGACTACAGCTTCGAGATCTCGTGCACCTCGGCCTCGCAGTGCCCGACCGCGCCGAGCGGTGCCCACGGCGCGTGCCTGAACGAGACCCACGGCGTCGACCCGGGCAGCAGCGTCTACCACAAGTGCTACCTGCCCTTCGACGCGCAGGACGGGTTCACCTGCTGGCCCTGACGGGCCAAGCCCTCGGCACAGAGGGCGTGACTGATGTCTCGCCATCGGAACCGCAACGCAAGGGCTATCGCCCGCGTGTAGATCCCCGGCGCCAACCAAGCTGCTGCTGGGAGCGGAGTTGACGTTGACCTTGACGTTGACGTGGTCGTTGACGGCGACGTCTACGTGGACTTGGTCGGCCGAACCGTTGACGGGCGTCCTGCCGACGCAACTGGCGCACGTCGTCCGCCGATCCTCGGGCATGTCGAGTTCTCGGCGTCTCGACGTCGACACAGCGCGCCATCGAGCTCCTCGCCCTCGTGACCGAGGTGTTGGATGACCTGCCCCGCGGTCACGCGGACCGCGGCGACCAGCTGGCCCGAGCGGTGGAGTCCGTGGCGCGGGCGGGGAGGCGATGGATGTGGGCTGCCCGCGCGAGCCCGCCGGGGCCGCGTCGCTCGACGTATCGAAGCCCAGAGGCCTTGTTGCGCCCGAGCGGGCTCCAACTGCTCGAGGGCGTAGTCGCGTTGCTCTCGAAGAGGATCGGAGAGCCGCCCACGCTGGGTCGTCCAAGTCCACGTAGACGTCGCCGTCCAAGTCCACGTCAACGACCAAGTCAACGTCTACGTCTACGGTTCCGTCCTCAGGCGACGGCCTGCCGCGCAGATCCCCCGCCACGCCCGCAACGATCGAGCCTCTCTGCCGAGGTACTAGGGCCCTCGGGCTCCAGGCCCCAGGCTTCGGGCTGCGGCCTGGGCAGGTGATCTCCTGGGCCCGCCCGCCGGACCCGTGCCCGGGTGTGCTCCGCGGGCACGAACCATGAGCCGCGCCGCGACCGTCGTGCTACGGCTCCCGGCGTAAGAATGCTTTGGCCAGCGAGCTCGCCGCGTCGAGCCGCGGTGGTTGGGGTTGAACAAGGAGATTCCGTCAATGAATTCGACCAAGAGCTTGCGACGTGTCACGGCCCTTCCGGCCCTCCTCGTGCTCGTGGGGGCGCCCGTCCTCCTGGCGGGCGGCTGCAAGAAGGCCCTCTCGGGTGCGCTCGACTGCGATGCCAGCCTGGAGGTGAAGTTCGAGGCGCTCAGCAATGCGGCGGACGCGCTCGTCAACGTGAGCACGTCCCTCAAGGCCTCGGTCGCCACGGCCTGCTTCAACATCGCGACCGACCTCGGCGAGGCCCCGCCCGCCGACCCGGCCAACTACACGGACGACGACGTCACCACGGCGTGCAACCTCGCGACCGCCGCCCTCAACGCCGAGTTCAGCGGCGGCGCGAACATCAACCTCGTCATCGAGGGTGGGCACTGCGAGGTCAACGCCCAGGCGCAGTTCAACTGCGAGGCGAGCTGCGACGTGAGCGGCTCCTGCACGCCGGGCTCGATCGAGGTCCAGTGCGATCCGGGCGAGCTCAGCGTCGTGTGCGAGGGCAGCTGCGACGTCGGCGCCACCTGCGAGGGCAGCGTCACCGTCGAGGCGAACTGCGAGGGTAGCTGCGAGGGCACCTGCAACGGCACCTGCAACGGCGCGAACTCGAGCGCCTACTGCGCCGGAACCTGCAGCGGCACCTGCTCGGGCGACTGCGTGCTCGACACGGCGGTCCAGGGCGGTTGCGGCGGCACCGCCAAGTGCACGGGTGGCTGCACCGGCAACTACACGGCGCCGAGCTGCACGGGCACGCTCAACCCGCCCGCGTGCAACATCGACGCCGAGTGCGAGGCCGGCTGCCAGGGCCAGGCCTCGCTCGAGGCGTCCTGCACGCCGCCGAGCGTCTCGATCGAGGTCGTCGCCGCCGGCAGCGCCAACCTCCAGAGCACGCTCGAGGCGAATCTCCCCGCCATCTGGAACGCCTTCGAGCTCCAGGGCAGGGTCGCCATCGAGGCCGCGGGCACCGTTGCGACCACCTTCGGCGGCGTCGTGACGGCGCTCGGCAGCATCCCGGCGTGCGCGCTGCTCTTCGTCGGCGACATCGCCGGCGCGGTCACCGGCACGGTCAGCGCCTCGGCGTCGCTCAGCGTGAGCGTCAGCGCGAGCGCGTCGGTCGGCGGCTCGGCGAGCGGCGGCTGAGGCCGCGGCCCAGCCCGACAAGGAGCGCGCCGTGCGGGGCCAGCCGCACGGCGCGCGCCGTTTTTGTGAGCCCTTTTTCGAGCCCTCCCGCTCCCGTCGCGCCTTGACCCGGCCGAGCATTGGCCCTACCTGTTCGCCGCCATGTCCATCGACCTCGCTGCCGCCCGCGCGGCCCTCGCCGCCGTCCGCGACTCCGACGGGCGCCCGCTCACCGAGCTCGGCGTCGTGCGCGAGCTCGAGCTCGAGGGCGACGCCGTGCGCGTGGGCATCGCGCTCACCGAGCCCTCCGCCGCCCTGCAAGAGCGGCTCGGCGCCGCCGTCACCGAGGCCCTGCGCGCGCTCGGCGCCGCCGCGGTCAAGCTCCGCTGGAGCACGCAGGTCGCCGCGCGCGAGATGGGCGAGGACGATCCCTGCCCCGGCGTGCGCAACATCGTGCTCGTCACGAGCGGCAAGGGCGGCGTCGGCAAGAGCACCGTCGCCACGAACCTGGCCCTCGCGCTCAGTCGCTCGGGCCACCGCGTCGGCCTGCTCGACGCCGACATGTACGGGCCCAGCATCCCGACCATGCTCGGCGTGATGGGGCGCCCGACGGCGGCCCCGGACGGTCGCATCACGCCGCTCGAGCGCTTCGGCGTCAAGCTCATGTCGATCGGCTTTCTGCTCGAGAACGAGCGCAGCGCCGTCATCTGGCGCGGCCCGATGCTGCAGGGCGCGCTCCTGCAGTTCCTGAAGGACGTCGACTGGGGCGAGCTCGACTACCTCGTGCTCGATCTGCCGCCCGGCACCGGCGACGTCGCCATCACGCTCGCGCAGCGCGTGCGGACGACGGGCGCCGTCGTGGTCACGACGCCGCAGGCGGTGGCCCTCGCCGACGTGTTCAAGTCCGTCGCCATGCTGCGCAAGGTCGGCATCGCCGTCCTCGGCGTCATCGAGAACGAGAGCTACTTCGTGTGCGACGGCTGCGACAAGCGCCACGAGCTGTTCGGCTCGGGCGGCGGCGCGCAGATCGCCGAGTTCGCCGAGGCACCGCTGCTCGGGCAGATCCCGCTCGATCCGGCCATCCGCGAGTGGGGCGACGCCGGGACGCCGGTCGTGCAGGCGGCGCCCTCGAGCTCGGTCGCCCGCGCCTTCGCGGCGGTGGCCGAGCAGCTGGTCGAGCGGGTCGAGCTCGCGAACGGTGCGCGACAGCCGACGTTGACGATCGACCGCAGCGGTGGCAAAAACCGCCACCTACCCATCACGCGTTGACTTCGGGCGACCGAGGCGGAAGCCGACGCAGTCCAATCCCAGACGAGCCATCTCCGAAGGCACGGGCAACGCAGTGAACGAGGACGGGGGAGCGGTCTCGGTACCGAGGCGGCAATGACGACCGACGAACGACAAGACAACGCGGGCGCCGAGGGCGCTGGTTCAGCGTCCGAGGGCGCTTCTCAGGTGGCGGTCGCAGGGCAGCCGAGCGACGCCGCTCCGAGCGCGCCCGTCGAGGCGACGGCGCCCGCGCCCGTCGAGGCGACCGCCTCGCCGCCCGTCGTGGCGACGGCGTCCGCGCCCGTCGATGCGGCCGGCGCCGAGCCGGCGACCGAGGCCCGGTCGCCCGCCGAGGGCGAGGCGCCCGAGACGCCTGCCGGCGCCGAAGGGGCTGAGGTCCCGGGGACCGCGGCGCCCGAGGGCGCGGCCGCTGCCGCTCCCGACGCCGCGAAGAAGAAGCGCCGTCGCCGTCGTCGCAAGCGCAAGCCGGCCGAGGGCGCGACCGCGGGGGGCCCGGCGGGCGAGGCGGGGGCGCAGACCTCCGCCGAGGGCGCCGAGGGCGCCGAGGGCGAAGAGGGCGACGAGGACGAGGAATCCGGCGACGCCGAGGGCGCGGCGGGCGGCGAGGACGATGCGAGCGAGGGCGCGGCGGGGTCGCAGGCCGGGTCGCAGGCCGGCGAGGCGAAGCCGCGCAAGCGCCGCAAGCCCGACCGGGAGCGCGCGGCCTTCCACCTCGGCGAGGAGGTGCTGTGCCGTGTGACGGACGTCACGGACGAGGCCATCTGGGCCGACATCGCCGGCAAGGCGATCGGCCTGCTCGACCGTTCGGCCCACTCCGGCCCCGCCCCCGAGGCGGGCGTGCAGTTCGTCTCGAAGGTACAGAGCGCGAGCACGCGCGGCGGCTTCGTCATCCTGGCCTACGAGCCGGTCAAGCCGATCGAGGCGCGCCAGAGCATCCGCGAGGCGCTCGAGAAGAACGTCACGGTCGCGGGCTGGGTCACCGGCGTCATCAAGGGCGGCGTGGAGGTCGACGTCATCGGCGTGCGCTGCTTCGCGCCTGCCTCGCACGTCGAGCTGCGCCACCACTCCGATCTGTCGTCGCTCGTGGGGCACCGCTTCGACTTCGAGGTGACCCACTACGCCCAGAAGGGTCGCGACGTCGTCCTGTCGCGCAAGAAGATGCTCGAGCAGGGCGCCAAGGCGGAGCGCGACGCCGAGCTCGCGAAGATCGCGCCCGACATGGTGTGCCGCGGCGTCGTGCGCAACGTCCTGCACTGGGGTGCCTTCGTGGCGCTGCCGGACTTCGGCAACATCGAGGGCGTCGTGCACATGAGCGAGGCGAGCCACGATCGCGGCGCCCGGCTCACGAGCCTCTTCAAGCCGGGCGACGAGATCCAGGTCAAGGTCCTGCGCATCGACGACAAGGGCAAGCTGTGGTTCAGCCACAAGGCGACCCTGGCCGACCCCTGGCAGGCGGTGCGCGACAAGTACCGGCCCGGCAGCCGGCACAAGGGCAAGGTGGCGCGCATCACGGACTTCGGCGCGTTCATCCAGCTCGAGCCGGGCGTGGACGGCCTGTGCCACGTGGCCGATCTCGCCTTCGTCGAGGTCGAGCACCCGAGCAAGGTCGTCAAGATCGACGACGAGATCGAGGTCGTGGTGGCGCACGTCGATCCCGACAACCACAAGATCTCGCTCCACGCCGCACCCCCGGCCGACGAGGCCACCGACAAGCCGGTGCGCGTGCAGTCGAACCAGCTCGTGCAGGTCGTCGTCACGCAGGTGCGCGAGGGCGGCATCGGCGCGCGCATCGTCGGCGCCTCGGGCCGCAACGCGCGGGCGTTCATCCCGGCGGGGCAGACCGGCACGCCCCGCGGCACCGACCTCCGCAAGCTCTTTCCGATCGGCAAGCGGCTCGAGGCCAAGGTCATCGAGGCCGACCCGCGCAAGGGCGAGACGAAGCTCTCGATCAAGGCCGTGAAGGAGGACGCGGAGCGCACGGCGTACCGCGAGTACCGCTCGCAGGTCCAGCGCGAGGCCAAGTTCGGCACCTTCGCGGACCTCTTCAAGCCGAAGGCCGAGCGCAGCTGACGGCCGCGCGCGCGGGCGCGCAGGGCCGTCGAACGGCGTTGAACGGGCCGCCGCGCCGTGCCATGGCTTGCCCGGTGCGTGCTCCTTCGCAGGGTGGCGCCCACGAGCGGGCGCGCGTGGGCCCGGACATGCTCGTGTCGCTCGCCTACCGGCTCTACGACGACCGGGGCGAGCTCCGCGACGTCGTGCGGCGCGCGCGCCCGCTGCGGTACGTGCACGGCCACGCCCAGATCCTGCCGGGGCTCGAGGCCGCGGTCGAAGGCTGGCGGCTCGGTCAGCAGGGCACGGTCGAGCTCGACCCGGAGGAGGCCTTCGGCGAGCGCGACGAGGACGCCGTCGTCGAGATGGATGCGGCGGAGCTAGGCCGCCGACCCCGGGTCGGCGACGAGGTCGTGGCCCGCGGCCGCGACGACGAGCTCGTCCTCACCGTGGTCGCGGTGGCGGGCGGGCGCGTGCGGCTCGACCCGAACCACCCGCTCGCGGGCCGGCGCGTGCGCTTCG
Organism: Myxococcales bacterium; assembly: GCA_016212965.1. Lineage (GTDB taxonomy): Bacteria > Myxococcota_A > Polyangia > Polyangiales > Polyangiaceae > JACRDA01. Next base: position 65,995 of record JACRDA010000276.1, read on the forward strand.
TGGTCGAGGTGTGCGCCCTGCGTCCGGCGACCGACGCCGAGCTCGACCGCGCGCAGTCCGACATCGAGGAACGTATTCGCCGGGAGGATGCTATCGTATACGACGGCGCGGACGGCGGGGCGGGGCCGATGCCGGACCGAGCGGAGTCCTCGATGGGCCCGCGGCTCTTGCAGTTACGGCGCAAGCCAGCGCCCGAGTGAAGGAACGAGCATGACGAAGCGAACGACGAAGCACAACTGGGCCGAGATGGACAACCGCATCCGGGGCCGCAAGACCGGCTGGTCGGCGGCGGAGCTGAAGGAGCTCGCGCACGAGCTCGAGAGCCTACCGGACGTGGCGGCCATGGCCGAGCGCTCGGTCCTCGAACAGCCCGCTCTCGGCCCGCGCCCGCCGCAGGGCTGGGGCGACGACGTCAACTGACCAGGAGACCAGCGCTGCCGTGACCGAGCGCCACGATTCCATCCCGGTCGAGGCCGAAGCCCTCGACGGCTCCCCCGCGCTGCCCCAGCTCGACTTCACGACGTTCGTGCTGTCGATCGTCGGCTCGGCCTACGTGCACCTCGGCGACGCCCCGGAGCGCGAGGGGCGCGCCGCGGAACCGAACCTCCTCTTGGCGCGGCAGGACATCGAGCTCCTGCGCCTGCTGCAGGACAAGACCAAGGGCAACCTCAGCGGCGACGAGGAGCGCCTGATCAGCCAGGCGCTCTACGACCTGCGCATGCGCTACGTCGAGGTCTCGAAGGCGACGTGAGCTCGTCCGGCGCCGCGACGACACGGGGCGTGTGCGCCGCGGCCGTAGCCCTGGCCGTGTGTTGGGCGCTCGTCGCCGGCTGCAAGCGCACCGAGCCGAGCGACCCCGAGCTGCCGTCGGGTGCGGTGATCGTGCCCGCATCCGCGGTGCCGCTGCCGCCGATCGCCTCCGGCGCCCCGGTCGTCGTCCCCGGCCCCGGGGGCGCGCTGTCCTTTGCGCCGCTCGTCAAGCGCAGTGAGGCCGCGGTCGTCACGATCAAGGCCTGGGTCAAGCGCGAGAACGCCTTCGGCCGTGAGGTCTCGATGGCGGAGGGGCTCGGCACCGGCTTCGTGTACGACGCCAAGGGCCTCATCCTGACGAACAACCACGTCATCGAGAACGCCGCCGAGATCGCCGTGAGCTTCACCGACGGGCGCGAGTTCTCCGGCACCGTCGTCGGCACGGACAAGCCGACCGACATCGCCGTCGTGAAGGTCGCGACGGACGGCCTGAGCCCGCTGCCGCTCGGCGACTCCGACGCGCTCGAGGTCGGCGACTGGGTCGTGGCGATCGGCAACCCCTTCGGGCTCGAGCACACCGTGAGCGCGGGCATCCTGTCGGCCAAGGGCCGCACCCGCGACGACGTCAAGGGGCTCGACCCCGCCGGCTACTTCAACTTCCTGCAGACCGACGCGAGCATCAACCCGGGCAACTCGGGCGGTCCGCTCCTCGATCTCGCCGGGCGGGTGGTCGGCATCAACTCGGCGGTGCGCGCCAACGCCAACAACATCGGGTTCGCGATTCCGATCAACATGGTGCGCCAGCTCCTGCCGATGCTGCTCAAGGACGGGCGCGTGCGGCGCAGCGCCATCGGCGTCTTCGTCGAGAGCCTCACCCAGGACGACGCCAAGCGCCTCGGGCGTCCGGCTCGGCAGGGGGCGCTCGTGAAGAGCCTCGTGCCCGGTGGGCCAGCCGAGCGGGCCGGCCTTGCGCGCGAGGACGTGATCCTCGCCTTCGACGGCAAGGCGGTGAAGGACCCGAACGAGCTTCGCTGGCTCGCGAGCATCGCAGGCGTGAACAACACGGTGTCGGTGCGCGTCGCGCGCGCCGACCGCGTCTTCGACGTGAAGATGGTCCTCGGCGAGCTGCCCGACCCCGACGAGGAGCGGTAGCCGCCCGGCGCGGGATGGGGCACCTGTGACCAACACACCCACATCGTCCGACTCGGGCCACGAGGACCCTCCGGGCGACGCTGCCGGCCGCCCGAGTGGCGAGGGTGGTGGCGACGAGGCCGAGGCGGACCTCGGGCTCGGTGCCGAAGTGCCGGACGCGGGCGCGCCACCGCACGCGGAGGCCGCCAGGCTCCTCGCTCGGCTAGGGCACGGGCTCGACACCCCGCTCGGCGTGAATAGCCCACGTGGCAGCGCGTCCAACCGTGCGGAACGGCAACGAGAGGCCGAGGAAGACCGTGGGCTTGTCGAGCGGGCACAGTCGGGCGACCAGGGCGCCTTCAGGAAGCTGGTGGAACGCCATCAGCGGCGCGCCTTTGCGATCGCCCTCGGCATGGTCCGCGACGAGGACGATGCCCGCGAGATCGTTCAGGAAGCCTTCCTGCGCGTGTTCCGCAACCTCGACAAGTTCCAGGGCGGCTCGTCGTTCTTCACCTGGCTCTATCGCATCGTCAGCAACCTGGCGATCGACCTCATGCGGCGCCCAGCCCGGCGCGAGACCGAGCTGTTCGACAACCCGTCGGCCGCCGACGAGGGCGAGACGACCGCTTTCGTGTCCCGCATCGACGGGGCCGACCCGCTCGACGTCGTGGGTCGACGCCAGCTCGCCAAGCGCATCGAGCACGCCCTCGAGGCGCTGCCGTCCTACCACCGCTCCGTCATCCTCATGCGGGAGCTCGAGGGCATGAGCTACCAGGAGATGGCGGAGGCGATGCAGGTTTCCAAGGGCACGATCATGAGTCGCCTGTTCCATGCACGGCAGAAGCTCCAGCGCGCTCTGGCGGACTGCTACGCCGAGAACGTGCAGGGCCCGACGCGCGGCGCGGGGCACGACGACGAAGAGGGCTCCCACGGCGGAGACGAGGAATCGTGAGCAAGCACAGCGACAACCCGCGAATCAGGCCGACGCCTGCCTCGAGCTCGGCGCAGGCGCCGAGCGACCTCGACCTCATGCGCTGGCTCGACGGCGAGCTCGACGACAGCGAGGCGGCGCCCGGTCAGGTGGACGACGTGGCGGCGCGCAAGCTCCGCGACCTCGAACTCGTGGGCAGCCTGGTGCGCGAGCGCGCCGATGGCGACCCACGGGCCGACGGCATCGCCGACGCCGTCATGGCGGCGCTCGCGGCCGAGAAGGCAGTGCCGCACGAGGCGAAGGTGGTCACGCTCGCGGAGCGGCGCGCGGACCGGGTCGCCACCGGGCGGCCGGCCAACGACAACGCCCGCAGCATCTTCGCGCTCGCCGCGCTCGCGGCAGCGGCGGCGGCGGGCCTGTTCTTCTGGGGCCGGGGCGGCGGGCCCGGGTCGGAGGAGCTCGCGAGCGGCGATCTTTCGGCGCCGATGGACCAGATCGTGGCGGAGCGTGCAGCCACGCCCGCGCCGGAGGCGGCCCTGCTCACCGAGCCGGTCGTCGCGGCCCAGCCGGAGGCGCGTCCTCCGGCGGTCGAGGTGGCGGCGGTGAACTTCGGCGCGCGGCAGGGCTCGGTGTTCTACATGGGCGGCAGCGACGCCGCAGACGGTATGACGGCGGTCGTGTGGGTCACCGACGACGCCGCCGGAGGCAGGCCATGAAGTATCTCGCAGCGATCAGCGCCCTCGCGCTCGCCCTCTCGGCGCTCGGCACTCCGGCGCTCGCCCAGCCCGTGCCCCGCCCGGTGCCGGCTCAGCAGCCCGACGTCAAGCAGGTGAAGGCCGAAGTGATCGTCCTGCACGCCACCAACGAGGGCAAGGGCATCGACCCCAACATCGGCGACCTGCCCCAGCTGAAGAAGCCCCCGTTCTCGGCGTACGACACCTACAAGCTGCTCGATCGGCCCACGCTGACGCTCGCGCGCGGGCAGGTCGCGAGCCACAAGCTGCCGAACGAAGGCAAGCTCAACGTCGAGCTCAAGGACATCCTGGTCGAGAAGGACAGCGAGAAGCTCGTCGTCGGCGCCAGCATCGACCAGCCCGACGGCAAGCGCTTCGTCGAGATGACCGTGACCTCGGCGCGCGGCGGCATCTTCTTCGTGGCGGGGCCGGCCTACAAGAGCGGCATCCTCGTGCTCGCGATCCGCGTCGGCGTGCCCTGATCCCGCCACTCCGGGCGTGGGGCGCCGGGAGCGGCGTCACGCGCGGGTTTGCGAGCCGGCACGGACAAGGTAGGCTGCGGGGCATGGCCAGACGTGGCGGCTACCTCGGGATGGCACTCGCCGGACTGCTCTCTGTGGGCGCCGCGGGGAGCGTCGTCGTGCTCCCGACCACGGCCCACGCCCAGCCCAAGGCGGTCGACACCCTGGTCAAGCGCGGCCAGGAGCTGTTCGACAACGCGCAGTACGAGGAGTCGATCCAGACCCTGTCCGCGGCCCTCATGCGCCCGGGCATCGGGCGCCGCGACAAGGTCGAGGTCTTCCGGCTGCTCGCCTACAACTACATCGTGCTCGGGCGCACCGAGGAGGCCGACGCCGCCGTGCGGGGTCTGCTCGTGCTCGACGAGGCCTACGAGCTGCCCGAGAGCGAGTCGCCGCGCTTCCGCGACTTCTTCGGCCAGACGCGCAAGAAGTGGGAGTCCGAGGGCAAGCCCGGCAAGGAAGAGCCCGGCGCCGCTCCCGCCGGCCCGAGCGTGACGATCAAGCATGCCTCGCCGGCGCAGGTCGACGCGGACTCGCCGATCAGCCTCGACGGGACGATCGAGGACCCGGCCGGCAGCGTGGCGCGCGTGAAGCTCTACTACCGCACCGGCTCGACCGGGAAGTTCGAGTCCGCGCCCGTGCAGTACACGATGCTGCGCTTCACCGCCGAGATCCCGGCCGCGGCGGTAGCCCCGCCGCTCGTCGAGTACTACCTCGAGGCGCTCGACGAGAACGGCATCCCTGCCGCGCTCCGCGGCGACGCCGAGACGCCGCTCCGCGTGGCCGTGCCCGAGGGCAGCTCCGTCATCTCGAGCCCCTGGCTCTGGGTGCCCGTGAGCCTGGTCGTGGTGGGCGGCATCGTGGCGACCGTCGTGGTGCTGACGACCCGCACCACCACCTCGACCGTGACCGTCGGCGTTTTCGAGTGAGCCAGGCGCCGAGCGAGCCGCGCTTCCCCTTCGTGAGCGTGCGCGCACCTGCGGCGCGCGCGGCCGAGCTCTGCGACGCGCTCTTCGAGGTCGGCGCCACGGGCATCGAGGAGCGCGACCACGACACCCATCCGGCCGAGGTCGAGCCCGGCGCCGTGTGCCTGGTCGCGAGCTTCGCCGCCCCGGAGGAGGCCACGGACGCGCTCCCCGAGCTCCGGGCCTGGGCGCCGGAGCTCGCCTGGGAGCGCGGCGACGTCGTCGGGGACGCGTGGCGCGACAAGTACAAGGAGCACTTCGCGCCCTTCGCGCTCACGGCCACCGTCACGGTCGTGCCGCCCTGGGTCGAGTACGCCCCCTCGCGTCCCGAGGAACAGCGGCTCGAGCTCGACCCGGGGCGGGCCTTCGGGACCGGCCTGCACGCCACGACCAGCCTGTGCGCCAGCTACCTCGAGGCGCGGCGCGCGGCCCTCGCCGGGCAGCCCGTGCTCGACGTGGGAACGGGCAGCGGCATCCTCGCGCTCGTGGCCCTGCTGCTCGGCGCGAGCCGCGCGACGGGCATCGACGTCGATCCCGAGGCGCTCGAGGTCGCGCGCGAGAACGCGGCGCGGAACGCGGTCGGCCGCGGCCTCGCGCTCGCGCCGACGCCCCTCGCGGACGTCGCCGAGCGCTTTGCGTTCGTGGTCGCCAACATCGAGGCCCGCACGCTCGTCGCGCTCGCTCCGGCGCTCGCGGCGCGGCTCGCGCCCGGGGGCGAGCTCTTGCTCTCCGGCGTGCTCGCGGCCGAGCGCGACGAGGTCGCCGCCGCCTTCGAGCGCGCCGGGCTGGCACTCGTCACCACCCGCGCGCGGGGCGATGGCGGCGACGCCTGGACGATGCTCGTCTTCGAGCACCCGGCATGAGACCGCTCGTGCGCGTGCCCCTCGGCGCGCTCGTCGAGGGCGAGCAGCTGCTCGACGCCGCGGCCGCGCACTACCTCACCCGCGTGCACCGCCTCGGGCCGGGCGACCCCTTCGTCGCCTTCGACCCGGTGCTCGCGCTCGAGGCCGACGCGCACATCGCGGCGCTCGCCGGCCCGCGCGTCCGCGTTCGGTGCGAGGCGCCCCGTCCCGCGGCCCTGCGAGCGGTGCGCGCGCTCGTCGTCGTGCAGTGCGTGGCGAAGGCCGACAAGCTCGACGCGGTCGTGCGCGACGCCACCGAGCTCGGGGCCACGCGCTTCGTGCCCGCCGTCGCGGAGCGCTCGCAGCGCCGACCCTCCGGCGGCATGACCGCACGTTTGCGCCGCGTGGCGGTCGAGGCGGCGCGCCAGTGCGGGCGCGGGGACGTTCCGGTGGTCGACGAGCCCCGTGCGCTCGCCGAGGCCGTCGAGGAGCTCGCGCCGCGCGGGGATGCGGCCGTCGGGCTCTGTCTCGAGCCCTCGGCCGCGGAGCGGCTCGCGGCGTGCGCGCGCGAGCTCGGGCGCGCCGCGTCCGTCACCCTGCTCGTCGGGCCGGAGGGCGGCTTCACACCCGGGGAGCGCGCCCACGCGCGGGCGCAGGGCTACCGCGAGGTGGCGCTCGGCCCGCTCGTGCTCCGCGCCGAGACCGTGTGTGCGGCCGCGCTCGGCGGCCTCGCCGCGCTCGGCTTCGCGCCCTTCGGATGACTCGCGCCGCCCCGAAGCGAGCGAGTGGGGAGGAGTCAGGACGCGAGCAGCCGCGAGAACGCGCGCGGCACGTCGGCGGGCGCGAGCGCCTCGAGGCGGCGGAGGTACTCCGGCAGGCAGGCCTGGTAGGCGGCGTCGAGGCGCAGCTCGCCCCGCGGCAGCGGCGCGCGCCACAGCTGCATCGTCTCGCGGGCGAGGTCGGGCATCGACTGGTAGCGGCCCTGCTCGAGCAGGATCTCGGCCGTGAGCGCGTAGATGAGGTTGCCGCCGGGGATGGCGCCGAGCGCCGTGGTGGCCATCGCCGGGTAGCAGAGGCGCACCGTGCGCAGCCCGAAACGGCGCTCGATCTCCTGCATGGAGCTGCGCTGCAGCTTCTTCGCGCCCGCGAGCGGCCCCAGGCCGTAGACCGGGTCGTTCTCGGGGAAGTCGTAGTCGCAGAACGCGACCACGCTCTCACCTGCGACGACGAGCCCCGCCGCTGCGAGCTGCTCGGTCCAGAACAGCGAGGAGCTGCCCATGAACTTGTTGGTGCGCTCGATCTCGGCCGGGGTCGCGACCTCCACCTCGACCAGGCCGAGCTTGCGGAAGCTCTCCGCGTGGGCGAAATCCGGCACCTGGAGCAGCGGATCGAACACCATGTCGAGGTCCTTGACGAGGTAGCTGCCGTGCTCGGCGTAGCGCTTGGGCGCGCCGGCCGCGATGCCGTTGACGAGGTGCACGACGCGCACGCCGTCCTGCCGCAGCGCGGCGACGAGCTCCTCGACCGTCGACTCCTTCGTCGCGTCGCGGTTGAAGAAGCGCACGGTGCGCCCCTCGGCTGCGGCCGCGCGCGCCATCGCCGCCGCGTGGAAGCAGCCGATCTGCATCTTCTCGCTGTCGTAGTGGACGGCGTACACGGCGGCGTGCTCGCCGAAGACGAGCTGCATTGCCACCGCGCGGGTGATGCCGTTCGAGCCGCCGAGCACGACGACCGCCGCGTCGCGGGCGAGCTCGGCGCCCTGCGGTGCGATGGCCGGGCGCTGCGTCGCCAAGAGCCCCTCGGCCGCGGCCGGGCCACCCTCGTCGAGCAGCCGAACCAAGGCCCGGCGGTCCACGCCGCCGAGCGGCAATTTCTTGAAGGTCTCGAGAGCCATGCTCGAAGGTCGGTCGGAGGTGACGAGTCTGCGCGGACCCCTCGGGCCGCGCGTCCGGGCCCGACGAGTCGCATGGGCTGCCGTGGCTGTCCAGCCCCCCGGGTCGCGGCGCCGGCGGAGCGCGCCACGGCGGCCGCGCAAAGCTTGACGAAACGCTCCGTTCGCGGTCCCGTGGGGCGCCCATGGCCCGCCTGAAGATCCTGTTCGTGGCCTCCGAGTGCGTGCCGATCGTGAAGACGGGGGGCCTCGGGGACGTGGTCGGGGCGCTGCCGCCGGCCCTGCGGGCCCGCGGCCACGACGTGCGCATCGTGCTGCCGCGCCACCGCCAGGCCAAGAGCTACCCCGCCGAGGTGCTCCCCGGGCCGCTCGGCGTGCCGGTCGGTGCCGGCACGTGCTGGACGGGCGTGTACCGCGCCGAGATCGCGGGCGGCGTGCCGGTGTACCTGCTCGAGCACGACGCGCTCTTCGACCGCGAAGGCGTGTATGGCGACGCGAGCGGGGAGTTCGGCGACAGCCTGTGGCGCTTTCTCTTTCTGTCGCGCGGCGCGCTCGAGCTGTGTCGCCACATCGACTTCGCGCCCGACGTCATCCACGTCCACGACTGGCAGGCGGCGCTCGTGCCCGTGCTGAACCCGCCCGGCGGGCCGGCGACGGTGCTCAGCGTCCACAACCTCGGCTACCAGGGCATCTTCGGGGTAGGCGAGCTGCCGCGCATGCGGCTGTCGCCCGAGCAGGAGCGCGACGTCGAGTACTTCGGCAACGTGAACCTCCTCAAGGCCGGCCTCACGCGCGCCACGCTGCTCTCGACGGTCTCGCCCCGCTACGCACGCGAGATCCAGTCGGCCGACGGCGGCGCGGGCCTCGACGGCCTCTTGCGCCAGCGCCGGCGCGACCTCGTGGGCATTCTCAACGGCATCGACGAGGCGCGCTGGAATCCCGCGACCGACCTCCACCTGCCGGCGACCTACGATCCCGACGACCTCGCGGGCAAGGCCCGCTGCAAGGCGGCTCTGCAGGAGGAGCTCGGCTTGCCCGTGCGGCCCGACGTGCCGCTCGTCGGGCTCGTGAGTCGCCTGGCCGAGCAGAAGGGCATCGACATCTTCGTCGACGCGCTCGGCTACCTGGCGGGTCTCGATCTGCAGTTCGCGGTGCTCGGCTCCGGTCTCGCCTGGGCCGAGCAGGTGTTCGACCGGCTGTCCGCCACCACGAGCCACTTCCGCGCGCGCATCGGCATCGACGACGCGCTCTCGCACCGCATCTACGCGGGCGCCGATCTCTTCGCCGTGCCGTCGCGCTACGAGCCGTGCGGGCTCACCCAGCTCTACAGCCAGCGCTACGGCACCGTGCCGGTCGTGCGCGGCGTCGGCGGGCTCGACGACACGGTCGACCACGAGGTGAGCGGCTTCAAGTTCCAGGAGCTCAGCGGCCGCGCGCTCGCCCTCTCGCTCGCCTGGGCCGCGGACTGCTACCGCCACCGGCCCGAGCACTTCCAGCAGATGCAGCGCTTCTCGATGCGCAAGCGCATGGGGTGGAACCGAGTCGCGGCGCAGTACGACGCGCTCTATCGGCTCGCCATCGCGCGGCGCCGCGGACGCTTGTAGCCGCGGCGGCTACGCCGCGCCGGGCTCGTCCTCGACGAGCCGGTCGAGCACCAGACCGTGGAACAGTGCCTCGCGGCCGTCCGCGGAGAACGCCCAGCCGAGGTGCACGCTGCAGCGGCCGCACAGGGCGACCTGCCACGCGTGGCCGGGAAACCAGGACCACTCGGTGGAGGAGTCGCCGACGTGGGTGCACCCGGGCGCGGCCCGGAAGCAGCCGATGCGGAACACGTAGCCGGACGGATTGACGAAGGTGTGCTCGTGGCTCCCTCCGATGGCCACGCGCGCCGCGGTGTCGGTCACCGGGGACCGGCAGCCCGCGCAGAGCAGGCGTCGCGCCCGGTCGGTCGCCGCCTCGTCTCGCAGTTCGTCCTCGGCTTCGGCGGTGCCGCCCGCACCGGGCTCCCCCGGGCTCCGGCGCAGCGCACGGCGTACCAGGCCGAATTCCGTCGTGATTTCGCGCTTGCATTGTCCGGTGGGATGCATACGTTCAAGCAGTCCAAAAGAGCACTGCCACGTTCTTTTTGTTCAGCAGTGCGCGCGCCATCCGCGGCGCAACGCCTCGGATGATGCGAAGTAACTAATTAAAATAGTTCTTCTTTTTCGATCAAGCGAAGTGGAAGCTGAACGCCTCCACACTGATTGCAGGAAACTGGACGTGCTTTCAGTGCCGGGGCAAGGTGCACCCATGAACCGAATCCAACTCGCAACCCTGCAGCTGCTCTACAAACTGGCCCGCGAGGATCGTCCCGCGGACCTGAGCCTGCTCGCGGCCGAGCTCGGCCAGACCTGCGTCGTCCTCGACCGCGTCCTCGGCGAGCTCGAGAAGGCCGGCCTCGCCGACGCCGAGCGCGTGCGCCTCACCATGGCGGGGCTGGCCGTGGCCGCGAGCTCGCGCAGCGTGCTGCGCTCGCGCCCGCGCCACGGCCGCCTCAGCTCGGTCGCCTGAGGACGTCCCGGCCCGAGCCCGCTCGCTCAGCGGCGCTCCGCGGCGCGCGAGCGCATGGGCGCCAGGTCGGGCAGCGGAAGCTCGACCCGCCAGTGCTCGTCCTCGAGCACGCAGGCGAGCTCGGCGCGGTCCGCCGAGCTCGCGCCGAGCACCGAGACGCGCGCGGTATCCCCACTGATCTCCGCCTTGTAGCTCTGTGGCTCGAACCGCAGGCGGATGCGCGCCGGCACGAGCATGGCCGCCGGGGTGATCTGCTTGCCCGTGGCGGCTCCATAGCGGTCGGCCCGCGCGCTGAGGTTCTTCTTGGTCTGGGCGGACAGCAGCGCGAAGAGCTCGGTGCCGTCCTTCGTCGAGCCCTCGTAGCGCTGGAGGATCTCGACGAGCTCGCGGACGGCGCCCTCCGGGGTCGCGTTCGGGCGGCGCCTGCCGCAGGCCGGGCCGACGAGCAGGCACACCGCGGCCACCCACGCGAGCGTGCGCCCGAGGGGCGCTGCGGAGCGGCGAGTCGCCACGGACACGCACGAGGCTTAACACGGGCCCGGGCAAGGGGCTCCGTCGTCGAGCCGCGTGCGGGCGAGGGCGCCGAGCTGACGCAGGGCCTCGTAGACCACGATCGCGACGGAGTTCGCCAGGTTGAGCGAGCGCACCGGCCCGAGCGTCGGGATGGCGAAGCACCGGTCCGGGTGGGCCGCGAGGAGCTCGTCCGGGAGCCCGACGCTCTCGCGCCCGAACACGAGCGCGTCGCCCGGCTCGTAGCCCGCCTCGAGGTAGCTCCGTCCGGCGATGGCGCTGAACAGCAGCAAGCGCCCGTTGGGGTGGGCGTGGCGAAAGTGGGCGAGATCGACGTGCTGCGCCAGCGTGACGAGGTGCCAGTAGTCGAGCCCGGCGCGCCGCACGGCCTTCTCGTCGATACGGAAGCCGAGGCGCCCGACGAGGTGCAGCGGGCAGGCCGTGGCGGCGGCGAGCCGTGCGACGTTGCCGGTGTTCTGCGGGATCTCGGGCTCGACGAGCACGATGCGCGGCGGTCGCGCGAGGGGCTCGGCGCGGAGCCGCGGGCGGCTGTCCTTGGCCATCGGACGGAGCATAGCGGGGAGCCCGCTCGGCCGCGAACGACCCGGGCGCCGCGCGCTTGTTGCTCCCGGACGCTCGCGCCCCTTGACGCACGAGGGAGCGACCCTCTAGCCTCGCGGTGTCGATGATGCGTGCCCCAGCCTTGCTCAGCGCGGTCGCCGCCCTCGGCGTGACGGTCTTCGCGGCGGACGCGCTGGCCGACAGCCTGGACCCGGCCCTCAACCGGCTCGTTCTGGACCGACGCTGCCTCGACTCGGGGCCCTCGGGCGGGGCGTTCTACAACCCTGCCTCGGGCTACCGGCGCTGCAACCCGAACGACGAGGCGTTCGCGAAGCTCATCGCGCAGTACGGCGCGGCCCTGGCCCCGACGGCGGACTACGCGGCGCGCACCACCGGCTACGGGGGCTTCAAGCTGGCGATCGAGGCCGACTACACGACCATCGATCACAACGCCTCGTACTGGCAGGAGGGCACCGAGGGCCCGCGTGACAAGTCGACCGGCCAGGCCTCGGTGCGGAACCTCGACCCGCCGAGCGTGATCCAGACCTACGCGATCAAGCTCGCCAAGGGCTTCCCCTTCGGGCTCGAGCTCGGCGGCACCTTCGGCTGGCTCGCGGGCAGCAACATCGTGTCGGGCGGCGCCGACGTGCGCTTCGCCGTGTTCGAGGGCTTCCGCGACAGCGTGCCTGGCTTCATCCCGGACATCGGCGTCGCGGGCGGCGTGCGCACCATCACCGGCACGAGCCAGTTCAAGCTCACGGTGGCGTCCTTCGACGCGCAGCTGTCGAAGCCCATCCACATCGCGGGCTCGGTCATCCTGCAGCCCCACGTGGGCTACCAGTGGGTGCGCATCTTCGGCGACTCGGACCTCGTCGATCTCACGCCGAACACCGACCCGATCCAGCACTGCGGCTACACCGGCGAGAACACGCCCGCGACCCCCGACCCGGACAAGCAGGTGCTCGACGGGCAGCCGGTGTGCGCGGGCAGCTCGGCCGACTTCAACAACTCGGTCGTCTTCGACCCGATCCGCCTCACGCGCCACCGCATCAACTTCGGCGCGCAGCTGCGCTACCAGATGGTCTACCTCGGCGTGCACGCCCTGACGGACGTCATCTCGCCGCAGGAGGCCAACAAGAACGCCGACTACCAGGTCGGCGCCCAGGCGGGCACGCGCAACGTCCTCGATCCGACCGATCCGTCGAACACCCGCCGCATCCCGAACGTCCCGGTCTTCGGCGACGATCCGCGCACGCCCGACAACGACGCGGTCGGCAAGCAGTGGACGGTCGCGATCGACGTCGGCGCCGTGTTCTGAGCCGTTCTGCAATGCGGCTGTCCCAGGCGAGCGAAGACGCCAGAGGACCACAGAGGCCGCAGAGGTCGAGACAGGCCGCAGAGTCGGAGAAGATCCGGTCGTCGTGTCGGCGGCTGACGCGCGTTCCTGGGGCGCCTAGTGAAGCGTCTCGTCGCCGCGCCGGCGCTTCTTCGTCGGCATGTCGCGCAAGGAGCCGCCGAAGCCGAGCGTGACGACGAACGTCGCGAGCCCGAGCGCCGCCGTGAGGTAGAGGCCCCAGCCCCAGGCGAACTTGGTGGGCACGAGCGGCGACGGCGCGGGCTGGAACGCGAGGCGCATGACGGCCGTGAGCAGCGCCACGGCGGCGAGGCAGGCGAGGATCACGCGCGAGCCTCGCATGTGGCGGATGGTGCGGCGCGAGGCGACGAGCGGGATGGTCACGAACCACGCGATCGGCGCGCCCCACAGCCAGCCGAGCTTGCGCGCGAAGTCGTAGCCGCTCCAGACGCGCCGGTCGGGCGCCGACTCGTAGAGCCAGGGCGTGAAGAAGGCGGCGATGCCGAGCGCGGCGAGCAGCAGCAACAGACCGCGGCCGCGGCCGAGGTACGTCCAAGGCAGGAGCTCGAGCTCGGGGGGCGGCGGCTCGACCGGGGGCTCGAGTAGCTGGGCCTCGTGCGAGGGCGGCAGCTCCGCGAGCGGCTGCACGCGCACCTCGCACTCGGGGCACACCGTCACCTCGCCCTTGCGGAAGAGCTGGCGGCAGAACGGGCACGCGAACAGCGCTTCCATCGCGGCCATCGAGTGTAACATGGTCCGTCGGACGGCACGGACGCGGCCTCGGCCTCGGCGGGCGTCGCGGGGCACGATGACGACGGCGGCAGAGGCAGAGCGCGCAGCATGAAGCGACCCCAGAGCGAGCCGGAGCTCCGGGCCGCGCGCGCGGCGCTGTGCGCGGCCCTCGGCCTCGAGGGCGTGTCGCCGCGGCTCGACCAGGCCCTGACCCACCCGAGCTACGCGAACGAGCGGCCCGAGGTCGGAGACTACGAGAAGCTCGAGTTCCTCGGCGACGCCGTGCTCGGCCTGTGCGTGAGCGAGCTCTTGATGGAGCGCGACGGCGACAGCGACGAAGGGGAGCTCACCGTGCTGCGCGCGGCGCTCGTGAACGCGACGGCGCTCGCCGCCCGCGCCGAGGCACTCGGTCTCGGTGCGGCGCTGCGGCTCGGACGCGGTGCCGACGCCTCCGGCGAGCGGCACCGCCGCAACGTGCTCTGCGACGCGCTCGAGGCCGTGTTCGGGGCGGTGTACCTCGACGCGGGGCTCGAGCGCGCGCGCGCGCTCTGCCGCCTCTTGCTCGGGGGCGAGCTCGAGCGCCTGCGCGCGGGCGCCGCCTCGGTGCGCGACGCGAAGAGCGTGCTCCAGGAGCACCTGCAGGCCGAGGGCCTCGCCGCGCCGCGCTATGCGGTCGTCGGCGCCGATGGGCCGCCGCACGCACGCCGCTTCACGGTCGAGGTCGAGATCACGGCGCCGGACGGGAGCCGACTCGCGACCGCGCAGGGCGAAGGCTTCTCGAAGAAGGACGCCGAGCAGGCGGCAGCCCAGGCCGCGCTCACGGCGGTGCGGGGCGGGGCGACGCGCGTGGACGAGCCCGGGGGGGCGAGCTAAGAACCGCGGGCGCGACGCGCGGCCGCGGGCCGGCGTCGCGCGGGAAATGGTCGTGCCATGAACGCGAATCGAAGGATCTGCCTCGGCGTGCTCGTCGCGCTCGGTCTGTCGCTCGTCGGCGCGAGCGCGTGGGCAGGCAGCTACCTGAACCGCGCGGCGCTCTTGCTCGACCAGGCACGGGTCGAACAGGCCTTCGTCCGGCCGCGCATGGACGATCGCGAGCTCGTCGAGACCGCCCACGCGCTCGCCGAGGCCCGCAACGCCGCCGCCCACGCCATGCGCGTGCCGAAGGCGATCGCCAGCGTGCATCCGCACCTGCTGCTCGTGTTCGAGGACTACGAGCGCGCCTTTGCGGCGCTGCTCGCCGGGCAACCCGCCCAGTTCGCCGAGCTCGTCGAGCGCGCGCGCGCCGAGGAGCACATCTTCCGCGACCTCATCGGCAAGCTCGGCTACGGGCTGCCCGCCGTACCGCGCTGAGCGGCCGTAGCGCCATGCCCGAAGAGTCCTTTGCCGCCGCCCTCGACGCCGTCACCACGGGCGCCCTCGTGCGTCGCGACGTGGCGCGCGCGACGCTCGTCGTCACCGGCGCCGATCGCCAGAGCTGGCTCAACGGGCTCGTCACCTGCGATCTCAAACCGCTCTGCGCGGGGCAGGGCGCCTACGGGCTCTCGGTCGGCAAGACGGGCCGGGTGCAGGCCGATCTGTGGCTCGCGCTCGGCGCGGAGCGGCTCTTCGTGGGGTTGCCGCGCGAGCGGCTCGAGACGGTGCGCGCGCTCTTCGAGCACCACCTCATCATGGAGGACGTGGAGCTCGCCGAGGACGCCGCGCTCGGGTGGCTCTTCGCCTTCGGCCCCGCGTCGGAGCGCCTCGTCGCGCTCGCGGGCAGTGGCGTCGCGGCCGCGGTCCGCGCCCGCTACGGCGACCTCGGGGCGTGCGTGTGCGTGGGCGACGGGCCCGCGCTCGACGTCTTCGCCGCCGCGGCGCGCGCGCTGCCCGGGGTCGTCGAGGCGAGCGAGGCCGCCTGGGAGCGCGTGCGCATCGAGCACCTCTTGCCGCGCTGGGGCGTCGATTTCGGCGAGGTCTACGCGCAGGAGGCGGCGCTCGAGCGACTCGCCGTGTCGTTCCAGAAGGGCTGCTACCTCGGCCAGGAGGCGGTCTTCATGCTCGAGAAGCGCGGTCAGGCGAGCCGGCGCCTGGTGCAGCTCGCGATCCCCGGGCCCGAGCCCGTGGCCGTCGGCGCGCCCATCGCCGCGCCGGACGGCGACCCGGTCGGGACGGTGTCGAGCGCGTGCGCCGCGGGCGCGCGCTGGCTCGCGCTCGGCACGGTCAAGCGGCGGAGCGCCGGTGCGGGCTCGAGCGTCACGGTCGCGGGCCGCGCGGCCGAGGTGTCGGTCGGGCTCGATCCGAGCGCGCTCTGAGAGCCTGAGCAGGAATTGGCGTGCGAACCGGTCGTTGTGGAGTCTGTGATCGAGGGGACTGGTTTGGAGACGAGCCCGAGCGAGCCCTGAACCCTTGCCGCCGACGCAAGCGGGCCGGGGCGTGAGGGGAAAACCAGGTCCGGATGCCGCCTGCTGCTTCGGCCAGGGTCCTGGGCCCGCGTGGGGCCATCGTCGCTTGCCGATTCGTGCTCACGCTCTGACTCGCGTTTCGCCCTTTTTCTAACGTAGGGCGGCGGGACCGTCGTGCTGCCGCACGAGTCGCCCACGATCCCTCGCTGAGATCCGCTCGCGGGTGGGGCAGGCCCCGCGCGACGCATCCGCTGCGAAGCGGATAGACAGGCATGGCCGCTTCGTTGGAGGGTGGTTTTGCGAGTATCAACCAGCAGCGGAGGGCCATGCCCAGCTCCATCTTTGCCAGCTTCCTCAGCGTCTTGGAAGACCTTCGTGTCGGCCTGACGAGTCCCTCGTTCTCCAACATGCTCGTCGTGGCGTGTGGCTGGATCCTGACGCAGGGTCCGCACGCAGTGACTGAGGCTCTCGTCGTTGCCGGCGTGTCGGGTCGGCGGCACCACGAGGCGTTCCACCGGTTCTTCTCGCGCGGCACCTGGGACCCGGACGTGCTGGGCCACTGGCTCTTCCGCCGGCTGGAGCGCTTCATCGGCGACGGCGCGGTGCAGGTCGCGATCGACGACACGCTCGCGCCGAAGAAGGGGCCGCACGTTTTCGGCATCGGCAGCCACCTCGACGCGGTCCGCTCGACGCGCCGTCATCGCGTCTTCTGCTTCGGGCACTGCTGGGTCGTGCTGGCGGTCCTGGTGAAGGTCCCGTTCTCGCGCCGGACGTGGGCGCTGCCCGTGCTGTTCCGGCTCTATCGCAACCTCAAGGAGTGCGCGAAGCACAACGCCGCCTACGCAAAGAAGACCGAGTCCGCGAGGGAGATGCTCGACATCTTCGTGTCCTGGGTCGGCGACCGCCGCGTGGAGGTCGCCGCCGACTCGGCGTACTGCAACGACACCGTCACGCGGGGGCTGCCTACCTCGGTGGTGCTGTTCGGCTCGATGCGCCCCGACGCGGTCCTGACCGAGCTGCCGGTGCCGAAGACGACCGGTGGCGCTGGCCGTCCGAGCAAGCGGGGCCGGCCGCTGCCCAAGCCGCAGCGCATCGCACGCGATGGCCGCCGCCGCTGGATGAAGTGCGCGGCCACGCTCTACGGTCGGGCCACCGAGGTCGAGTACAAGACCATCTGCGCCCAGTGGTACCGCGCCTGCGGCACAGGCCTGCTGCGTATCGTCATCGTCGCGACGAAGGACGGCAAAGTCCCGTTCCGCGTCTTCTTCTGCACCGACGCCTCCCTCGACGTTGCACGCATCCTGGAGACCTACGCCGGCCGCTGGGGCATCGAGGTCTTCTTCCGCGAGGCCAAGCAGTTGCTCGGCTTCGCCGACTCGTCGGCACGAAAGGAGGCGGCCGTTCTTCGCGTCGCCCCCTTCGTGGGTCTGCTCTACACAGCCCTGGTCATCTGGTTCATCGAGGGCGCTTCCGGTAGCAGACTCGCGGCGCTCCCCGTGCGCCCCTGGTACACACACAAGCGCGGCCTCTGCTTCACCGACATCCTTCGCACCGCCCGCCGGGCAATGGTCGGGATCGACATTCTTGATCCGCGCCATCATATCCAGCACTTATCGAATTCGCCCCACCGCGCACATTCCCGGCCGCCGGTCACGCTGCGAGAGGCCGCGTAAGGGCGAAACGCGAGTCTGAGTCGGGTTTTCGCCCTTCTTCTTCGGCCCTCGACCGTCGAGCTTCAACTTCTCGGGCGGCGGCCGAAGAGGCGCGCAGCCGAGCCCGCGAGCTCGGCGGCGGCCGCGCTCGCGCTGAGCTCGGCGGCCCCGGCCAGGACGACCACGAGGACATCCACGCCCGGCGGCAGCTCGGCGTGGCGGAACCACTCGCGCACGAGTCGCTTGGCCCGGGTGCGGCGCACGGCCGTGCCCGAGGCGCGCGGTGCGATGAGGCCGAGGCGCGCCGGCAGCTCGTCCCCGCGCCGGGAACCGAGCAGCACGAAGTGCGGGGCGTGGGCTCGGCGCGCTCCGCGCTGCGCGCGCGCGAACTCGCGGCTCTTGCGTACGCGCTGCGCCGGGCGGAGAGCGAAGTCGCCCGTCGTCACGCCGGCTTTCCTCGCGAGCGGCTCGCGCACACGCCGCGACGGCGCTACCCGTTCGGGCAGCGCGCGCTCACGCGCGCGGACGCCGCTCGCTCGTAGCCAGGGCTACTTCTTCCACATCGCCGGCACGAGGCGCTTGCGGCCCTTGCGGCGGCGGTTCGAGAGTACCTTCTGGCCGCCGCGCGTTTCCATGCGTGCGCGGAACCCGTGCGTGCGCACGCGGCGAGTGTTGTGGGGTTGATAGGTGCGCTTCATGGCTGCCTCGGGGCCGGCCATACAAGCACGACTCGGCTACCTGGTCAACCCCGGGCGCCTGCTGCCGACCGGAAAAGCGCCCGGATCGGGCTCCGGCGGCCGGCCCGCGTGGGCGGCCTTGCGGACCCGGGCGGCCGGACGTACCTCACGGCACCTCACGCCATGCCTCGGCGCGCGGGCTCGCGGGCTCGCGGGCGGGGCGCGGCGACGACAGGGAGGCGACGGAACCATGAATCACGGCAAGCGGACGATGCTCGGTGGGCTCACGGCGGTGGGCGTGCTCGGGATCAGCATGGCGGCGGTGGGCGCCAACACCGTCAAGGAGACGGTCGACAACTGCATGAACGCCCACGCGGTCCTGCTCGTGTCGCGCTCGGGCAACCACGCGCTGCTCTGGCAGCTCATCGGAAACGTCGTGAAATCGAACTCTTACGAGTTCCGGGTGCAGAGCGACTACGAGCCGATGGTGTCGCAGAAGGTCTCGTTCCGGCAGTACGACGTCGAGCTCACGAACGGCGCCACGGCGTACGTCGCCCACTGCGGACACGGCGGCACCTGCAACAAGCTCGCGCACGCGATCCTCAAGAACTACCCGGACGCGGGCTCGCCGTGGGTGTTCTGCGGGCAGGTGCCGTAT
Source organism: Myxococcales bacterium (assembly GCA_016212965.1). GTDB lineage: Bacteria > Myxococcota_A > Polyangia > Polyangiales > Polyangiaceae > JACRDA01. Next base: position 84,835 of record JACRDA010000276.1, read on the forward strand.
CTCCTGCAGAACCCGTCGTCGGCGCCGAGCTTCTGACGGGGCGCGGGGCGCCGAGGGCTCAGCTCGCGGTGGGTGGGCGCACGGCGGCCGGCGGACGCAGCATCGTCCAAACCGGGGGCGCGCCGGGGCCCGGCACGAGCTCGCTCAGCGTCTCGAAGCCGAAGCGCCGGTAGAAGGGCAGGTTCGCCGGGCTCGCGGTCTCGAGGTAGAAGGGGCGGCGCTCGCGGTCGGCGCGCGCGAGCGGGGGCCGCAAGAGCGCCGTCCCGATGCCGCTGCCCTGCGCGTCCGGCGCGACGCCGATGATGCAAAGGTAGAAGTGGGCGGGCCCGAGCTCCGCGTGGCCGCGCCCGATGATTCTCCACGCGCGGAACGCCCGGCGGGCGAGGGCGAGCGCCCCGGGGCGGTGCCACTGGCTCCGCACGAGGCGCGCGGCGATGCCGAGCTCGCGCGCCGCGGGCAGCGGGGCGGCGTCCGGACCCACGAGCCCGAGCAGGCCGCGCACGCGCCCGTCGACGGCGGCGAGCACTTCGCCGTGCGCGAGCAGCGCCGGCACGAGGCCCCGACCGAGGGCCTCGAGCAGGCGCGCCCGGTCGGCGTCGTCCGGCACGAGGTAGCGGTAGAGCGGGTCCGCGAGGAAGGCGTCCCGCAGCACGGCGATCGCCTCCGGGACCCGGGCTGCCTCGAGCCATCGCACCTCGCACGCCATCGCGCCGCCTTCTTCGGTGCGAACGCGGGCGGGCGCAATGGCAAAACCGCCCGAGTCGCCTTGACGGCGCCTGGACGCCAGGGGACCGTCCGAGCTCGGAACTCGGGGCGCGCACGCCCTCGCCCGGACCACGCGCGGCGGTCGGCTGGGCACTGCGGACGCGGCCCCTCATCGCCCGGCATCGTCACGCGGTCGGCTGCGACCGATCCGACGACGCGGCGGCACCCGAGGAGGCGTCATGGCAAACGAGGTTCGGTTCGACGGCAAGGTCGTCATCGTCACGGGTGCGGGCGGCGGGCTGGGGCGGTCGCACGCCCTTCTCTTCGGCAGCCGCGGGGCCAAGGTCATCGTCAACGACCTCGGCGGCGCGATGACGGGCGGCGGCCGGAGCTCGGCGGCCGCGGACAAGGTGGTCGCCGAGATCAAGGCCGCGGGCGGCGAGGCGGCGGCGAGCTACGACTCGGTCGAGGACGGCGCCAAGATCGTCCAGGCAGCGCTCGACAGCTTCGGGCGGCTCGACATCGTGGTGAACAACGCGGGCATCCTGCGCGACACGAGCTTCGCCAAGATGACCGAGGAGGACTGGGACCTCATCTATCGCGTCCACGTGCTCGGCGCCTTCCGCGTGACGCACGCCGCCTGGCCGCACTTCTACAAGCAGCAGTACGGCCGCGTCGTGATGACCGCCTCGGCCGCCGGCATCTACGGCAACTTCGGCCAGGCGAACTACTCGATGGCGAAGCTCGGCCTGCTCGGCCTGTCGAACACGCTCGCCATCGAGGGGCGCAAGAAGGGCATCCACGTCAACACCGTGGCGCCCCTCGCGGGCAGCCGCCTCACCGAGACCGTGCTGCCGAAGGAGCTCATCGACGCCTTGAAGCCCGAGTACGTGAGCCCGCTCGTCGCGTGGTTGTGCCACGAGTCGTGCAGCGAGACGGGCGGCCTCTACGAGGTCGGCGGCGGCTACTTCGCCAAGCTCCGCTGGGAGCGCGCGAAGGGCAAGAGCTACCGCATCGGCCGCACGCTGACGGTCGAGGGCGTGAAGGAGGCCTGGGGCGCGATCGCGGGCTTCGAGGGCGCCGAGCACCCGAGCGACATCGCGCAGTCGATGCAGGCCGTGATGGCCAACGTGCAGGCCGGGCCGAGCAAGGGCGGCAACGACCTCATCGATGTCGATCTCGCGCTCGGCTACGAGTACCCGGAGCGCACCTCGCGCTACGACGAGCGCGATCTGTCCATCTACGCGCTCGGCGTCGGCGCGGCGGCGGACCCGCTCGACGACCAGGAGCTGGCGCTCGTCTACGAGATGCACGGCTCGGGCTTCAAGGCCCTGCCGACGTATGGCGTCATCCCGCCGATGAACCAGCTGATGACGATGGCGAAGGAGGGCCTCACCGCGCCCGGCCTCAAGTACGGCCTCGACCGGCTGCTGCACGGCGAGCAGTACACCGAGCTCCTGCGCCCGCTGCCGCCGAGCCAGAAGCTCACGCACCGCTCGCGCATCAAGGAGATCTGGGACAAGGGCAAGGGCGCGCTCGTCGTCACCGAGACCAAGAGCTACGACGAGGCGGGCGAGCTCCTCATCGTGAACGAGTTCACGGCCTTCATCCGCGGGGCCGGCGGCTGGGGTGGCGACCGCGGCCCCTCGACCGAGATCAACCTGCCCCCCGAGCGGCCCGCCGACGCGACGACGAGCGAGAAGATCGGCGCGAGCCAGGCCTTGCTCTACCGGCTGAGCGGCGACTGGAACCCGCTCCATGCGGATCCGAACTTCGCCAAGGCCTTCGGCTTCGAGCGACCGATCCTGCACGGCCTCTGCACCTTCGGCTACGCCGCGCGCCACGTCGTCAAGCAGTTCTCGAACGGCGACCCGCGCTACTTCAAGAGCATCAAGGTGCGCTTCGCCGACAGCGTGTTCCCCGGCGAGACCCTCGTCACCGAGATGTGGAAGGAGTCGGACACGCGCATCGTGTTCCGCTGCAAGGTCAAGGAGCGCGACAAGGTCGTCATCTCGAACGCCGCCATCGAGCTCTACCGCGAGATCCCGCAGCCGAAGGCGAAGGCGGTGCCGGCCGCGGCTCCGAAGCCCGCGGCCGCGGCGGCTGCAGCGCCCGCCGCGGCGGCCGTCCCCACGAGCGACGACATCTTCACGGCCATCGGCGCCTTCCTGAAGAAGACGCCCGAGCTCTCGGGCAAGGTCGGCAAGATCTTCCAGTTCAAGCTCACGGCGCCCGACAGCGTCTGGACGGTGGACGTCAAGGCCGCGCCCGGCGCGGTCGCGAAGGGTGGCAGCACGCCGGCCGACTGCACGCTCGAGCTCACCGACGCCGACTTCATGGGCATGTGCACCGGCAAGCTCGACGCGCAGAAGCTCTACTTCGGCGGCAAGCTCAAGATCTCGGGCGACATCATGGCCTCGCAGCGGCTCGAGTTCCTGCGCAAGCTCGATCCGGCGCTCGTCGTCGAGGCGATGCAGGCGCGCGGTGCGGGCGCACCGGCGGCGGCGGCACCCGCGGCGGCCGCAGCGGCTCCGGCCGCGAGCACGGGGCCCTCGAGCGAGGACGTGTTCCTGGCGCTCACCGCTTACGTCGGCGAGCACCCGGAGCTCGTCGCCAAGACCGGTGCCGTGTTCCTCTTCGACCTCTCGGAGCCGGCGACCCAGTGGACGCTCGCCCTCAAGAACGGCAAGGGCTCGGTCGTGCGGGGCAAGGGCGAGGCGCCCGACTGCACGCTCGCCCTGTCCGAGGGCGACTTCCTGGACATGTCGACCGGCAAGGCCGACCCGCAGAAGCTCTACTTCGGCGGCAAGCTCAAGATCACCGGGAACGTGATGGCCTCGACCAAGCTCTCGTTCCTGCAGAAGATCGACCCCGCGTGGGCTGCGCAGGCCGTCGCCAAGCTGCGCGGCGCGATGGCGGCGGCCGCGCCGGCGGCGGCGGCGGGCGCTGCGAAGCCGCCCGCTCCGGCCGCGGCGCCCGCGGGGGGCGCGAAGGCTGGCGCGATCTTCGCGGCGCTCGCCAAGCGGCTCGCGGCTGAGCCGGGCCTCGCCAAGGACATCGGCGCGGTCGTCGCGTTCAAGGTGACGGCTCCCTCCGCGGCCTACACGGTCGATCTGCGCGCCGCGCCCGGCAGCGTGAAGGACGGGGCGGCCGGCGACGCCGGCGCGACGCTCACCCTCGCGGACGCCGACCTCGCGGCGCTCGCGGCGGACACGGCCGCGGCGCAGGACCTCTTCCAGCGCGGCCGGCTGCGCGTCGATGGCGACGTGCGGCTCGCGCAGAAGCTCGGGTTCTTGAAGGGGCTCGGCGCGTAGCCCGCGCTACGCTTCCACGACCGGCATCACGAGCGGCAAGTCCAACCGAACGGAGTCTACGATGGGTCGCAAGGTCAACGTTCTCGGCGTCGGCATGGTCAAGTTCCAGAAGCCCGGCGCGAGCGAGGAGTACAACGTGATGGCCCGCAAGGCCGCCCGGGCCGCGCTCGAGGACGCGGGCATCGCGTACGATGCGGTCGAGCAGGCCTACGCGGGCTACGTGTTCGGCGACAGCACCTGCGGGCAGCGCGCCATCTACGAGGTCGGCCTCACGGGCATCCCCGTCTTCAACGTGAACAACAACTGCGCGACGGGCTCGACCGCGCTCCTGCTCGGCCGGCAGGCGGTCGAGGGCGGCCTCGCGGAATGCGTGCTCGTGGTCGGCTTCGAGCAGATGGAGAAAGGCGCGCTCGGGTCGAAGTACACGGACCGCACCAACCCGATGGACCAGCACGCCGCGGTCATGAGCAAGGTGCAGGGCTTCAACGAGGCCCCGCCCGCGGCGCAGTTCTTCGGCGGTGCGGGGCGCGAGTACCGCTGGCGCTGGGGCACGAAGAAGGAGACCTTCGCCAAGATCTCCGAGAAGGCGCGAAAACACGCCAAGAACAACCCCTACGCCCTGTTCACGGACCCGCTCACCGTCGACGAGATCATGGCGGCGCCCGAGGTGTTCGACCCGCTCACGCGCTACCAGTGCTGCCCGCCGACCTGCGGCGCCGCGGCCGCGATCCTGTGCTCGGACGAGTTCGCGCAGAAGCACGGCGCGAGCCGCCCCGTGTACATCGCCGCGCAGGCCATGACGACCGACACGCCGGCGACCTTCGAGGCCGACAGCATGATCAAGGCCATCGGCTACGACATGGCCGCGAACGCGGCGAAGAAGGCGTACGAGAAGGCCGGCCTCGGGCCGAAGGACGTGCAGGTCATCGAGCTCCACGACTGCTTCACGGCGAACGAGCTCCTCACCTACGAGGCGCTCGGCCTCTGCGGCGAGGGCGAGGCCGAGAAGTTCATCTGGGCGGGCGACAACACCTACGGCGGGAAATTCGTGACGAACCCGTCCGGCGGCCTGTTGTCGAAGGGCCACCCGCTCGGCGCCACGGGGCTCGCCCAGTGCGCGGAGCTCGTGTGGCAGCTCCGCGGCACGGCGGGCGCCCGGCAGGTCGAGGGCGCGAAGGTTGCGCTGCAGCACAACCTCGGGCTCGGCGGGGCGTGCGTCGTGACGGTGTACCGGCGGGACTGAGTGCCGCCCGACGCAGCCCCATTCCTCGGCGACGCCGTGCGGCCCGACGACGACACCCACCCGGAGGCGCGCGCCGTGCAGCTGCGCCTGCTGCAACGGGCGACGGTCGCTCGTCGAGCCGAGCTTGCCTGTTCGCTCAGCGCAACGGCCATCGCGCTGTCGCGGCGCGCGCTCGCCGAGCGCATGCCGGGCGCGACGCCCGAGCAGGTGCTGCTGCGCTGGGTCGCCCAGAACTACGGCGAGGACCTCGCGCGCCGGGTGGCGCGCCGGCTCGCGGTGGCGTCGTGAGCACGAGCGATCTCGATACCTGGAGCTCGCTAGGCAAGGCCATGGCACGACTGAGCATGCGAGCCCGCGTGGCGCTACGTCGCCTAGTCGATGACATTGTGGCCGGGCGCTACTCCGCGCTGGAATCCGACGGGAGAATCGGAAGGCTTACGGGGGACGAGGTGCGTCGTGCGATCGAGGTCTATGGCCGCAAGTTGATGACGCCTCCACCCGATGCGATCGACAGCGCAGAGGCATATCCCGTCGAGAACCTCCCGAAGCGGTTCGCGATTGACCTGCCCCTTTGGACTGAGGAAGAGGGGCGCAGCGACTTGACGCTACTGCTGCGGCTAGACGACGCTGGCGACGAGCCGCGCGTGTCGATCGATGACCTGCGAGTGCTGTGACTCGCCGGAGTTTCGAGCACGGGCCATTGTGGCTCCGCCCTTCCAGTCCCAGCGCCCACGCCCCCGCAGCTGAAGCGAGGGCGTTGGGGGACGGCATCGAGGCGGTCGGGCGCGCCCTTCGTGGCGGTCTACGCGAACAGCTCCTCGACACTCGCCACGGTCGCGGCGCGGCGGACCCAGAGGCGGAGCTGCTCGAGGTCGGTGCACGCGAGGATGCGCTCGCGCTCTGCGTCGGTGGGCGTGAGGTCGCGTGCGTCGAGCACTTCGAGGATGTCCTCGGCGCTGCGGCGCGCCTGCCCCTTCGCGAAGGAGCTGCGGGCGATCTCGCTTTGGAACTCGTAGCCGGACGACGTCACGAAGGCCTCCAGGGCGCGTTTGGCCGCCGCGTGGACGGCCATGTAGAGCAAGTCCCAGCATAGCGCGCGGCGGTCGGCTTCGAGGCCTTCTGTTGCGCGCACGGCGGCTTTCGCGATCTGCTCGGCGGCGGCCTCTTGCCCGTGGGCGAGGACGGAGAGGACGGCGAGCTCGGGCGAGCGGGCCGCCACGGCGTCGTCGGTGATGACGGGGACGCCGTCGGGGCCGAGCACCACGGCCTGAAACGTCGATCCGCTCGGGCCGAGCGGGACGGGCTTGCGCGCCCAGGCGGCGACGGCCGCGACGGGCGTCACGACGAGCACCATGGCGGCGCACGCGAAGCGCGAGCGCACGCCAGCCTCGTAGACCGGCCAGGACCCATGTCCACAACGGCCGACTCGTCCTCGACGAGCCCACTGACCTGCCCGAGGGCGAGGTCGTGTACCTCGTGCCGATGGGCGCGGGCGACGATCTCGACGACGACGAACGCGCGGCGCTCGACGCGGAGCTCGAGGCGGCGATGGCCGAGGCGGCACGCGGCGACGTGGTCGACGGCGACGTCGTGATGGCGAGGCTGCGCGCACGCCCGTGAAGTTTCGGTTCACCGGCCGCGCTGATCGCCGGATCGAGCAGGTGGATCTCTGGTGGCGCGGGAATCGTCCTGCGGCGCCGAGCCTGTTTCGCGACGAGCTCGACGCGCCGAGCGGCCCCCGTCAGTACGTCTGCACGTCGCCCGTGTAGACGACCTCGAAGGCGTCGCCGGGGATGTTGCCGAGGTCGGCGAGGTTCTCGTCGCTCCAGCGCGAGTCCGGGGCGCCGGACACGTACCAGTCCGAGCCGTTGTCGGCGACGATGAGGCCGTAGGTCTTGAAGGCGGTGCAGAGCACCTGGGCCTCGGCCGAGTAGGTCGAGCAGTCGTAGCCGGCCTTCATGCGCACGCGCAGGCCCATCGGCGGGAGGTTGGGATTCGGGTCGCTCGAGGCGTAGTGCAGGGCCGGCAGGATGTAGCCGTTCTGGGAGGACGACACCGTGAAGCGCAGCGCGTGCTCGACCACGCCGGCCTCGACCACCTCGTCGTAGCGCGCCAGGCCCGGGAAGATCGGCAGGCCGGCGGCGTCGGCCGAGGTCCAGCCGACGGGACGGGTGTCGTGGATGGTGAGGTCCCAGGTCGCGCCCGAGTCGGCGTCCCAGGAGGTGCCGCCGCCCTGGGGGAAGGCGCGGTAGAGCTCGTAGAGCACGCAGTTGTCGGCATCGATGGTGAGCACGTGCCGGTCGCCGTCGCTCGCCGGGCCGCCCTCGATGGGGGCGTCGGGCGGCACGGGGTAGGGGCCCGGGTCGCTCTCGTCGCCGTAGGCGACGTAGTTGATGGGCACGAGGGGCTGGGTGCCGGGCACGACGACGTACGGGATGCCGATCGGCGCGCCGTCCCAGACGGTGCCGAAGTCCGGGTGCATCGTCGTCGCGCGACCGATGGAATCGATGAAGTTGTCGCTGTTCGGGTGCACCGCGAAGGCCGACACGTCGGTGTTCCAGGGGTTGTCGCCCGGGAACACCGAGCAGTTGCCGATGTTCGTGTTGCTGCCGCCGGTGCTCGTGTTGCCGGTGTTGCCGCTGCCCCCGGTGCCGGTGTTGCCGCTGCCCCCGGTGCCGCCGTTCTCCGAGCTGCTCTTCGAGCACGCCGTCGCGACCGCCGCACACGAAAGGACCACCCCGATCGCCAGGATCCGCATGGCTCACCCCTTTGGGGGTCGCGCATCCGAGCGCGACCGAAGAAGCGATCCTACCGGCCCGCGGGCACGCTGTCAGCCCGGCACGGCCGGCGCCGTGCATCGATGCCCGGGCGGGCGTACGCTCCAGGTATGCGCCCTGCTTCGCGCATCTGCTGCGTGGCTCTGCTGGTCGGCGCGACCGCCGCGAGCGTGGGCACCGGCTGCGGCGCCTCGGCGCGCGACTACGCCGCGGCGGCCATCACCGCGGGCGTCGCGATTGCCGCCGCTGCCGTGAACCGCGCCGCCACCGACGAGTGCTGGGGGAACTGTGGCCGGGGCGAGCTCTGCGACCCCGTGAGCGGGCTCTGCGTGCCGGCACCACCGGAAGGTGTCGTGCTGGACCACGATCCGTGCGCCACCGCGGGGGTCGGGGGCGAGGGCGGCAGCGCCCGCGAGTGCGAGGCCGGGCCCGAGGACGCGCCCGCGCGCGCGCCCGAGACGGTGGGACCGGTCGACCGCGGCGCCCCGGTCGACGGCACGCTCGCCGATCCGTGCCGCGGCCTCTGCTTCGCCGGCGAGCGCTGCACGGTCGAGAACGGTCGCGCGGACTGCGTGCCGGCGACGCCGCGCTGAGGAGAGCTCGGCCGCGGCCCTGGCGCGCGGCGCCCCTGGTGAGCCTCCCGGGCGTCGTCGGGCGTCGTCGGGGGGCTCGACATCCCGCCGCGAGCGCGCGATGGTCTGCGCGGCCCGCGTCGCGTGACGCGGCAGGCACGCGAGCGGAGGACGACGTGGCGCTACGTACACCCATCATCGCCGGCAACTGGAAGCTCCACATGGGTCCCGCCGCGGCGGGCGCGCTCGCGGGCTACCTGCGCGACGCGCTCGAGTCGGGCGCCGGCGCGGGGTCCGGGGGCGAGCTCGTCGTGTTCCCGACCGCGCTCTCCATCCCCTCGGTCGTCGCCGCGCTCGCGGGCTCGGCCATCGCGGTCGGCATCCAGGAGGTAGCGGCCAAGCCCACGGGCGCGCTCACCGGCGCCAACTCGGCCGTGATGGCGCGCGAGGCCGGCTGCACCTGGATGCTGACGGGGCACTCGGAGCGCCGGCAGTTCTTCGCCGAGACGGACGAGGGCGTGCGCGACAAGGTCAAGGCCGGGCTCGCCGCGGGCCTGCGCGTGATGGTGTGCATCGGCGAGACGCTCGACGAGCGCAAGGCCGGGCGCGTCGAGGAGGTCACGCGCCGACAGCTCGGCGTGGCGCTCCAAGGCGTGCCCGCGAGCGCGCTCGCCGAGCTCGCGGTGGCCTACGAGCCGGTGTGGGCGATCGGGACGGGCGTCACGGCGACGCCGGAGCAGGCCGAGGAGGCGCACGCCTCGATCCGCGCCTACCTGCGCACGCTCTACCCCGCCGAGGCGGACGCGCTGCGCCTGCTCTACGGCGGGAGCGTGAAGGCCGACAACGCGGCGACCCTGCTCGGGCAGCCCGACATCGACGGCGCGCTCGTCGGCGGGGCGAGCCTCGAGGTCGCCTCGTTCGCGGCGATCGTCGGCGCGGCGGGGGCGGCGTGAGCGTCTAGCCCGGTCCGACGCGCGAGCACGTCACCGACGTGCGGCGTGGGCCGCGCGAGCTTGCCGAGCGAGGTCGCGATGTGGTGACCTTGGATCGGGACGAGGACGCGTGACGCAGCACCCCGGCCGCTGGCAAGCTCTCGAGCTCGACGACAATCTCCTGCTCGGCGGGCGTTTCGCCGTGGAGCGCATCGCGAGCGCGGGCGCGAGCACGCTCGTGCTCGTCGCGCGCCAGGCGAGCGGCAGCCCGTGCGCCATCACGGTGTTGCGGCCCGAGCTCGGACCGACCGGGCCGCACGCGGACTGCTTCGTGGCGCAGGCCGAGCGGCTGGCGAAGGTCGCCTCGGACCACGTGCTCGGGGTCCTCGAGGTGAGCCGCCTGCCGAGCGGTCTGCCCTTCGCGGTGAGCGAGGAGCTCCCGACCCCGAGCCTGCGCGACCAGCTCATGCTGCGCGGGCCGTTGTCGCTGGCGCGCGTCGTGAGCCACCTCGGCGCGGTGTGCGACGGCCTCGCGGCCGCGCACGCGCAAGGCGCCGTCCACGGTCACCTCGGGCCCGAGCGCATCCTGCTCGGTCAGCGCGGTGACGGCACCGTGCAGCTCAAGCTCTCGGACTTCGGGCTCGGCCTCGCGCGGCTCGGTCCGCCGGCGCCCAGGGCCGAGGACGAGCTGCCCGAGCGCGCGCTCGCCGCGCGCCACCTCGCACCCGAGCAGCTCTCCCTCGCCGTGGCGGCCGACGTGCGCTGCGACGTGTGGGGGATCGGCGTGCTCCTCCACGAGCTCTGCCTGGGCACGAGCCCGTTCGCCGCGGCGACCTTCGAGGCGGTGGCCGCCAAGGTGAAGGGCGCCGAGCCACCGCGGCTCCGCACGGTGCGCAACGACGTGCCCGCAGCGCTCGAGGAGCTCGTCGCCGAGTGCCTCGACAAGCAACCGGAGCGACGCCTGCAGCGCGTCGCCCTCATCGGGGCGCGGCTGCGCAAGATCGCCTTCGAAGTGGACCGTGCACCCCGTCGCCCCTCGCCCGGGAGCGTGCGCGCCGTCGCGCCCGCCGCGGCCCCCGAGACCGTGCGCTCCGGCGGTGCCGCGCGCAGGGAGCCGCCGCCCGCGGCCGAGCGCGAAATCCTCTCGCGGGTGCGGGTCGTGGCCGTGCGCGCCCCGGCGGGCGGGGCGGTGGCCGAGCGCGAGCGCGCGCCGCGACCGGCCGCCTCTCGCGGGGTGCTGCCGCCCGCGTCGGGACCGCCCGTCGACGCCCCGAGCCCGGCCGAGCGGCGCGACCCTACCCCAAGGCCACCCACCGCTGCCGAGCGGACGGCGGAGCGGCCCTTCGGGCGCTACGTGCTCGAGCGCCGCATCGCCGTGAGCCGCGCGGCCGAGGTGTTCCTGGCGCGCCCGCGCGAGGGCCGCGCGCCGGCGCCCACGCTCGTCGTCAAGCGCCCATGGGGGGACGCCGAGTTCGATCTCGAGCGCTTGCGGCTCGAGGTGGTGCGCTCGCAGGTGGCGCCCCATCCGCACCTCGCGACGATCTACGAGCTCGGCCTCGTCGAGGCCGTGCCGTACCTCGCGATGGAGCTCGTCGACGGAGTCGACTGCCGGCGCCTCATGCGCCACGCCGAGGAGCTCGGCCGTCGCTTGCCGGTCGAGGTGGCCGTGTACGTCGCGCGGCGGGTGGCGGACGGGCTCGCCGCGATGCACACCGCCACCGACCAGCGCGGCGTCCCGCTCTGCCTCGTGCACGGGGCCGTGGCGCCGTCGAGTGTCTACCTGTCCTGCGACGGCGAGGTGAAGCTCGCCAACCGCTCGCTCGCGCCGCGCTCCCAGGAGCTCGGCGAGCGCGCCGGTGCGGGGAAATTCGACTACCAGTCGCCGGAGGAGCTCGCCGACGAGCCCGTCGACCACCGCGCCGACATCTTCGCGCTCGGCGTGCTCCTCGCCGAGATGCTCATCGGCGAGCGACTCTTTCCGGGCAAGGGCGTGGACGTCCTGTCCGCGATCCAGAGCGCGCACATCGAGCCGCTCACGCGTGCCGCCGCGTCCCTGCCCGAGGGGCTCTACGAGGTGTGCGCGCGCGCGCTCGCGCGCCGCCCGGTCGATCGCTACCAGGGCGCCACCGACCTCGAGCGGGCGCTCGCGCGCTTCGAGGCGCGCGACGGCCAGAGCGGGCTCGGCGCCCTGTGCGACTGGGTCGGCGGCGCGCGCGACGCCGAGCCCGTCGAGGCACCGACGTCGCGGGCGTCGCTCGCCCCGCCCGAACGCACGGCGACGCTGTCGCTGCACGAGGAGGTCGAGCACGCGCGCAGCCACCCGCCGCGGAGCGAGCCGCCGTCGGGACTGCGCCTGCGCCTCGCGGCCGACGGCGCCGTGTGCGAGGTGACCTACGCCGATCTCGTCGAGCGCATTGCCACCGGCGTGCTCGGCGCCGACGACGAGACGACCTACGATGCGTCGTCGTTCCGCCCCATCGGCGTGGTGCCCCAGCTGGCGCGCCACCTGCGCAGCCTGCCCGAGGCGAGCACCGAGGGCCTGGAGCGCGTCTTCCCCGAGCACACCTACGCGCTCGGCAAGAGCTCGATGCTGCAGGTGCTGGGCGAGATGCGCCAAGCGGCGGCGACCGCCCTGTTGCTCGCCGAGACGGGCGGCGCCGACGCGCTCCGTCGCAAGGAGATCTACCTGCAGAACGGGCGGCTCCACAGCGCCACCTCGAGCGAGCGCGACGAGCTGCTCGGCGAGTGCCTGGTGCGGCTCGGCGAGATCGACCGCGCCGAGCTCGATCTCGCCCTCGCCGTCCTGCCGAGCTTCGAGGGGCGCATCGGCGACGCGCTCATCGGCCTCGGGCTCGTCGAAGCACGCGACGTGTTTCGCGCCATCCGCGACCAGGGACGCGACCGCCTCGCGGCGCTCTTCGCGTGGCGCGAAGGCAAGGTGCGCGTGTACCTCGGCCGCCGGCCGCCGAGCGCGCCGTTCGACCTCGACCTCGACCTCACCTTCCCGATGGTGGCCGGAGCGCTGATCGAGACCGGCCACGAGCCGGAGGCGTTGCTGCCCGCGCGCGGCACGCCCGTCGCGCGCGGCGCCCGGCTGCCGAGCGCCGACGGCGACGCCGAGGAGCTGCGCGCCGTCCACCCCGCGGTGCGCGTCGTGGCCGAGCAGCTGTCCGAGGGACTGTTACTGGGCGATCTGCTGGTCCGCGCGGAGCGCGCGGGGCTGTCCCACGGGGACGCTTGTGCAGCGGTGGCGACGGCGCGGGCGCTGCGCTGGGTGTCGTTTCGCGACCACACTCGCCAGGGCCGGGTGTGACTCGGCGGCACGCGCGGGGTTAGGAATCTGACGCCGGCGCGCCCGAGCGCCCGCGCCCCGGCGGAATCGTTGGGGGTCCAGCGGGGCACCGCTCTTGCACGCACTCGCGGTCGCCATGCCGCGCCTCTTGCCCGCCGCCACGGTGCTCTCGTTGCTCGGTGCGCTCTCGGTCGGGTCGGCCGCGGGATGCGCCGCCACGGTCGAGGTCGAAGGGGAGGCCGAGCTCGGCGAGGGCGTCACGGGGGGCGACGGCAGCGGCTGCGTCGCCTGCACCGAGGGCGACTGCGGGCTCTGCTACGACCCGGCCTCGAGCCTGCTCATCTACCGCTGTCCGACGCAGGTGTTTCCGGCCGGGGTCGAGGCGTGCACCCAGACCGGGAGCCTCTTCCAGGAGCCCGGGGGCGAGTACTACGTCTGCTGGCGCTGCGGGCCCCTGTAGTCGCGCGAGGGTCCGGCGTCTTGCGCCCGCGCAAGTAGCGGCGCCCCGGGATGGCTACCCTTGGGGGCGTGTGGCTCGGCCTCACCGCCCCGCTCTTCCCGCCGCCCGAGGGCGGCGCCGTCGAGGAGACGGTCGTCGCGGCCGTGCAATGGCTGCGGCTGGCGGTCGAGCTCGTCGGTGCGGCGGTCGTGCTGGCGGGCCTCGTCGCCGTCGGGCGGGTGCTCGTCCGCGGTGCCCTCGCGCGGGCGGGCGCGCGCACGTACTCCGACGCGCGCCTCACGCTCGCGCGCTTTCTCGCGCTTGCGCTCGAGTTCCAGCTCGGCGCGGACATCCTGTCGACCGCGGTCGCCCCGAGCTGGGACCAGATCGGCAAGCTCGGAGCCATCGCGATCATCCGCACGGCACTCAACTACTTCCTGCGGCGCGAGATGCACGAGGCGTGACGCCCGCGTGGTCGGCCGGAGGGTCGACGAGTCGAGGGGCGCACCGTCAGCTTCGAAACGCCTGCGTGTGCGGGCTCGTCGTCGCCTCGTCCACGCGCAAGAGCCACGCGGTGAGCCGCGGGTGCTTGCGCACGATGGCCGCGGCCTCGGGGGTCGCCTCGGTGACGGCGACCGCCCGGAGCGGCGCGAAGACGGCGAGGTCGGCGCCGGTGAGCGCCCGACCGGCGAGGAACGGCCCCTCTTCGAGCAGGGTGTCGAGCATCCGCGCGTGCTCGTCGAGCCCCTCGAGCACCTGCTCGGCGCTCAGCCGGCCGATGCCCTGGCCGTGGAGCTGGCCGAGCACGCTCCGCCGGATCACGCCCGGCACGAACCAGCGGAGGGGGGCCGGCATCCGGCCGAAGGCCCGCGCCCGGAACGGCTCGAAGTTGGTGTCGACCGCCCAGCGCTGTTGGACGGCGAACCAGTAGAGCGACTCGTCGGCCCAGTCCTCGAGCAGCCGGGCCCGCGCGCGCGCCACGGCGTCGTCGGGCCAGAGCGGCGGCGACGGGTGGCGGGCGTCGACGAACGCGAAGATGCGCGACGAGTCGGTGACGAGCTCGTCGTCGTACCCGAGCACGGGGACCTTGCGCGTCCGCGGGCTGATGCGCTTCATGACGCCCGGGCCCGCGACGTCGTGCGTCGCGTACTCGAGCCCCTTGTAGCCGAGCAAGCGGTGCACCTTCACGCAGAAGGGCGAGCCCGACTCGACGCCGACATCGGCCGCGTACTGGTAGAGGACGATCTTGGGCATGCGCTCGGGCCACGTCGTAGTCGAAGCGCCCGCCGCCTGCACGCTGCGCGCGCCCCGGCGCCGCCGGGCCCCCGCGCGTTCGTCCCGGGCCGTCGTGGCCGAAACGGGGACGCGGGGGCGGCATGACCTCGTGCTATGGACGCGCCATGGGGAAGCTGGAAACCCTCTCGCTCCGCGTCAACGGCGACGCGGTCACCGTCGCCGTGCGGGCCGGGCGCACGCTGCTCGAGCTCTTGCGCTACGACCTCGGGCTCACGGGCTCGAAGCAGGGCTGCGACAAGGGCGACTGCGGCGCCTGCACCGTGCTCGTCGACGGCCGGCCGGTCGCGAGCTGCATCACGCTCGCCCTCGACTGCGACGGCGCGAGCGTCGAGACCGTCGAGGGCCTGGCGCGCGGGAGCGAGCTGCACCCGCTCCAGGCCGCCTACGTCGCGCACGGCGCCTCGCAGTGCGGCTTCTGCTCGCCCGGCGTGCTCATGAGCGCCAAGGCCCTGCTCGATCGGAATCCGCGTCCCACGCGCGACGCGATCAAGCACGCCCTGTCCGGGAACCTGTGCCGCTGCACCGGCTACACGAAGATCCTCGACGCGGTCGAGGCCGCCGCCGCGGCCCTCTCCGAGCCGCGCGCGCCCGCCGCCCCGGCGCCCGCCGGGGACGACGCGGACCCCGTGGCGGAGCCGGCCGTGCGCCCCGGCAACACCTCCGCCGCGCCGCCCTCGGCCGGCCTCGACCCCGGGGCCGTCGGGCGCGCACGGGCCCTCGCCGCCTCGGACCGCGAGCTCCTCGTGCTCGGCCAGCGTCGCGGGGGCGTCAGCGCCGCGAGCCACGCGACGGGGCGCACGCGCTACACCGACGACTACACCTTCCCGGGCATGCTGCACGCCAAGATCGTGCGCAGCCCCCACGCGCACGCGCGCATCCTCGGCATCGACGCGACGGCGGCGCTCGCGCTCCCGGGCGTGCACGCGGTCATCACCGGGCGCGACATGCCCGTGCGCTACGGCGTCATCCCCTGGACGCCGGACGAGTACCCGCTCGCGCTCCACGAGGCGCTCTACGTGGGCGACGCCGTGGCGGCGGTCGCCGCCGTCGACGAGCTGACCGCCACGCGCGCCGCGCGCCTCGTGAAGGTGGACTACGAGATCTTGCCGGCCGTGCTCGACCCGGCGAGCGCGCTCCTGCCGGACGCGCCCAAGGTGAACCCGGCGGCGAAGAAGGGCAACGTCACGAAGCACGTGCACCTCGAGTTCGGCGACGTCGAGGCGGCGCTCGCCGCGAGCGATGTCGTCGTCGAGGGCGACTACGTCTTCCACGGCTCGACCCACGTGCCCATCGAGCCGCACTGCGCCATCGGCATGGTGGAGCCGAACGGCGTCGTCACGGTGATCTCGGCGACGCAGGTGCCGCACTACCTGCACCGCGAGCTCGCGCGCGTGCTCGGCGTTCGCTACGACCGCGTGCGCGTCATCCAGCCGCCCGTGGGCGGCGCCTTCGGTGGCAAGAGCGAGCCCTTCGACCTCGAGTTCTGCGTCGCGAAGCTCGCCCAGCGGACGGGGCGGCCCGTGAAGATCCTCTACACGCGGGAAGAGGTCTTCTACGCGCACCGCGGCCGGCACCCGATGCAGATGCATTACCGGCTCGGCGCCAAGAAGGACGGCACGCTCACGGGCTGCGACGCCCGGACACTCCTCGACGGGGGCGCCTACGCCTCCTTCGGGCTCGTCACGGCCTACTACTCCGGGCAGCTCGTGGCGGCACCCGTGCGGCTCGCGGCCTACCGCTTCGACTCGACGCGCGTCTACACGAACAAGCCCGCCAACGGCCCGAAGCGCGGCCACGGCAGCGTGCAGCCGCGCTTCGCCTTCGAGGTGAGCCTCGACAAGGTGGCCTGCGAGCTCGGGCTCGACCCCATCGAGCTGCGGCGGCGGAACCTGCTGCGTGCCGGTGAGCGCACGGTGAACGAGCTCCGCTTGCCCTCGACCGGCTTTGCCGAGTGCCTCGATCGCGTCGAGGCGGCGAGCGGCTGGCGCGACAAGTGGCGGAAGCTCCCCTACGGGCGTGGGGTTGGCGTCGCGGGCTCGTTCTACATCAGCGGCACGAACTACCCGATCTACCCGAACGACATGCCGATGAGCGCGGTCGAGCTCCGCCTCGACCGCAGCGGGCGGGCGACGGTGTACGCGGGCGTGTCCGAGATCGGCCAGGGCACCGACTCGATGCTCGCGCTCATCGTCTGCGAGGAGCTCGGTCTCGAGCCCGAATCGGTGCGCGTGGTCACCGGCGACACGGATCTGACGCCCGTCGACCTCGGCGCCTACTCGAGCCGCGTGACGCTGATGGCCGGCAACGCCTGTCTCATGGCGTGCCGCAAGCTCGGTGCGGCGGTGCGCTGGGCCGTGGCGAAGCGCTGGGAGTGCTCGCCGCGCGAGATCGTGCTCGCCGGTGGCTTCGCCATGCTGCGCCGCGACACGCGCCAGCTCGTCGAGGTCGCGGAGGCCTACCGCTGGGCCGAGACGGACGGCGGCACGCTGACGGCGGTCGGGCACTACCACGCGCCGAAGGAGGGCGTGCACGGCAGCTACCGCGGTGGCACCATCGGCGCCTCGCCGACCTACTCCTTCACGGCCCACGTCGTCGAGCTCGCGGTGGATCCGGAGACCGGTGTCGTGTCGGTCGGCAAGATCTGGGTGGCCCACGACTGCGGGCGCGCGTTGAATCCCGTCATCGTCGAGGGACAGATGGAAGGGGGCGCGTACATGGGCTTCGCCGAGGCGCTCTTCGAGGAGCAGGCCTATCGCGACGACGGCCTGCACCTCGGGCCGAACCTGCTCGACTACCGCATCCCGACCACGCTCGACACGCCGGAGCTTCACTCGCTCATCGTCGAGTCCATCGACCCCGAGGGGCCGTACGGCGCGAAGGAGGCGGGCGAGGGGCCGCTCCACCCGTCGATCCCGGCGATCGCGAACGCCATCCACGACGCCGTGGGCGTGCGCCTCGACGCCTTGCCGTTCACGCCCGAGCGCGTGCGGGCGGCGCTCCGGGCGCACCCGGCGGCGTGGAAGGGCGTGGAGCCCCGCGCCGCCGCGGGTGTCGAGCGCCGCGAGGGCGGCACGCAGGAGGTGAGCCATGCTCGTCCTGCCTGAGCTCGAGGTCGCGCGCCCGCGCTCGCTCGAGGCGGCGCTCGGCGCGCTCGCGGTGCCGCCCGGCGAGGCGGCCGTCCTCGCGGGCGGCACGGATCTGTTGCCCGCGCTGAAGCTCGGCCTGCGCGCGCCGCGGCTGCTCGTGAGCCTGCGCGCCTTGGGCGAGCTCCGCGCCGTGCGCGAGGTCGACGGGGCCCTGCACGTGGGGGCCGGCGTCACGCTCGCCGACCTCGCCGCCGACGCGCGCGTCCGGGCCCACGCGCCCGCGGTCGCGGACGCCGCGGGGCTCGTGGGCTCGCCGCAGGTGCGCAACATGGGCACGCTCGGGGGCAACCTGTGCCTCGACACGCGCTGCGGCTACTACGACCAGACCGAGTTCTGGCGCGACGCGCTCGGCAACTGCCTGCGCACGACACCGGTCGAGTGCCACGTCGTGCCGGGCGGCAAGAACTGCGTCGCGGCCTTCTCGGCCGACACGCCGCCGCCGCTGCTCGCGCTCGGCGCCCACGTACGGCTCGCCTCGGAGGCCGGCGGCGAGAGGCTCGTGCCGCTCCGCGCCTTCTACACCGCCGACGGGATCGAGAACACCGAGCGCCGGCACGACGAGCTCGTGGTCGGGGTCGTCGTCCCGGCCGAGGCGCGGCGCGCGCGCACGAGCTACCAGAAGCTGCGCCTGCGCCAGGCCATCGATTTCCCGCTCCTCGGCGTCGCCGCGGCCGCGTGGCTCGACGGCGCGGGGCGTGTGGAGCGACTCGTGCTCGTCGTCACGGCGCTCGGCGCCAAGCCGCGCTTCGTCGGCAAGCTCGAAGAGCTCGTGGGCGAGCCGCTCGACGCGCGCCGCATCGCCCGCGCCGCCGAGCGGGCGCGCGCGCAGTGCCACCCGCTCACGAACCTCGCGACCGACACCGCCTGGCGCCGCGACATGACGGGCGTGCTCGTGCGCCGGGCGCTCGAGGCCATCGCCTGAGTCGGCGGCCGCCGGCGCGCGGACCGACCCGGGCGCAGAGGGGTGACCTCGAGGGGGGGACATTCGAAATGTCCCCTCGTTTCGATCACCCCCACTGTCGCGCAGCTCTCTTCGCAGCCGTGCGGATGGGCGCGGGTGCGGGTGCGGGTGCGGGGGCGGGTGCGGGTGCGGGTGCGGGGGCGGCGGGTCAGTCGGCGCGGGGGAGCAGCACCTCGAAGGTGGTGCCAGCCCCCGGGCTGCTCGTGACGCTCACGCGCCCACCGGCCTGGTGCACGAAGCCGCGTGCCGTGGCGAGCCCGAGGCCGGTGCCTTGCGCGCCCTTGGTGCTGAAGAACGGGTCGAAGGCGCGCTCGAGCACCTCGGGCGCCATGCCGTGGCCCGAGTCCACCACGCGGAGCGAGAGGTAGCGACCCGGCTTCAGCCCGAGGTGCGAGGCGGGCAGGGGCGAGCGCACCTCGACCGGGGTCGTGCCGAGGGCGACGGTGCCGCCCGCGGGCATGGCGTCGCGCGCGTTGACGACGAGGTTGACGACGACCTGTTCGAAGGCGATCGGGTCCATGCGCACGCGCGCCTCGCCGGCGCCGAGCGTGAGCTCGAGCGCGACGCCGGCGCCGGCGGCACCGCGCAGGGCTGGCTCGAGGGCGGCGAGCGCGGCGTCGGGCGCGAAGAGCGTGGGCGCGACGGGGGCGCGCGCCGCGAGCTCGAGGAGCCTGCGGTTGAGGGCGACGGCGCGGTCGAGCGCCGCGAGCGCATCGGCGACGAGGCGTTGATCGGCCTCGGACACCTTCCTTCCGAGCTGCTGCAGGCACGGCAGCACCACCGTCAGGTAGTTGTTCACGTCGTGGGCCACCGCGGCCGCCATGTGCTCCAGGCTGCTCGCGCACGCCATCCGCTCCATCGCCCGCTGCAGTGCCGAGAGCGTGACCCTGCCGCGCGTACAGAGCACGCCGTGCGCGAGGTCCTCGGCGACGTGCTCGAGCAGCTCGACCTCCTCGGCGTCGAAGGCGTGCGGCTCGGGCGCGTAGAGGTTGAGGGTGCCGAAGGTCAGCTCGCCGTCCCGGAGCGGCAGCGCGGCGGAGGAAGCGTAGCCGCGCTTCAGGGCGTCGTCGCGCCAGGGGGCGAGGCGCGGGTCGCTCGCGATGTGCTGCGCCACCTGGGTGCGACCGGTGCGGATCGCCAGCCCGGTCGGTCCGAGGCCGTGGTCGCCCTCGCCCCAGGTGATCGCGAGGTGGTCCAGGTAGCCGTCCGACACCCCCGCGTGGGCGACCGGCCGCACGGTCTTCTCGGCATCCCCCTCGACGTAGCCGATCCACGCCATGCGGTAGCCCGCGACCTCCACGGCGATGCGGCAGATCTCGGCGGTGAGCTCCGCCTCGCCGCGCGCATAGCGGAGCGCCCGACTCACGCTGAGGCTCGTTCGGTAGGCGCGCTCGATGCGATGCGACCGATCTGGCATGCGGACCCTCTCCCGCGCCCATCCTACACTGGCGCACGTTCGGCGGTCGCCGCGGTCACCGCGCCGCGGCGCTCGCTGCGGCAGGCGGCGGGACGTCGACCTCCGGCCCGAGCGTCAGCGCGAGGGAGGCACGCGTCACGGGCGGGGCGGCGGGGGCGGAGGGAGCGGGTGTGGCGGCGGTGGCGCCGCGGCGCTGTCTCCGCGCCGGTACCACGGCATCACGCGTTCGAGATCGGCCGGCGCCGTCGCGAGCACGACACCGAGCAGCGCCACGAGGTCGCTGCGTGGCGCCGACGCCGTGACGAGGATCTCGTGGCCGGACACGACCACCTTGGTCGCGCGCAGGCGCGGCGCGAGGAGCTTGAAGGGCGTCCTGGCCGCCTCGCTCGCCATGTCGCCCACGTCGCCCTGGATCCTCTTGACGATCTCCGGCGCCTCCTTCAGGTCGCCGGCGTCGAGGTGAATGACGCCGCGGGCGAGGAGGTTCGGCGCCTGCTCGTCGAGGGTCACGTCCATGTCGCGCTCGGACACGGCGAGCAGGTGGCGCCCACCGCCCCAGCCTGCCGCGCCGGCCCGCGCGCCGAGCGCCGCGAGCAGGTCCTTGCGGTGGTCGGCGATGGCGAGGACGCTCGCGCCGAGCTGCGCCACCGTCGGGCCGTACTCGCCCGTGGCGAGGACGGCGAGGCTCCCGGCGCGCTCCACCGTGCCGGCGGGCGCGCCGAAGGACTGCATCAAGCGCTGCACGAGCCCGAGGACATCGGCCGACGCGTCGTTGCGCAGGCCGAGCACGGTCACGTCGGGACCGTCGCACGCGGCGACCTCGCGCACGGTCGTCACCGGGTCGAGGCCCTTCTGGCGCAGCATGCGCAGCGCCTGCTCGATGGGCGCGCGGTCGCGGGCCGGGAGGGTCGCCAGGAGCTTGTCGAGCGCGCTGCTCACCTTGGCGGTCTCGGCCCCGACCAGAGCCGTGACGTTCACGTAGATGCGGTGACGGCAGTCCCGCGGCAGGTACGCGACGGCGTCGCCCGGCTGGAAGCTGCCCGGATCGGGCAGGGCCGCGAGCGGCGCCACGGGCTCCGGCGGCGGAGGCGGAACCTCGCCCGGCCCCGGCGGCTGGCCGGGACCCACCTCGTGCGCGGGACCCACGCCGCCCTCGGGGCGCGGCGCGTCGGCGCGACCGTCGCCCACGCCCGCTGGGAGGTCGGTGGCCTTGGCATCGAGCGCTGCGCTCGCGCTCGCGCTCGCGGTGATCTTGGGCTTCTCGCCCGTGGGGGGCTGCGGCTCGGGCCCGCCCTTGCCCGGTCCGCCGCAGGCCCCGAGCACTGCGGCCGACGCGAGCCCGGTGAGCACGACCGCGCCGCGGAGCCCGAGCTCCCGCCGCCGCCCGCCGCCCGAGGTACCGCGAACCTTCGCCGAATCGTCAGCCTGCATGTGATCTGCTCCTCGGGCGCCGTCCCCCGAGCCCCCACGCCGACGGCGCGCCCGAGCTTACGACGGCCCGTGGCCGCGGAACGGCTCACCCCTCCGGGCGGCGGCGCCGGCGCACACGCGCCCCCGGGCGCCGGCCGGTAGATGCGTAGCGTCGCGACCGTGTCCACGAGCTCGAAGGCCGCCTTGAACGCCGGGTCCGCCGCGAACCTCGCGCCCTTCGCGACGACGTAGTCGACGCCGAGCTGCGACGTCATGGCGCACACGTCCTTGAAGGTCGTCTTGGCGTGGAACCAGTGGTAGCCGACCCCCGGGGTCAGATGGGCGATGTACTGCGGCTGCCGCAGTGCGACCACGAGCTTGTCCCGTGCGGCCCGCTCGCCGTTGATCCACTCGACCAGGGGGCTCGGCGGCGGCTCCGTGTCGTCCTCGGCGGGGACCGACCACTGCCGCACGCGCACGACCCCGAGATACGTGCCCGTGCAGAGGAGGAAGACCCCCGCCGCAGTCCAGGGGAAGCTCCCCGAGCACAAGAGGAGCATCAGCGACAGGACGATGACGAAGATGCTCGTGAGCGCGTGGCGCCCGGCGAAGGCCCACTCCCAGGAGCCCTCGGTGTGCATGTGCATCGTGTGGATCGAGAAGAAGCCCGCGAGGGCGAACACGACGACGAACACCCAGTGCATGCTGGCCGGAGCGAACAGCTCGCGCAGGCGTGGCCGGAGCTCGCGGCGCAGCTGCCACAGGCGCGGCGGCACGAGGGGTAGGGCGACCAGGATGGCATACTGGAAGACGTAGTACTGATTCGTGTAGCTCATCTTCCCGGTGCCGAAGGCCACCTTGAAGCCGGCGAAACGGTCCTTCAGGTACGCGCCGAGGGTCGGCACCTCGGTGAGGGTCGGCAGCGGCGCCAGGACCTTGGTGTGCTGGAGCTGGTCCCAGCGCATGTAGAGGCCGAAGCCGAGGTCGGGCGTGAAGCTTGCGACGTACAGGAAATGCGGCAGCAGCACGGCCACCCACGCGACCGCCGCCGCGGCTGCGGTGACGAGCCACGCGCGCCGGTGGCCGCGGCCGAACGCGACGGCGCCGGCGAGGGTCGTCGCCGCGGCCAGCGTCATGATGAACATCTGCTTGCGGCACAGCATCGTCAGGGCGAGCCACGCGCCGAGCTCGAGTCCCGTCCGGAGCGAGGGGCGGCGCCAGATGCGGTTGAAGCGCCACAGGGCCAGGAACACGAGCACGTAGGTCAGCCCCTCGGTGTAGGGGTACGACGTGTAGCGGAAGAACTCGCTGTCGAGCCCGAGCACGATCGCGAGGACGTGCCCGGCGTTGAAGCTCGGCAGCGCCTTGGGGAAGAGCGGTCGCGGCACGAGCCCACGCGCCCACACGTAGCCGAGGGCGATGGCCGTGAAGTAGAAGATGGTCGGCAGCCAGTGTCCCGTGGCCTCGAGCGGGAAGACGCGCGACAGGTAGCCGTAGAGCAGCGGCCACAGCGGGTACATGTCCGTCGGGTACGGCAGGTACGGGGCGCCCTTGTAGGCGAGCGACAGGTCGGTCACGAGCCCGTCCCCGTCGCGCACGTGCTGGGCGATGTTCATGTAGTACCCGCCGTCGGGCAGCGGCCCGAAGGCGTGGCGCGTGAAGGAGATCTTCTCGGTGGCGAGCAAGAGGCAGATCGCCAGCAACAGCAGGTAGCCGCGCCCGGCGTCGCTGTTCAGGTAGCGCGTCACCGCCCCCGCAGTGCGCCCAGCCCGCGTGGCGGAAAGCGCACGCCAGTGCCCCGCGATCGTCTCGCGCCACGGCGTCGATCGAGCTCCGTCACCGCCCGGCTCTCCGCCAGAAGGGTCGCTCACCGGCGCGGTCTAACACCAGGCGCCCACGCCGTCCATGCGCAGCCAGCCTCAGTGCTTGCGGGCTTCTTCCTGGGCCGCCTTCAGCGCCGCCTCCGCGGCGGCCGCATCGGCGCGCGCCGCGGCCTCGGCGGCCTCCGCCTCGCAGGAAGCGCGACACTCGGCCTCGATCTGCTGTATCGCGACGGCCTTCATCTGGTTGCGGCGCACGCACTCGGCGCTGCAGGCCTTCACGTCGACCGGTGCCGCGCCCGTGGCCGGTGCCGGGGTGGTGCCAGGCGCGGGAGCCGAGGTCGCGGGCGGGCTCGAGCCGGCGGGCGCCGACCCGAGGAGCGCGCTCGGGGCTGCGCTCGTGCCCTCGCCCGCGGGACCGCCCCGTGGATCGCCGGCGGTGGGCACCGGGTGAGCGCTCGCGGCAGCGCTCGTGGTCGCCGCGACCGAGGCCGCGGGACGCGCGGCAGGGGTTGGCTGGCAGCCGCCCGCGCTCGCCACGAAGGCGAGCACCGCGCCGCAGGTGAGGTGGCTCGTCACGCTTGCCATGGCAGCGAAGGATACATGCTTCGACGTCGGCCTCCCATGGTCGTCGCGGCGCGCTCGGGCGCGGCGATCTTGGCCGACCGAGCGCCGGCCCGATACACGGGTCTTCGGGCCATGGCGACCTCCGACGACGGCGACGCGGGACTCGTGGGCACGCTCGCGTGGCTGGCCGATGCCGGCGTGAAGGAGGGCACGCCGGCCGCCCCGCTCGGACAGGCGCGCTACAAGGTCCTGTCGGAGATCGGGCGCGGGGGCATGGGTCGCGTCGTCGAGGCCGAGGACACGCAGTTCGGGCGCCGCGTGGCCCTGAAGGAGCTCATCGCGACACGCGGCGGCGACGAGGCCCGGCGCCGGTTCGTGCTCGAGGCGCTCGTGACCGCGAACCTCGAGCATCCGGGTGTGCCACCCGTGATCGAGCGCGGCCTTCGCGAGGGCGTGCCCTTCTATGCGATGCGCCGCGTGCGCGGACGGCCGCTCAGCGCGGTGATCGCCGAGCGAAGGACCCTCGAGGAGCGGCTGGCGCTCCTGCCGGTCGTCGTGCAGGTCGCGCACACGCTGGGCTATGCGCACGAGCGCGGTGTCATCCATCGCGACGTGAAGCCCGACAACGTGATGGTCGGCACGCACGGGGAGGTCGTGCTGCTCGATTGGGGCATTGCGAAGGTCCGGGGCGATGCGGCGCAGGGCGGTGACCTGTCGCTCAGCGCGGTGGAGGCGGGCGCGACCATGGCCGGTGCCGTGATGGGCACGCCGGCCTACATGGCTCCGGAGCAGGCGAAGGGCGACCTCGACGCCATCGACGCGCGCACCGACGTGTTCGCCCTCGGGGCCCTGCTCTATCACGTGCTCGGCGGGCGGCCGCCCTACGAGAGCGATACGGTCGCGGGGCTCCTGCGTCACGCGACCGCGGGTGACTACCGGCCGCTCGGGGAAGTCGCGCGCGACGTGCCGCCGGACCTCGTGCGCATCGTGGACAAGGCGATGGCGCGCTTGCGCGACGAGCGCTTTCGCACGGCGGCCGAGGTGGCGCGTGCCCTCGAGGCGTTCCTGGCGAACGCCGTGCTGCAGCGGCCGAGCCCGTGGCTGTCCCGCTTCATCGGGGCGGCGATCGCCGGCGCGCTCGTGGCGTTCCTGTTTGCGGTTCTGCAGCTCTTCCGCGTGACCTCCTCGCTCGCCGAGCAGGGCACGAGCGCGCTCGTCATGATCGGCCTCTCGGCCGTGTCGTGCGTGCTCGCCGTCATCGAGTGGCGCACCGCGCGCCGCTTCCGGCTGGCGCCGATCGTCTTCGCGCTGGGCGCGACGACCGTCCTGCTCGGCGTCGCGAACGCGTTCGCGGGCTGGGGCATGGCGGTCGATGCGTCGTTCCAGATGCCCGACAAGCAGGGCGAGGTGGTGCTGCAAGGGTCCTACGAGGTGAGCGGCTCCGTGGTGATGGGCTGTCTGCTCGGCGCGGTGCAGTTCCTGCTGTGGGCGCTCTCGTCTCGAGTCGCGCGAACAGAGAGGCCGTCGCGGCCGTGAGCCGCCGCTCGGCGTCGGGCTCGTGCGGGCCGGGTGCCACGCCCGGTCCGGGCGCGCTATCGTCGCGCTGGTGATCGGTCCTTGCGTGCTCGCTCGGTGTGGCCTCGGGCTCCTCGTCCTCGGGGCGTGCGGGCCCGCGGGGGCGCGTGGCCCGAGCGGCGGCGCGCACGGGGCGGCGCCCGTGCTCGAGGTGGGAGCGGCCGCCGGGAGCGCGTCGTCCGGGCCTGCCGAGCTCGTGCCGCCGGCTGCGAGCGCGGTCTCCCCGCCGCCGACCGTCGTCCCGGACGCGGGTGCGGTCCTGCCCGACGCCATGGCCTGGTACGGGACCGTCGGCGGGCGCCGCTTCGCCCTCGCGATGGAGAAGCGCGGGGACGCCGTGACCTTCCGCTCGGTCGACGCGCAGCCGCCCTTCGAGCTCGCGGGCACCCTGCGGGGCGACGAGCTCTCGGTCCACGAGACGACGGCCACGGGCACGCTCGCGGGCGCGGTGACGGCCCGGTTCGAGGCGACGGACGCGACGCGGGAGCTCGCCGTGCTGGTCGCGGACCGCGACGCCCTGTGGCTGGTCGAGGATCTCGCCCCGGCGGCGGGCGTGCGCGTCGTGCGGCGGCGCATCGATCGGAGCGAGCCCGGCCTCGAGGTGCACACCGAGTACCTCGAGCTACCCGACAAGGAATTCGCGGCGCTCGATCTGTGGCTGCAAGAGACGGCGCACTACCACGAGCCCGAGGTCGAGGCCGGGGCCCGCGAGCTCGTGAACGAGGCGCGGCGCGTGAACCCCGCGGTCGATCCGCGCGACGTTCGCGGCGCGGGGCTCGAGGTGGCGACGGAGCTCGTGTACGCCGGCCGGCGCTACGTGAGCGTGCTCCAGGAGCAGAGCTCCTACACGGGCTCGGGCGCCCACCCGATGAACAACACCTGGTGCCGCACCTGGGATCGCCGGACCGGCAAGATGCTCGGCATGGCCGACATCTTCGCC
Source organism: Myxococcales bacterium (assembly GCA_016212965.1). Lineage (GTDB taxonomy): Bacteria > Myxococcota_A > Polyangia > Polyangiales > Polyangiaceae > JACRDA01. Next base: position 111,241 of record JACRDA010000276.1, read on the forward strand.
GTCGCCGACGTCGGCGCCGCGGTGCGCGCGGGCCTCGGCGGCCTCGCCGGCATCTCGGAGGTCGACCCGAGCGATGCCGACATCGCGCGCGCGACCGAGCCCGACGCGCGCGTGTGCCTGACGCGCCGGGGCGTGTGGCTCTACTTCGACCTCGCGCACGCCGTGCACGCGCTCGACGGGATCGCGGTGCCGTACGAGCGGCTCGCGGGCGTGCTGCGGCCCGGGATCGTGCCGTGAGGGGCGTCACCACTTCGCGGTCATGAACTCGTCCACGAGCTCGCCGACCTCGCCGACGAGCCGGTCGGCCTCGGCGCGGTCGTAGCGCACGGCCTTGTCGGCGAAGCGGTGGCAGTAGCGGCAGTCGTCGCAGAAGGTCTCGGCGCAGTCGATCTTCCGGAAGCCCTCGAGGAAGTTGCCGAGGGCCGCGTTGTCGATGACGACGCCGAGCCCGAGCATGCGCTGGCGCAGCCGGATCATGCGCACGCTCAGGCGCCGCTCGGCAGAGTCGAGCAGGGGCAGGCGCTTCTTGCTCGCGGCCTCGAGGCTCGGGTGGAAGCCGGCCGGGTCGCCGAACGTCTCGAGCGACACGATGTCGAGCAGGTTGCCGTCGTAGCGCCGGGCGGCGTAGGCGCGCGCCGCGCGCAGCAGCCACGGCGTCCCGCGCGAGCGGTCGATGATCTTGAACTCGTCGTAGCCGAGCTCCTCGTAGACGTGGAGATCCTCCGGGCGGATCCAGCGGCTCATGAGGAACTGCTCGGGCTCGACGAGACGCCGGCGCGCGCACTGCCACAGGTAGGAGTCGAGCAGCGTGTGGGTCTCGTGCTGGCCCGCGCCCTCTTGCGAGGCGTGCCCCACGCTGGCGGCGTGCTCGGCGAGGTAGCTGCAGTGGTAGATGCACGAGATGTTCGCGAACAGGGTGAGGCCGCACGAGACGCCGGCGCGGATGCGCTCGAGGGCCCGGAAATCGCGATTGAACTCGCTGTAGGGCAGGATGAGCGGGTCGACGCCGAGCGACTCCTGGTACTTCAGCCGCGGCAGGTTCGTGGCCCAGCTGAGCACGCTGCCGCGGATGGCGAGGTCCGGGAAGTTGCGCCGTACCAGGGCGACGAGCGCGAGGTTCGAGATCGACACGCTGTCGACCCCCATCTCGACGAGCCGGCCGACGAAGGCGAGCAGGCGCTCCTTGCCCTCGTGCGTCTGCTCGAGGTTGCCGAGGCAAGGAGCGTTGATGAGGTAGCAGAAGGACAGGCCGCGCTCGCGGGCCGCTCGGACGTAGGCCGTCGCGGTCGCCCAGTCGACCTCGGGCACGACCGCCCCCGCGCGGCCGCCGCCGACGAGATCGTACGGGAGCTTCGCGTAGATCGAGGTCACCTCGGGGATGTCGGCGAGCCCGTCGAGGAGCGCGGGGTCCCAGTTGGCAGCGACGCTGAGCTTCATGGCATGGCCTTCGAGGCGCGGCTCACCGCGACTTGTCGCCCGTCACGCACAGGCCGATGGGCGTCTCGACGACGCTGCAGCCCGCGAGCCCCGCCGCCGCGAGCAGCGCCCGCACCTCGGCCGCCGTGTAGGCCGCTGCGAGCGAGGCGTGCAGGCCGTCGAGCACGACGGCGCTCGTCATGCGCTGCTCGAGGAAGCCCCGGGCCTTCCGAGACACGTCGCGGCGCAGATCGGACACCCACAGGCGCCCTCCCGGTCCGAGCACGCGCCACAGCTCGCCGAAGGCGGTGGCGGGCTCGTTCCACTCGTGCAGCGAGCGGCTCGAGAAGACCGCGTCGAAGGCGCCGTCCTCGAAGGGCACGGCGGTCGCCGAGCCGAGGACGTAGCGGGCCCGCCCCGCGAGGGCGAGCTCCGCGGCGTGCCGCTCGGCGACGGCCAGCATGTCCGGACTCGTGTCGAGCCCGACGAGCTCGGTCGCGTGCGTGCGGAGGAGCCACTCGAGCCCGAGGTAGCCCGGGCCCGAGCCGACCTCGAGCGCGCGCCCCGCCGCGATGCCGGCCGCGAGCAGCGCCGGCGTCTCGAGCCAGCCCTTGGCGCGCAGAGCGGCCTGCATGCGGTCGTAGGCCTCGACGTGGTCGCGGCCCTCGGTCGTGCGGTCCGTCTCGGGCACCCTCGCCGCGGTCATGAGCCTAGCTAGCGCCCGGTCGCTGCCGGGGCAAGCGGGGCGCCGGCCGGCCCCCGCGCGCGCGCCTCGGCGAGGAGGCGCGCGAGGAGCTCCTCGAGCTCGCTCGCCGGGTAGGGCTTGGGCAAGCTCGCCGAGAAGCCGTAGCGCGCGGGCTCGGCCATCACCGGATCGTCGGAGTAGCCGCTGCTCGCGACGACGGGCACCGCGGTGTCGACCTTGCGCAGCTCGGCGACGGCCTCCCGGCCTCCCATGCCGCCCGGCACCGTGAGATCGAGCAGCACGAGCTCGAAGGGGTGCGCCTCGTCCCGGGCGCGCGCGAAGGCCGCGAGCGCCTCCTGCCCGCTTTGGGTGACCGTGACGGCGTAGCCCATCCGCCGGAGGATCCGCGCGGTCGTGGAGCTGACGAGCGGTTCGTCGTCCATGAGCAGCACGCGGCCGCTCGCGCGCTCGGGCTCCTTCGCTACGCGCGCGGGCGGCGCGTCGGCGGGCGCCGAGGCGGGCAAGAGCACGTGGAAGGTCGTGCCCCGGCCGGGCTCCGATTCGACCTCGATGGTCCCGCCGTGCTTGCGCACGATGGCGTAGGCCGTGGCGAGCCCGAGGCCGAGCCCGTCCCTCTTGGTCGAGAAGAAGGGCTCGAAGATGCGCTGCCGGGCCTCGGGCGCGATGCCCGTGCCCGTGTCCGAAACGCTGACCCTCACGAACGCGCCCGGGCCGAGCCCGGCCACGGTGTTTGCCGCGAGCTCCACGTTGCGCGCGCGCACCGCGAGGGCCCCGCCCGCGGGGCTCGCCTGCAGCGCGTTGATGACGAGGTTGTCGATGACCCGGGCGATCTGCGCACCGTCGATCTCGGCGCAACGCAGGTCGTCGGCGATGTCGAGGCGGCACTCGAGGCGCGCGCCCGACAGGGCGAAGGCGACGGCGTCCCGCACCACGCGTGCGACCGAGGTGCGGACACGCACCGGTGCCCCGCCCTTGGCGAAGGTGAGCAGCTGCTGGGTGAGCGCCCGGGCGCGCCCGAAGATGGCGAGGGCCTCGTCGACGTGCTCGCTCGGGTCCCGGTGGGACGCGGACGCCCGGCGGGCGAGCTCGAGGTGGCCGAACAGGCCGGAGAGCAGGTTGTTGAAGTCGTGCGCGATGCCGCCCGCGAGCAGCCCCACGGATTCGAGGCGCGCGGCGCGCTCCAGGCCCTCGACGATGCGGTACCGCTCGGTCATGTCGCGGAACACGAGCACCGTACCGACGACCCTGCCGGCCCCGTCGTGGATCGGTGCGCAGCTGTCCGCGATGGGCAGGCGGCGGCCGTCGCGCGCGAGGAGCACGACGCGGTCCGTGAGCTCCTGCGTCCGACCGGTCTCGAGCACGGCGTCGGCGAGGCTCCGCAGCGGCACGCCGGTCGCCTCGTCGACCACGTGGAACACGGTCGGCAGGAGCTGACCCCGCGCGTCGTCCTGCCTCCAGCCCGTCAGGCGCTCGGCGACGCCGTTCAAGAGCTCCACCCGCCCCGCCGTGTCGGTCGTCACGACGCCGTCGCCGATGCTGCGCAGCGTGACGGCGAGGCGCTCCTTCTCCTCGGTGAGGAGCTGCTCGGCGCGCTTGCGGGTCGTGATGTCCTGGATGGTGCCGAACATGCAGAGGGCTCGGCCCGACGCGTCGCGCGTCACCTGCCCGAGGCCGTGCACCCAGCGGGTCTCGCCGTCGACCTCGCGCACGATGCGGTACTCGCGGTCGAAGGCGGCACCGTCGCGCAGCACCGCCCCCGAGAGGTAGTCGAGCATCGCGGCGCGCTCGTCGGGGTGCAGGAGCGCGCCCCAGCCCGCTACGTTCCTCGGGTAGGCCGGGCCGATGCCGAAGATGCGGTCGAGCTCGGCCGAGCTCGTCCACACGCCAGCCGCCACGTCGAGCTCGTAGTGTCCGACGTGGGCGGTGCGCTGCGACTCGGCGAGCAGGGCCTCGCTGTGGCGGCGCGTCTCCTCGGCGATCCGTGCCGCGGTCACGTCCTGGGCCGCGATCTGGACGCCGGTGACCTCGTGCCGGTCGTCGAAGATGGGCTCGTAGGTCGCCCTGAAGTGGCGCACGCCTTCGGGCAGCGGAACCGTGGTCTCGAAGGTCATGCTCGCGGGGGCGCGCAGGATGCTTCGCAGCCGCTCCTCGACCAGGGGGCCGAAGACGGGGCCGAAGAGCTCGGCCGGCCGCCTGCCGACGGCCTCGTCCGCCCGCCGGAACACGTCGGCCGCGCGTGTGTTCAGCGCCAGGAGGCGGCAGTCGCGGTCGAAGATCGAGCTCGCCGTGCCGGAGCTGTCGAAGACCTGTCGGTAGCGCAACTCGCTCGCGCGGAGCGCCTCCTCGGCCCCTCGCCGGGCGCTCTGGTCGATCAGGATGGCCACGACCCGAGCGGGGCTCCCCGCCGCGGCGGGCCGCAGGGCGAGCGTGACCGCGCAGGGGAACGTGGAGCCGTCCCGGCGGCGGAGATCGAGCTCGCGCACCACACGCTGCCCGCCCGCGAGCAACTGGCGCAGGGCCTCCGCGAGCTCGTCGGGGCGGACCGACAGCGACCCGAGCGACAGGCCGCGCAGCGACTCGCAGGAGTCGTGGCCCAGCGCGCGGAGGGCGGCCTCGCTCGCGTAGCCGATCGCGCCCTGCGCGGACGCGACGATCACCGCGAGCCCGAGCAGGGTGGCGTGCCGGTCGATGGGGTCCGGCTCGGACGGTGGCGCCTCGCGCGTCATGGGCTCCAGGTGCTGGCCGTGCGTCACGGATCGGTCGCCGGCCGAAGGCGAATCGTCCTACCGCCGGGACGCGCTGTCCAGTGGACGCCGCCGGGCGACGGGCTGCGCTACCATGCCGGGCGATGGATCGGCAGGTGCGCGAGGTCGAGCTCCGCGCCGTGCGCGGCGCCGCGAGCGAGGTGCGCACGGACCTCGTCGCGTGCGAGGAGCCGCTCGAGATCCGGGTCGAGACGCCGGCCGGGGTCGTCGAGCGCATCGCCGTGACCATGCGCACGCCCGGCCACGACCTCGAGCTCGCGCTCGGCTTCCTGCTCACCGAGGGCGTCATCGACGCGCCCGTGGACCTCGGCGCGCCGCCGGCCCAGGAGCAGGCCGTGCTCGAGGGGCGCGGTCACGTGGTGACGGTGCGCTTGCGCCGCAGCGTCGATCTCGAGGTCCTGCGGCGCAACTTCTACACGACCTCGAGCTGCGGCGTGTGCGGCAAGGCCGCGATCGAGCGCGTCGAGCTCGCGGCTCCGGCGCTCGAGCCGGGTCCGCGCGTGCCGGCGGCGGTCGTGCGGTCGCTACCCGCGGCCCTGCGGGCGGCGCAGCCCGTGTTCGACCTCACGGGCGGCATCCACGCCACGGGCCTGTTCCGCGCCACGGGCGAGCTCGTCGTCGCGCGCGAGGACGTGGGCCGCCACAACGCGCTCGACAAGGTGCTCGGCCACGCGCTCTGCGCCGGCGCGGTGCCGCTCGCCACGAGCCTGCTCCTCGTGTCGGGGCGCGCGAGCTTCGAGCTCGTGCAGAAGGCGGCGATGGCGGGGGCGCCCATCCTGTGCGCCGTGTCGGCGCCCTCGAGCCTCGCGGTCGACGCCGCCCTGCGGCTCGGGTTGACGCTCGTCGCCTTTCTGCGCGGCGACGCCTTCCAGATCTACGCGCACCCCGAGCGGATCGAGCTCGGGTGAGTCACGTCCGTTCGGCGAATCGTCGCGAGGCGAGCGCCTCGCAAAGGGGACGAGCTTGCGCGCACGGCGTGCACTCGCGCGCAGCCCCAGCGCACGGCTCGCGCCGGGCCACGACCCCGACGTGCGGGCAGAGCGACCGGCGGCCTCCGGGCGTACTCGGAGTTCCTCGCCACCGCCGTGCGCTGCGACAGCCCTGCCGTCGCGGCGGTCCCACTTCTGCCGACCGGCAATGGTGTGGCACCGCGCTTGCAGCTCTCGACCGCCCAGGCGCGCGCGAGGACGTGCCGCGCTGCAGGAGGTGACCATGAGCGGCGACGTCATCATCATCGGTGCCGGGATGGCCGGTCTATCGGCTGGCTGCTACGCGCAGATGAACGGCTACCAGAGCCGGATCTTCGAGTCCCACTTTCTGCCCGGCGGGCTTTGCACCGCCTGGAAACGCAAGGGCTACGTCTTCGACACGAGCATCCACATGCTGATGTCGTCGAGCTCGGGCATGTTCCACCGCCTGTGGCGGGAGCTCGGCGTCGTGCAGGGCAGGAAGTTCGTCCACCACGACGTGACGATGCGCATCGAGACGATGGGCAAGAAGGTCGACGTCTTCGCCGACCTCGAGCGCCTCGAGCGCGAGCTCCTGCTGCTGTCGCCCGGCGAAGCAGAGCGGATCCACGAGCTCGTGGGGATGGCTCGTCAGGTCGGCGGTTTCGAGCCGCCGATGGATCGGCCGCGCGAGCTCTGGCGGCCGCTCGATTACCTGAAGCAGCTGTGGACGATGGGGCGCCTGCTGCGAATCCTCCCGCGCGCCAGGGGGTCTCTGGCCGCCTACGCGGCGCAATGCAGCGATCCGGTCCTCGCCGAGGTCATTCGCCTGTTCGTCGACACGCCCGGCTGGCCGATGCCCGATACCCCGCTCGTCGGCGCGCTCATGGTGCTCGCGTCCTACCATGCGAAGAACGCGGGCACGCCGCTCGGTGGCTCGATCCGCGTCGCCCAGACGGTCGCGAAGCGCTACCGCGACCTCGGGGGCACCCTTCAGCTCAACAGCAGGGTGGACAAGATCCTGGTCGAGCGCGACCGGGCCGTCGGGATACGGCTCACGGACGGGTCCGAGCACCCGGCCGACGCCGTCCTCTCCGCCGTCGACGGTCGGGCGACGATCTTCGACATGCTCGAGGGTAAGTACGCGAGCCCGGAGCTCCGGCGCGTCTACGCGGACTGGAAGGTCTACCCGCCCCTGATCCAGGTCATGCTCGGCGTTGCCAGGGATCTGTCCGCGGAGCCGCATCACATCATCTTCGACCTGCCGCGCCCCATTCTCGTCGCGGGCCAGGCGCGGACGAAGCTCGATTTGCTCCACTACTGCCACGATCCGGCCATGGCCCCGCCCGGGAAGTCCGTGGTGCAGGTCTGGTACACGAGCCACCACGACTACTGGTCCACGCTGCGGCTCGATGCCGAGGCCTACGCGGCCGAGAAGGGGCGGGTCGCCGACCTCACCGTCGCGGAGCTCGAGCGGCGCTGGCCCGGCTTCGCGGGGCAGGTGGAGGTCGTCGACGTGGCGACGCCGGTGACCTACGAGCGCTACACGGGCAACTGGCAGGGCTCCCCCGACGGCTGGTGCATCACCGCCGCGAACATGGGTACGGAGCTTCCGAAGCGGCTCCCGGGCCTCCGGCGCTTCTACATGGCGGGCCAGTGGACGCTGCCGTTCTCCGGCGTACCCGGGGCGGCCACGAGCGGGTGCCACGCGATCCAGCTCCTCTGCAAGGACGACCGAAAGAAGTTCGAGCGGCACGCTCCCGAGTCCGTCGACGCCGTGCACAGCCCCGAGTTCCACGACGAGGAGCCGGTCGAGCGGTCGAGGCCGGTGGCGGAGCCGCCGAGCCGCTCGCTGCACCATTAGCCGAGCGCCGGTCGGCGGACGCGTGCGGGCAGGGGCTCGCGTCAAGGTGTCAAAGCGCGCGCCGTCGCGAATGGCGGCCGGCCGCCGGCTGTCTTCGGAGGCGCGCGTCGCGCTGGCGCGCGCCCACCCGAGGAGGACTCGATGTCGCGACGCCGAGAGCTCGCCGCCTGCGCGGCCTTCGTCATCACGTGCGCGGGGGCGCGCACGCTCGATGCTGCCGAGCCGCCCCACGAGCCAGAGGTGCCGCCCGCTCCCGAGGCCGCGCTCGGCGATGTGCCGGCGTGGGCCGTCGTCGTGGCCGTCGGCCTCGCGGGCGGGCTGGCCAGCAACGTCGCGGGACCGATCGGGGGCCTGGGGGGCCTGGGTCCGGCGCTTGGCGCCAGCGTCGAGCGCCGGGTCTTCGAGCGTGGCTGGCTCTTCTTGGACGCGGGCGGGAGCTACGCCCGCGCGGCCGACGGCTGGGGAGGGCAAGCGCGCTCCTTCGGCCTCGAGGGCTCGGTGGGCCTGCGCCACGCGCTCACCTCACCCGAGGTCCTCGAGGTGTCGTGGTACGCGGCGCTCGACGGCGGCTATGGCGAAAGCGCGTACGACGGCGCCGGCGAGGCCACGAGCGCGCGCGCGGGGGTCGAGGCGGGGCTCGTGCTCGACAAGGCGTTCGCCGACTGGTTCGGCCTCCGCCTGCGTACGAGCCTCGTCTCGGTCGGCTACGCGCGCACGGTCGCGAGCCCGGCCGACGGGCCGGAGAGCGTCGCCCGGTCGCTCGTCGCCTCGCGGTCGCTCGAGCCGCGCTTCGCGCTGCGGTTCGCGTTCTGAGGGCCGCCGGGGCCGGCTGCCTCGCCCGTCGCGCTTGCCGCTCCGGGCCGGGGGCTCCTATCCTCGTCGACCGAGGCTCCACCATGAAGAAGCTCGCTCGACTCGAGACGCCGCTCGTGCGCGACGGCGGGGTGCTGCGACCCGCGACCTGGGACGAGGCGCTCGACCGCGCGGCGGCGGGCATCCGGGCGAGCGTCGACCGGCACGGGCCGCGGAGCTTCGGCATGTTCAGCTGCTCGAAGGCGACCAACGAGGTGAACTACCTCGCGCAGAAGCTCGTGCGCACGGCCATCGGCAGCAACAACATCGACAGCTGCAACCGCACCTGACACGCCCCCAGCGTCGTCGGTCTGGCGACGGTCTTCGGAGCGGGCGGCGGGACGAGCTCCTACCGCGAGGTCGAGGAGACGGACGTCGTCGTCCTCTGGGGCTCGAACGCCCGCGAGACGCACCCCATCTTCTTCCACCACGTGCTCACGGCGCTGCGCCGCGGGGCCAAGCTCTACGTCGTCGATCCGCGCCGCACCTCGTCGGCCGCCTGGGCCGACGCCTGGCTGCCCGTACGCGTCGGGAGCGACATCGCGCTCGCCCACGCCATCGGGCGGGTCATCCTCTCCGAGGGCCTCGAGAATCGCGCGTTCATCGCGCGCGCCACGCGGGACCTCGAGGCCTACCGCGCGGCCGTGGAGCCGTGGACGCTCGCGCGGGCCGAGGCCGAGACGGGCGTGCCCGCCGACCTCATCGTGCGGCTCGCGCGCGACTACGCCCGCGCCGAGCGCGCCGAGCTCTGCTGGACGCTCGGCATCACCGAGCACCACAACGCGGTCGACCACGTGCTCGCGCTCATCAACCTCGCCCTCGTCACCGGCCACGTGGGGCGCTGGGGCTCGGGCCTGAACCCGCTGCGCGGCCAGAACAACGTGCAGGGCGGCGGCGACATGGGCGCCCTGCCGAACAAGCTCCCGGGCTTTCAGGACGTCGAGGACGCGGCGCTGCGCGACAAGTTCGACCGCGCGTGGGGCGTCGCCGTGCCGCCCGTGCGCGGCTGGCACCTCACGGAGATGTTCGAGGCCATGGGCCGCGGCGAGCTCCGCTGCCTCCACGTGCTCGGCGAGAACCCGGCCCAGTCGGAGGCCGACGGGCAGCACGCGGTGGCGTGCCTCCGCGGGCTCGATTTTCTCGTCGTGCAGGATCTGTTCCTCACGAAGACGGCCGAGCTCGCGCACGTGGTCCTGCCCGCGGCGGCGAGCTTCTGCGAGAGCGAGGGCACCGTCACGAGCAGCGAGCGGCGCGTGCAGCGCGTGCGGCGCGTGCTCGCGCCGCCGGGCGAGGCGCGGGACGATCTCCGCATCCTGTGCGACCTCGCGCGGCGCCTCGGTCGCGATCTCGGCGATCCGAGCCCCGAGGCGCTCTGGGACGAGCTTCGTACCCTGAGCCCGATGCACGCGGGCATGAGCTACCGCCGGCTCGAGGAGCACGGCGGTCTTCAGTGGCCGTGCTGGGACGAGAGCCACCCGGGCGAGCCGTTCCTGCACGGGCGGCTCTGGGAGGAGCCCGTCGGCGGGCCGCGCGCGCCGTTCTCGCCCGTCCCGCACGCGCCGCCGGCCGAGGCCGTCTCGGCCGAGTATCCCCTGCGCCTGACGACCGGTCGGCGCCTCGACTCCTTCAACACGGGCGTGCAGTCGGTGGCGCTCCTGTCGCCCATGCGCCGCGGCGAGACCGTCGACGTGCACCCCGAGGACGCCGCGCGCCTCGGCCTCGCGGACGGCGAGCGCGTGCGTGTCAGCTCGCGGCGCGGCGCGGTCGAGGCGCCCGTGCGACTCGACGCGGGGCTCGCGCCCGGTCTGGTGTTCATGACGCTCCACTTCCCCGACGACGTCGACACGAACGCGCTCACGAACGACGCTTCCGATCCGAAGAGCGGCACCTCGGAGTTCAAGGCGTGCGCCGTCCGCATCGACAAGCTCGTGCCGGCGGCCGAGCGCGCGCTCGCGGCCGGCGCGGCCGAGTGACGGGGCGCGCGTGCTCTTCTTGGGCGCGGTGCTGCACGGGGCGCTCGCGCTCGGCCTGCACCTGTGGGGCCGGTGGCTCGCGCGGCGTCGGCCCGGCCCGTGGTCGCGGCGCGCGACGTGGCTCCCCGTCGTGGGCCTCGCGCTCGTCGTCGCAGCCGTCGTCTTGCTCGCGGCGGGCGCCATCGAGCTCGGGTCCGAGGAGGAGAGCGCGCCGCCCGTCGCGTTCGCGCGGACCCTGTCGAGCGCGGTCAACGTGACGTCGGTGTTCCTCGTGCCGGCGTGGCTCTGCTACCTCGTGAGCCTCGGCGCGCTCGTCGTCGGGACGGTACGCGGGCGGGCGCGCGGGCGCTAGGCGAGCGCGTCGGAGCGCGGCTTGCGCACCATGGTCACGAGATGTAGCTTCGTGACCATGAAGGCGCGTTCGAGGGAGCGTTCGATCCCGGCCGGGGAGTTCAAGGCGAAGTGTCTCGCGCTCTTCGACGACGTCGAGACGCGCGGCGATTCGTTCGTGGTGACCAAGCGCGGCCGACCCGTGGCGCGCATCGTGCCGGTCGATCGCGGTCGGGCGAGCTCGCTCGTCGGCAGCCTGCTCGCCGAGGAGGATGTGCTCACGCCGGTGGCCGTCGCGTGGGAGGCCTCCTCGTGATCGTGCTCGACACGCACGCCTGGCTCTGGTGGCTCACCAAGCCGCACAAGCTCGGTCGCGCGGCCGCGCGCGCCATCGAGCGGGCGGCGCGCGTCGGGATTGCGGCCATCAGCCCGTGGGAGATCGCGATGAAGGCGGAGGCCGGCAAGCTCCGCTTCGACCGGCCGTATCCGGTGTGGCTGGAGGAGGCGCTGCTCTCCGACCCGCGCATCGAGCTGCTCGCGCTCACGCCCCGCATCGCCGTGGCCGCCGTGCAGCTCGCCTGGGACCACCTCGATCCCGCCGATCGGCTCATCGTGGCGACGGCCCGCGTCCACGACGCCGGGCTCGTCACCGCCGACGAGCGCATCCTCGAGGCCAAGGTCGTGCGCTGCGTATGGTCGTAGGTCGGAGCCCTTTTTTTCTCTCATCCTGCGCCCCAAAGTCCGGCACACTGGCCGCCGTGGATCTGAAGCCCCTCTCGAGCGGTCCGAGCCCCGAGGAGCGCGCCGCCGTCGACGCCGTGCTCGGCCCGCCGGACGCCGCGCCGGGTGCGCCGCGCGGCCTCGCGTGGGCGAGCGCGCATCGCCACCTCCTCTTGCCGGCGCTCCGCGCCGTCGTGCGTCGCGTCGGCTGGGTGCGGCCGGGGGCGCTCGGCTACGTGGTCGAGCGCCTGCACGTGCCGCCCGCCGAGGCGTACGGCGTCGCGAGCTTCTACGCGCTCCTGCCGCTCGACGCGCGGCCGCCGGCCGTCCTGCACGTGTGCGACGACGTCGCGTGCCGCGCGCGCGGGGCGGCCGAGGGCGTGGCGGCCCTGCGCGCGAGCTTCGGTGAGGCGGGCACGGTGCGCGACGGGGCGACCTTCCACACGAGCCCCTGCCTCGGCCTCTGCGAGCGCGCGCCGGCGGCGCTCTTGACGGTTGCCGGCGAGGCGCCGCGCGAGGAGGCCTTCGGGGCCGTCACGGTGGAGCGCGCACGAGAGGCGCTCGCCACGCGGCGCGCGCCCGAGGACGTGCGCCCGCCGCTGCCGCAGCGCGGCGCGCCGGAGCTCCGCCTGCTCGCGCGCGTGGGCCGCGTCGATCCCACCGACCTCGATGCCTACCGCGCGGCAGGCGGCTACCAGGCCCTGCGGCGCGCGCTCGAGCTCGGGCCGGCGGCCGTGGTGCGCGCGCTCACCGAGGCGGGCCTGCTCGGCCGCGGTGGCGCTGCGTTCCCGACCGGCAAGAAGTGGCAGGCGGTCGCGCAGGCGGCCGTGCGCCCCCACTACGTCGTCTGCAACGCCGACGAGTCCGAGCCCGGCACCTTCAAGGACCGCGTGCTCCTCGAGGAGGATCCCTTTGCGCTCGTCGAGGCGATGACCATCGCCGGTTTCGCGGTGGGCGCCGAGAAGGGCTACGTCTATCTCCGCGGCGAGTATCCGCTCGCGGCCGCGCGCGTCGCGGCGGCGATCGCGCAGGCGCGGGCACGCGGCCTGCTCGGCCCGGACGTGCTCGGTCGCGGCCTCTCGTTCGACCTCGAGCTCTGCCGCGGGGCGGGCGCGTACGTCTGCGGCGAGGAGACGGCGCTCTTCAACTCGCTCGAGGGCCGGCGCGGCGAGCCGCGCAACAAGCCGCCCTTCCCGGTGGAAGCGGGCCTCTTCGGCAAGCCGACGGTGGTGAACAACGTCGAGACGCTCGCCAACGTGCCGTGGCTCCTGCTCCACGGCGCGCGCACCTACCGCTCGGTCGGCACGGCGGGCTCGCCCGGGACGCGCCTGTTCTGCCTGTCGGGATGCGTCGTCGAGCCGGGCGTGTACGAGCACCCGTTCGGCGTCACCCTCCGCGCCGTCCTCGAGCGCGCGGGCGGCGTGCCATCCGGACGCAGCCTGCGCGCGGTCTTGCTCGGCGGCGCCGCGGGGAGCTTCGTCGGGCCCGGCGAGCTCGAGCTCCCGCTCACCTTCGAGGACACGAAGCAGGCCGGCGTCTCGCTCGGGTCCGGGGTCGTGCTCGTGCTCGACGACACGGTGGCGCTCGAGCCCTTGCTCCTGCGCATCGCGGCCTTCTTCCGCGACGAGTCGTGCGGGCAGTGCGTGCCGTGTCGCGTCGGGACAGAGCGCCAGGAGGAGCTCGTCCAGCGCCTGTGCGCCGGGCGGCCCGAGGGCTCGCGCGCGACCGAGCTCGCGCTGCTCGCGGAGCTCGGGCAAGCGATGCGCGACGCCAGCATCTGCGGGCTCGGGCAGACGGCCTCCTCGGCCATCGAGTCGGCGGTCGTGCGGCTCGGCCTGTGGAAGGGGGGGGCGTCGTGAGCCTCCACCTGCCCGTCCTGCCCGAGCGGCGCACGGTCGAGCTCACGGTCGACGGCGCGCCGGTGTCCGTGCCCGAGGGCGCGACCCTGCTCGACGCGTGCCAGAAGCTCGGCATCGACGTCCCGACCCTGTGCTTCGCCAGGAACCTCGCGCCTGTCAACGTGTGCCGCGTGTGCGTGGTCGAGCTCGCCGGCGCGCGCACGCTCGTGCCGAGCTGCTCGCGTAAGGCCGAGCCGGGCATGGTGGTCGCGACCGACAGCGAGCGCGTGCGCCTGAGCCGGCGGCTCGTGCTCGAGCTGCTCGCGTCGTCGGTGGATCTGTCGACCGCACCGCGCGTCACCGAGTACCTCGCGCGCTACGGCGCCCGCCCCGAGCGCTTCGGCCCCGGTGCGCAGACGGTCGCGCAGCCGGTCAAGGTCGACAACGACCTCTACGTGCGCGACTACGGCAAATGCATCCTCTGCATGAAGTGCGTGCAGGCCTGCGGCTCCGAGGCGCAGAACACCTTCGCCATCGCCGTCGCCGGGCGCGGCTTTCCGGCGCACATCTCGACCGAGCTCGACGTGCCGCTGCCCGAGTCGGCGTGCGTGTATTGCGGCAACTGCATCGGGGTCTGCCCGACGGGCGCGCTCATGGGGCGCACCGAGCACGAGCTCCGCGCCGCGGGCGCCTGGGAGCCCGAGCGCCAGACCGAGGCCGAGACGATCTGCCCCTACTGCGGGGTCGGGTGCAGCCTCGTGCTGACCGTCCAGGACGACCGCATCGTGCGCGCCGCCTCGAACGAGCGCTCGGAGGTCACGCGCGGGCACCTCTGCATCAAGGGGCGGTTCGGCTGGGCGTTCGTGCGGTAGCCTGGCCGCTTGGCCTCCTGGAACAGCGTCCCGTCCCTGACTCTCCGCCTCGGTCGGCAGGCGGCCGCCGAGGGCGAAGCGGCAGGGAGCTTCCGCCGGCGCGCGCGTGGTATCCTCGGTCCGGCCGCGTGCCCCGCGCGCCCTCTGCACCTGGAGGACCCGGAGGAATCGCATGCACCGACGATGCACCGCCATTTCGCTCCTCGCGGGCGCGCTCGCCTGGTCGAGCTCGGCCTCGGCGCTCGACGTCTGGGTGAGCAGCGCGACGGGCAACGACGCCAACCCGGGGACCGAGCAGGCGCCGTTCGCGACACTCGGGCGCGCCTGCGACGAGACCACGGCCGACCCGCTGCTCGTCGTCCACGTCGGCGCGGGCGTGTACCGCGAGCTCGTGCAGGTCGTGCGCAATGGCACGCACATCCTCGTGGCGCAGGCCGACCGCGGCAGCGCGGTCCTCACGGGCGCCGAGCCGAGCGCCGGCCTCGGCTGGACCCACGCCGACCCGCCCGGCCTCCCGGTCGCGGCCGCGGGCCAGATCTGGTGGGCCGACCTCGCGGCCTGGGAGTATCCGCCGCAGATCGTGACGCAGCGCTTGCCGGACACGACGATCGCCCGGCTCCCGATGGCGCGCGAGCCCGACTGGAGCGTGACGACCGAGTGGAAGTGGCACGAGCACTGGCAGACCGCGAGCGTGCCCTTGCGGTACTGGGCCGACGAGAGCGCGGCGGCCGAGGTGTCGGCGCATTACCTGTCTTCGCCTTTTCTGCAGCAGTGGGGCGATCTCACCGGCGCGCGCGTGTGGATCAAGGACACCGTGACGGGACACGACACCTACTCGGCGGGCGTCGTCGGCCACTGGCCCGCCGAGGGGACGATCGAGGTGAGCCGGCCATGTCATGTCTCGGGCGGCGACGACGGCCTCGGCGCGGCGAGCAAGTTCGTGCTCGAGAACGCCGCCGCCTTGCTCGACGAGGAGGGCGAGTGGTTCTACGATGCCGCGAGCGCGCGGCTCTACGTGTGGCCCGTGGGAGGCGGCGACCCCGGCGCCCTCGAGCTCGAGATCGCGCGGCGCAAGCGCGGCATCGCCACCGCCGCGAGCGATGTCGTGGTCGACGGCCTCACGCTGCGCGGCTTCAACTACCAGCAGGACTACTGGGGCGAGGGCACGCGGGACGCCGCGCTGTCGCTGCGCGGCGGGTCGGATGCCGTGACCTCGGGCATCACGGTCCGCAACTGCGTCATCGAGCACGCCGCGCGCGGCATCGACCTCGTGGCGGACTCGAGCGCCGGCGTCGTCACCATCGACGGGCTCACGATCGAGGACACGACCATCCGCCACATCGACGGGCACGGCATCAACGTCCAGTCCTGGCCCAACGACGCCATCGGCATCGACCACATCACCGTGCAGCGCTGCCTCCTGTCGGACCTCGGCTTCCGCAACCCCGAGCCCACGAACTCGATGACCGGCGCGAGCTTCAGCCGCGTCAAGAACCTGCGCTTCCTCGACAACGAGGTCGACCACACGCCCCACAACGCGGTCGGCGTGAACTACGGCTGCGAGAACGTGCTCCTCAAGGGCAACCACGTCCACCACTGCGGGCTCAACTCGGCCGACAACGGCTGCGTGAAGTTCTGGAACAACACCGACACCTTCGACCTCGCCGCCCCGCGCTCCATCCTCGCGACCGAGAACCTCGTGCACGACAGCATGGGCTGGGCCCACTCCTCGGAGGTGAACCAGTGGTGGCAGACGACCGGGCTCAGCGGCTCGGGCTTCTACTGCGACTACTACCGGGGCGTGACGTTCTACCGGAACATCGTTCACACCGTGGGCGCGGTCGCCCTGTGGCCGAACACGCCGTCGAACCTCAACTGGATGATCCACAACACCGTGCTCGAGGCGCGCCACGGTGCCTCCTGCAGCCGCGAGACCACCGGCACGCCCGGGCAGGGCGAGGGCCTCGTCATGAACAACCTGTTCATGAACTTCACGACCTGGGGCTTCCCGCAGGACTACTACTGGGGGCAGCTCGAGTCGGGCCTGCTCTACTCGCTCACCGACGATCTGCTCGTGTCGCACCACAACGGGTTCCACGACGTCTACTCGGACATGCTCTACGTGGACGCGAGCAACAACGGGAACAAGTACGTCTCCGTCGCCGACGTCACGGCCAACACGCCGTACGAGCAAGGCTCGATCGACATGCCCGGCGACGACGCGACCATCGTCGTCGACGCCGCCAACTGGGACGTGCGGCCGGTGCCCGGCAGTCCGGTCCTCGACGCCGCAGCGGAGCCGCCCCCGGAGCTCGCGGCGCTGTTCACCCGCCTCGGGCTGACGCTCCCGGCGCCCGTGGGCGCGGCCTACGACCTCGGGGCCATCGAGGGCAGCGGTCCGCCCTGGCTGCGCGTGACGTACCCGAACGGGGGCGAGATCCTGCCGACGGGGGGGCAGGCCACCGTCACCTGGGACTCGGCCGCCTTCGTCGGACCGGTGCGCATCGAGCTCGCGACCGGGTACGCGAGCGGCCCCGCATGGCAGGTCCTCGTCACCGTGACCGCGAACGACGGCTCGGAGCTCGTCGCCCTGCCGGCCGTGCGCGACGCGAGCTGCCGCATCCGCGTCTCCGAGACCTCGGACGGCGACCCCACCGACGTCTCGGACGCCGACTTCGAGATCGGGGACGCCATCATCGTGATGAGCCCCGTCGGCGGCGAGGTGTGGCCCGTCGGGCAGAGCTTCGACGTCACCTGGTCGTCCGGCGGGGTCGCGGACGTGCACGTCGAGCTCTCGCGCGACGCGGGCGCGACCTGGGAGACGCTCGCGGCCTCGGTGCCGGCGGCGGATGGGCGCTTCGCCTGGACCGTGACGGGCCCAGCCTCGAGCGCGTCCCTCGCGAGGCTCACGGACGCGGCGGACGACGACCCGGTCGGCGTGTCGCCGGCGACGTTCTCCATCGTCGAGCCGGCCGTCGACGCCGCGGCCGAGGGCGACGGGGGCTGCAGCTGCCGCCTTGGCGGGCGCCGGGGCGACGCCACGGGCCTCGCGTGGCTCGTGCTCGGCGCGCTGCCGCTCCTGCGCCGCCGGGGCGCCGCGGCGCGGCCCTGAGCCGGCCTTGCGCGCGCCTCATTCCCGAGCGCACGCCTAGCGCCGCTTGCCCGCACCCGGGCGCCTCGGCGCGGGGGCGGGCGCGGGGGCGGGAGCGTGGGCGTGCGCGGGAGCGTGCGCGTGGGCGGGCGCGTCGTCGTCGGTCCAGGGCTCGCGGCGCGTGACGAAGACGCCGCCGTGCAGGACGCCCTTCTCGCCGACGAGGCGGTCGGCGAGGGTGCGCACCTCGCCCGCGCGGCCGCGGAGCACGATGACCTCGAGGCAGCGATCGTGCTCGAGGTGCACGTGCAAGGTCGAGACCACCCGATCGCCGGCGAGGTGCTGCAGCTCGGTCAGGCGCTGGTTCAGGGCGCGCTGGTGGTGGTCGTAGACGATCGAGACCGACGCCACGACGTCCGCTTCGGCGTCGAGCTCGGTGGCGATGAGCCGGTCGCGCACCAGATCGCGCAGCGCCTCGGAGCGGTTGCCGCCGCCACGCGTCGCGAGCCAGGCGTCGAAGCGCGCGAGCAGGCGCTTCTCGATCGCGACCCCGATGCGCACGAGCCCGTCGCGGGCCGTCTTCGTCGCCGCCACCATGGGCTTCATCCTACCCCGCGAGCTCCTCGGCGGCGAAGCGGAGCAGGCGCGCGCGCAGGATGTCGCGCGCCGTGCGGAAGCGGTCGAGCAGCTCGTCGCGCGAGAGGGTGAGGTCGTCGCTCGCCGGGTCCGGGATGGGCCAGTGCAGGCGGCGCGCCTGCCCGAGGAAGATCGGGCAGACCTCCTCGGCGCACAGCGTGACGACGGTGTCGACGCTGGCCGGGTCGATGGAGTCGACGGACTTCGAGTGGTGCGTCGCGAGGTCGATGCCGAGCTCGGCCATGACCAGGACGGCGTAGGGGTTGACCCGCGTCGGTGCGCTGCCGGCGCTCGCGACGCTCGCCCGGGCGCCGAGAAGCGCGCGCGCGAGGCCCTCGGCCATCTGGCTCCGGGCGGAGTTGGCGACGCAGAGAAAGAGGATGCGCTCGGGCGCGCGGCGTTCGGGCGTCATGGGCTCGGGGTCGGCGTGGGCGTGGGCGCGGGAGGGAAGAAGCGGTGCCGCAGAAAGAGCGCGACGCGCACGAGGCCGATGAGGGCGGGCACCTCGACGAGGGGACCGATGACGGCGGCGAAGGCCGCGCCGCTGTGGATGCCGAAGCTCCCGACCGCGACGGCGATGGCGAGCTCGAAGTTGTTGGAGGCGGCCGTGAACGACAGCGTGGCCGCCTCGGGGTAGCCCGCGCCGACCCGCTTGCTCATGAAGAACGAGAGGGCGAACATGAGGACGAAGTAGACGCAGAGCGGCAGCGCGATGCGCAGGACGTCGAGCGGCAGCTCCACGATGGCCTCGCCCTTCAGCGAGAACATCACGACGATCGTGAAGAGCAGGGACACGAGCGTCACCGGGCCGATGCGCGGCACGAAGCGCTGTGCGTACCAGTCGGCCCCCTTCGAGCGCACGAGCAGCCGGCGCGTGAGCCAGCCCGCCGCGAAGGGGATGCCGAGGTAGATGGCGACGGAGACGGCGATGTCGCCCATCGACACGTCGACGACGGCGCCCTCGAGGCCGAGCCAGGTGGGCAGGAGCGTCGCGAAGAAGAACGCGTAGGGCGAGAAGAACAGGACCTGGAAGATCGAGTTCAGCGCCACGAGGCTCGCGCAGTACTCGCTGTCGCCCTTCGCGAGGTCGTTCCACACGATGACCATGGCGATGCAGCGCGCCAGGCCGATGAGGATGAGGCCGAGCATGTACTCGGGCTTGTCGCGCAGGAACAGGACCGCGAGCCCGAACATGAGCACCGGGCCGATGATCCAGTTCTGCACGAGCGAGAGCGCGAGCACGCGCTTGTTCCGGAAGACCCTGCCGAGCTCCTCGTGCCGCACCTTGGCGAGGGGCGGGTACATCATGAGGATGAGCCCGACCGCGATCGGCACCGAGGTCGAGCCGACGCTCAGCCGATCGAGCGCGCCCGCGAAGCCCGGCACGAAGCGGCCGAGCAAGACGCCGGCCGCCATCGCGAGGAAGATCCAGAGCGTGAGGTAGCGATCGAGGAAGGAGAGCTTGCGGGCGACCCCGCGCCCCATCGGCGCCGGGCGATTCACAGGCCCCCCACGAGCGCCATGGTGCGGCGCGGCTGCGCGGGCAGCGGTCGATTCATCGTTGGATGGCGATAGAGTGTGCGACGGGGGCCGTCAACTTCGGCCGCGGTGGCGCCAGGGAGACGCCGCCGTCCGGCCCGGAGTAGCATGGCCCCGGCACAACCCCGGAGGCCCCATGCGCGACCTGTACCCGCCGATCGAGCCCTTCGACACGGGCTCGCTGAAGGTGTCGGAGCTCCACACGCTCTACTACGAGCAAGTCGGGTCGCCGACGGGCAAGAAGGTGATCTTCCTGCACGGCGGCCCCGGCGGGGTCATCGAGCCCGACTACCGGCGCTACTTCGACCCGGCGCGCTGGCACGTGGTGCTCTTCGACCAGCGCGGCTGCGGCCGGAGCACCCCGCACGCCGAGCTGCGCGAGAACACGACGTGGGATCTCGTGGCCGACATCGAGCGACTGCGCCAGCACCTCGGCGTCGACCGGTGGCACGTCTTCGGAGGCAGCTGGGGCAGCACGCTTGCCCTCGCCTACGCCGAGACCCACCCCGAGCGCTGCCTCGGCCTCGTCGTGCGCGGCATCTTCCTCTTGCGCCGCAAGGAGCTCCTGTGGTTCTACCAGGAGGGCGCGAGCGCGCTCTTCCCCGACGCCTGGGAGACCTACCTGGCCCCCATCCCCGAGGTCGAGCGCGGCGACCTCATGAGCGCCTACTACCGGCGCCTGACCTCGCCCGACCCTCGGGTGCGGGCCGAGGCGGCGCGCGCCTGGACCCTCTGGGAGGCGCAGACGAGCCGGCTGTTGCTCGATCCGGACCTCGTGGCGCGCATGGCGGGCGACACCTTCGCCGACGCCTTCGCGCGCATCGAGTGCCACTACTTCGTGCACGGGGCGTTCTTGCGGAGCGACACCCAGCTGCTCGACGACGCGCCGAAGATCGCGCACCTGCCCGGCGTGATCGTGCAAGGGCGCTACGACGTCGTGTGCCCCGCCATGAGCGCCTGGGCGCTCGCCAAGGCCTGGCCCGCCGCCAAGCTCGTCCTCGTCCCCGACGCCGGTCACAGCATGAAGGAGCCCGGCATCCGGACCGCCCTGCTCGACGCCACCGACGCGTTCGCCGGGGCGTGACGCCGGTCACGTCATCACGGCATCGACACCCAGAAAGCGACCATAGCGGTTCGCGGCCGCAGCGATCGAGGCTCGGTCCGCCCGCTTGCGGGGCCCGAAGAGGGTGACCTCGATCGCGACCGCCCGGTTGCCGAGCGTGCGACGCCAGGTGCCGACGACGCGGCCGCCGACGACGACGCACGGATCGAGCATGCCGCCGCCGGCGTTCACCCGCGCGACGTGCGCCGGGTCGAGCACCGCGCTCCGATCGCGGTACGCGACGAGGTACTCGTCGAACGCCGGGAGCAGGTAGGCGTCGGAGCTCGGTGCGGCGCGCGTGTCGCTCGCGCGGAAGTACGTCCGTCCGTCGATGCTCTCGCGGACGAGGCTGGAGCGGATCGATTCGAGCCCGTGGCGCGCGTCCGACTGTGGGAGGCCGGACCACCACGCGAGATCCTGCACCGTGGCGGGGCCGCGGCTCCGGAAGTAGCGCGCTGCGAGCCTGGCGAGCGCCTCCTCGCGCGGCACGGTGGGGGTCGCGGCGACGCGGTCGTCGAGCAGCGCGTACGTCGCGTGCTTGCCGCGACGCGCCCCGCTGCAGATCACGGCGTCGAGCTCGGCACGCGCCAGCAGGTGCGCGAGGCGCTGGCCGTCGGTCGCGATGCCTGCGCGCTCGAGGACGGCGGCGAGCTCGCCGCGCGTCCGGTGCGCGCCGTCGGCGAGGACCTTCGCGAGGGCGGCGTTGCTGCGGCGCACGGTCGCCGGCTCGAGCTCGAGCTGACGGTAGCGGTTCGCGGCGCGCGCGATCACCCGCGGTGCCACGAGGGAGAGCGTCCAGCGGACGTCGGCGGGCGCGATGAGCTGCCAGGTGCCGCGCAGCGCGTGCGTGCGCAGCACGCTGCCCTCGTCGAGTGCGCGCTCGACGAGCGC
This sequence comes from Myxococcales bacterium, assembly GCA_016212965.1. Lineage (GTDB taxonomy): Bacteria > Myxococcota_A > Polyangia > Polyangiales > Polyangiaceae > JACRDA01. Next base: position 132,783 of record JACRDA010000276.1, read on the forward strand.
ATCCGTGGCCTCGTCGGCGCCGAGACGAAGACCGACCGCCCATTTGGCCCCGGCGTAGTCCTGGGCCTGGAGCGCGCCGAGGTGCGCGACGACCTCGGCCGGCGTCGCGAGCACGGGGTGCGCGATCTGCTGCGCGAGGAGGCGGCGAGCAGCGAGCTCGAGCGGTCGTTCCGCCTGGATCGACCCATCCATCTGCGCATCGTGTCATGCGCGCGCGGCGCACGCAGACACAACCGGCGACCCGCCGAACGTCACGGGCGAGGCGGCCCCGGCGGCGGTCCACCGGGCCCCCCCGGCGGCGGTCCACCGGGTCCACCTGGCGGCGGCATGTGGGCGGGCACGCAGGCGAGGGGCTTGTCGGGGTCGGGTCCCTTGCGACAGGTGCCCTCGACCGAGCGCGCGGGCAGCGCGATCTTGCACGCGGCGCTGGCCGCGAGCTCCTTGCACGCGGCGAGGGCCTCGGGCGGCGGGCCGAATCCCGGGGGCGGCGGCATGTCTGCCGGCACGCACAGGAGCGGCTTGTCGGCGCCCTCGGGGCCCTGGCGACAGGTGCCCTCGACCGAGCGCTCGGGCAGCGCGATCTTGCACGCGGCGTCGGCCGCGAGCTCCTTGCACGCGGCGAGGGCCTCGGGCGGCGGGCCCATGGGGCCGGGTCCACCGTGTCCGGGCGGGCCCCAGTGACCCGGAGGAGGGCCGGGAGGCGGACCGCCGTGCTCCGGGCCGCCGGGGTGACCCGGGGGAGGTCCGGGGGGTGGGCCGCCGTGGTCCGGGCCGCCGTGCGCGGCGCAGGGGCAGGGCTGATGGGCGCATGCGCCGAGGCCGAGGGCGAGCACCATCGGGGCGAGGATCGAAGCTCTCATGCGGGTCTCCTTGGGAGTCGGCGCGTCCGCGCGCGGGGGCCGCTCCTGCTCGAGCCAGACAGCCGACGCAGCCAGAGCGTTAGGCGCCCACCAGGCTCGCCGCCACGAGCGGGTGCGCCGAGGGCGGCGTGCGTGGCCGGGTCGTCGGCCCGACGGCTCAGCTCCGCTCCTCGTGCTCGAGGTTGCGCCAGCCGGGCGCGAGCTCCGGCGGCGGCTCGGTCGCGGCGACCGGCGCCTCGGCGAGGACGCGATGCACGGCGCGCGTGCCCGAGGCGACCGCGCGCTCGATGCCGAGCAGCAGCGTCGGCTCGTAGATCGCGCCGAAGGGCTCGGGGCCCTCGGGACGCAGCCGCGGCAGCACGGCCCAGCGCCCCGGGCGCCGCTGGGCGCAGAGCCAGCGCGCCTGCGCCTCGCCGAAGTCGCGCTGCCCGCGCGCCACGCAGAGCCACGCGCGGTCGGGGTCGTAGCGCAGGAGGCCGAGCAGGCCCGCGAGCGGTCCCTCGACGCCGGGCAGATCGGGCAGGCCGAGCGAGAGCCCGCGCTCCGCCGTCCGGAGGTCCCCGCCGACGAGCAGGAAGCGATCCGACAGCGCCTCGAGGCGCACGAGCTGCGGCGCGAGGTCCGGGGCGACCTGTCCGAGCGCTCCGCCCGGCGCTCCCGCCGCGAACGGGCGTCCCCCCACGAAGAGCGCGACCCCGAGCGGCCGGCGCGCCCAGGCGGCCTCGAGCCACGCGACGACGGCGGCCTCGGCGGCCTCGACCCGGCCGTCGCCCGCGGGGAGCGTCGCGACGACCTCGCCCGCGTCGATCGCCGGACGCCCCTCGGGGTGCTCGAGCGCGAGCTTGGGGCCCGGCGAGCTCTTGTGACCCTCGACGAGGACGAGGTCGAGATCGAGCGGCATGCGCGCCAGGACATCCGTGAGCGGCACCGGCCCCGCCTCGCGGATGCGCACGAAGTGTTGCCCCGGATCGTGCGCGGAGACGGCGGCCGCGCCGGCCTCGAAGAAGCGCGCCGTGTCCTTGCCCGCCGCGTCGAGGGTCAGTCGGTGGGTGTCGTGCTTGAGCACGCCGACGCGCAGGCCGCGCGCGGCCAGGCGCGGCAACAGGGCCACGATGAGCGTGGTCTTGCCGGCGCCGGAGTAGCCGCAGACGGCGAGGACGAGTCGCATGGCGTGCCATGCGTGCCACCGACGGCCCGCGCCGGCAACGGCGAAGCGTGAGCGCACGCCCAGCGGCGTCCCGCGCCTACCTCGCGTCCAGCCGCGGCAGCTGCGGCATGGAGTCGAAGTCGCGATCGAGCGTGTGCAGGGTCGCGCCGTGCTGGAGGACCAGCGCCGCGATCCAGACGTCGTGGATCGGGATGGGCGTCCCTTGCTTGGTCAACTGGAGCTTCAGCTGGGCATAGAAGTGCGTCGTCGCCTCGTCGCAGTCGAGGACGCGCACGCGCGGCGAGTCGAGGAACTGGAGCAGCGCCGCCTCGTTCTGCTTGCCCTTCGTGCCCTTGGCAAACCCGAACCGCAGCTCGGCCAGCACGGGCACCGGTAGGTGAAGCTCGTCCGCCTCGCGGACGGCCGCGACGGTGAGCGGCGCACCATCCATGAACGCGCGGTACGTGTTGGTGTCGAGCGCCAGCTTCACTGCCAGTCTCGCAGGTCGACCTTCCGCTGCTCGTCCAGGGCGCGGTCGGTCTCCGGATCGTGGACCCAGCTGCCGATCAGGTGATCGAGGTCGTCATGGACGCGCGGCGCCTGCGCCACCGCGGCCGCCGTCGCCAGGACCTCGAGCACGATCGCATTCAGGCTGCGCCCCTGGTCCACGGCGCGCTTGCGCAACGCGCGGTCGACCGAGCGCGGGACGTCCCGGATCGTGTACTGGACGCGTGCCTTCACCTTCATGCCTACATCATGGCATGAAGGCGTAGGCAGCGCAACGGAGGGAGCACGGGAGACCCGGCGAGCGCCGTGGTCGTGGGCTCACTCGGCGGCAGTCGGGGCGGCGGTCGCCACGCGCTCGACGAGCCCCTCGACGGCTTCCCTCAGGCGCTGCAGGATCCCTTCGTTGTTCGTGCCGCGGATGTCGACGGCGACGAGGTATCGTTCATCTACGATGAACAAACCGACCGCCCCCGACTGTTGCCCGGCGCCGAGCGCCGCGCCCGACCTCCGCCCCGTCGAGGGGCGCGGGGCCGACGAGGAGCTCGCCGTGCTCGCCAAGGCGATCGGCCACCCGGCGCGGATCCAGATCCTCCGCCTGCTGACCCACCGGACGGCCTGCGTCTGCGGCGACATCGTGGACGAGCTGCCGCTCGCGCAGTCGACCGTGTCGCAGCACCTGAAGGTGCTGAAGGAGGCGGGGCTCGTTCGCGGCGAGGTCGACGGTCCGCGCGTCTGCTACTGCCTCGAGCCGCGCGCCCTGCGCCGCCTGCGGGTGCTCGTGGCGGGACTGTGACGGCCCCGTGGTGACCGGTCACCACGCCTCCCGCCCATCGAAAGCCGACGATGATCGAAACGCCCGGCGTGACGAGCACCTTCGCAGGGGAGCGGCTCGACGAGCTCGTCGACGAGCTCGCGGCGCGCGGCCGCGGCGTCGTGATGACCTTGGGCAAGGGTGGGGTCGGCAAGACGACCCTGGCGGCGCGCATCGCGTCGTGCCCTTGCCGTGCGTCGGGCGGTCGCGGCGGTGCCGGAACTGTCGCCGGCAATCGGCACGGCAGAGTCGTCTGCGCAATGTCTCGCAAGCGCCGCGCGTCCTCGAGGTCGTGTGCGGCGTGCTGGTGCTCTTCGCTGCCGGCGTGCTCGTCTACAGGGCGTGAGGAAGGGAAACACCGCGCCCACCTTGTCACACCGGGGCGCTCGTGCGTACCTTGGCGCCATGAGCTCCGAGCGACGCGCCTACCGGGTGCTGCTCGCGGACGATGACCGGGTCGTGCGCATCCCGATCCGCGACGCGCTCGAGGACGCGGGGTACCGCGTGACGGCGTGCGAGGACGGTGTGCAGGCGCTGCGCGCAGCCGAGGCGACCGAGTTCGACCTCGTGCTCACGGACGTGCGCATGCCGGGCCTCGGCGGCCTCGAGCTGTTCCGGCGGCTGCGGACCCTGCAGCCGGGGGCGGTCGTGCTCTTCATGACGGCGTACGCCGACACCGACGACGCCGTGATCGTGATCCGCGAAGGCGCGCGCGACTACATCGCCAAGCCCTTCGAGATGGAAGAGCTCCTGCTGCGCCTCGCCCGGGTGCGGGACGAGCTCGAGTTCCGGCGCCACATGGCCGGCGAGCACGGTCCCCCGGGCCCGGGTGAGCGTCGCATGCGCGGCACCGCGCCGGCCACGCGCCGCGTCCTCGAGCGCGTCGAGCTCGCCGCGGCGAGCGACTTCAACGTGCTCATCACGGGCGAGACGGGGACCGGCAAGGACCTCTGCGCGCGCATGATCCACGAGGGCAGCCGCCGCGCCGGCAAGCCCTTCGTGGCCGTGAACTGCGGCGCCATCCCGGAGGAGCTCTTCGAGGCCGAGCTCTTCGGCCACGAGAAGGGCGCCTTCACCGGGGCCGATCGGCGGCGCGTCGGGCGCTTCGAGGCGGCCGACGGCGGCACGCTCTTGCTCGACGAGGTGGGCGAGCTCCCCCTCGGCGGCCAGGTGAAGCTCCTGCGCGCCATCGAGACCTCGAGCTTCGAGCCCGTGGGCTCGAGCCGCACGATGAAGGTCGATCTGCGCGTCATCGCGGCCACGAACCGCGAGCTCGGCGCGGCGCTCGAGCGCGGCACCTTCCGCAAGGACCTCTACTACCGGCTCAACGTCATCGACATCGAGACGCCCGCGCTCCGCGACCGGCGCAGCGACATCCCGCAGCTCGTCGACGACTGCCTCGGGGAAATCGCCGCGCGCCAGGGCCGGCCGGTGCCGGAGCTCGATCCGGCCGCCGTCGCGGCGCTCGCCACCCACGACTACCCAGGCAACGTGCGCGAGCTCCTCCACGCGCTCGAGCGCGGGGTCGCGCTCGCGCGCGACGGCGTCATCCGGCTCGAGCACCTACCCGCCGACGTGGCGGGCAACCTGCCGCCCCCGGACTCGAGTGCCGACGCGGGCGTGCAGCCCCTCGGCCGGGCGGTCGATCTCTTCGAGAAGCAGTACGTGCGCAACGTGCTCTTGCGCGTGGGCGGGCACCGCGGCAAGGCCGCCGCCGCGCTCGGAATCTCGCGCAAGAGCCTGTGGCAGCGCCTGCGCGAGCCGTGAGCGGCTGGTGCTAGGTCGGCAGGCTCGTCGTGTCGGCCGCGTCGCTGCGCCGCAGCCACAGCGTGACGGTGGTCCCGGCGGGCGAGCTCTCGAGCTCGAGCTCGCCGCCGTGCGAGTCGAGGATGGACTTCGTGACGGACAGGCCGAGACCCGTGCCCTCGCCGGCGGCCTTGGTGCTGAAGAACGGCTCGAGCACGCGCGCGCGCAGGACCTCCGGGATGCCGGGGCCGTCGTCCTCCACCGCGAGGCCGACCCACGCGTCGCGGTCCCGCCTCCGCACCCGGATCTCGCCGCCGTCCTTCGTCACGTAGGCGGCGTTGAGCAGCAGGTTCAGAAGGGCCTGGACGATCTGCCCGCGGTCGACGTGCACCGGCGCCGGCGCGCCGTCGTCCGAGCCCTCGGGCATGGTGAGCGCGATCCGGCGCGCGCGCAGCATCGGACGCACGAGCGCGGTGCCCTCCTCGAGGAGCGCCTGCGCCGTCGCGGGCGCGAGCTCGAGCGGGCGCGGCCTGCCGAAGTCGAGCAGATCGCGCATCACGCGCTCGATGCGCGCGAGCGCCTCGCGGGCCAGATCCCGGTACTCGCTCCGCTTCTCGGGCGGCAGGTCGTCGCGCTCGAGGCGGTGCAGGCAGTTCTTGAGCCCCGCGAGGGGGTTGTTCACCTCGTGCGCCAGCCCCGCCACGACGACGCCGAGCGCCGCCAGCCGCTCGGTCGTCGCCTGCTGCTGGCGCGCGCGCAGCTCCTCGAGCTGCGCCGTCCGCAGGCGCTTCATCATCTGGTTGAAGCGGGCCGCGAGCTCGCCGATCTCGTCGCGGCTGCCGACCTCGACCGCCACGTGCGTCACGCTCGGGTCGAAGCGGTCCGCGGCGGCGAGCAGGCGCCCGACCGGGCGCGCGATGCGCCGTCCCATCCAGAACGCCGCCACGAGCCCGGCGGCCACCATCCCGAGCGCGGTCAAGCCGAGCCACAGGGCCGTGCGGTCGCGCGCCGTCTGCGCGACCGACATGTCGAGGCCGATGCGCAGCATGCCTCCCTGGCCGTCGAGGATGGGCTCGGCGAGGTCGAGGTAGCGGTTGCCGGCGTGCACGAGCACGAGGGGGCCTACACCGTCGGCCCGCTTGCGAGCTTCCACCACGCCGGCGGGCTGGGGCACCGAGCCATAGGACGCGGCGAGGACGCGACCCGCTTGCACCACGAAGCAGTAGGTGACGCCATCGGTCGCGACGGCGCCCGCCGTGAGCTCCCAGAGCGCGATGGGATCCTCGACCAGCACCGCCTCGGTCGCCTCGCGGGCCAAGAGGCGCGCCACGCTCCGGCCGAGGAGCTCCTGCTCGGTGGCGAGGGCGCGGCTCGAGATGCGCGTGCCGATGACGAGGTGCACGGCGTGCATGACGACGACGCCGAGCGCGGCGAGCGCCGCGAGCTTCATCCAGAGCCGGACGCGCATCGCGCGCCGGACGGGCGCGGTCACTGCGCGGCCTCGACGATGCGGCGCGCGTCGTCGTAGAGGCCCGGAGGCGGGACGACGAAGCGCTCGATGCCGATGCGTTCCATGGCGGCGGCAGCCCCGGCGTCCCCGGGGAGCGCGAGCAGCGCCGCGCGCAGCCGGGCGCGCTGCGAACCCGACAGCCGCGTGGAAGCGACGACGGGCGGGATGCCGAGCGGGGGCGAGCGGTGGATCACGCGCGTCTGCGCGTGGAGCTCCGGCATCTGGCGCACCATCTGGTCGTACACGAGCCCGTCGACGGCCGCGCCGTCCACCATGCGGTTGGCGACCGCGCGGACCGAGCGGTCGTGGCTGCGCGTGTAGAGCACGCCGCCGAAGTAGCTCGCGACGTCCTCGCCACGCGCCTGCAGGACGTGCACGAGGTAGGCGCGCCCGGTCAGGGACAGCTCGTCCGTGAAGGCGAAGCGCCGGCCCGCGAGCTCGTCGAGCTCCGTGGCCGGCGAAGTGGCGGGCACGATCACGATGGACTCGTAGGTCGTCCCGCCGCCGCTCACCGGCACGGCGAGTACTTCCACGGCGCCCGGTGCGCGGCGCTCGAGCTCGAGGTAGCCGCCGGTGCAGACGAGCGCCACGTCGAGGTGTCCGTCGAGCAGGAGATCGTTCACCTCGCGGTAGCTGCGCCGCTGCACGAGCTCGATGCGCTCGCCGAGGGCGCGCCCGAGGGCCATCACGAGCTCCGAGTAGGCCGAGTGCGTCTCGCGCGGCGACAGCATGGCCGCCACCGAGACGCGCAGCGGCGGACGGGCGCCCGGGTTGCGCGCCTCGTCCGAGTCGCCCGCGACCTCGCGCACGCGTCGCTCCGGGAACGGGGTGCTGTCGCAGCCCAGCCCGAGCGCGAGGCACAGCACACCGGTGAGGTGAACGAAGGACGGCTTCATCGCTCGCACGGCCCTCCCCGCTCAGGCATGCACTCGACGGCCGCCGTTTGCAAGCGCCGCACCGCCGCGGGCGCTGGGGTCGAGCCGCCGATGTTTCGCCGCGGTAACATCCCGGGTCGACACCCGGCCGGAGGCGTTTCGCCCGCGCAACATCCGCGCGGCCACTCGGCCCGGGAAATGGCGGGTGCGCGCACGGTCGCGGCTCCGGCACGCCGGGTGCAAGGCGCGCCAACGCCATGCGCATCGCCATCACCTGTGCCCTCTGCTTCGTCCTCGCAGGCTGCGACGGCTGTCAGGGTCCCCAAGGCGACCCCGGCGCCCAAGGCTCCCCCGGCGCCACGGGCGCCCCCGGCTCGCCCGGTGATCCGGGGGACCCGGGCGCCCCCGGCCAGAACGGCAACCCGGGCGACCCCGGCCTCCCGGGTGACGCTGGTCCTCCCGGCTCGAGCATCGGCGACGTGTCGGTGCACCTCGTCGACGCGGACACCCGCGCCGACGTCGCAGGCGCGCTGCTCACGGCCGAGCCGGGCGCCATCACCGCGACGACCGATCTCTCGGGCCGGGCCACCTTCACGGGCCTGCCCATCGGCATGTACCGCTTTACGGCGAGCGCCCCGAGCCTCGTCGTCGAAGCCAACGTCGTCTTCGAGGACCTCGACGTAGGCGTGAGCTCCGGGTGGGTGTCGCTCGTCGCCGACGCGACCGTCGACGTGAAGCTCAAGCTTGCGCGCATCGATCGGGACGAGATGAACCTCGTCGCGCTCCACACCGGCGGCTCGCCCGGCTACACGCTCGCCAACTGCCACGCGTGCCACAACGACCGCGCCGACGAGCTGTCGCAGGATCCGGCCGAGCCGCCGTTCCACGCGCTCGCCACGCACAACACCTCGGGCTGCACGCTCTGCCACGCGAGCGTCGAGCTCCCCACCCACTCGGGTGCGACCGTGCGCAAGCAGGTGGCCGTGACGCTCTGCGACGGCTGCCACGCCAACTACCCGAACAGCTTCCCGTGACCATCGAGGTTCTCCCATGCGGATCAATCGGCGAAATCTTCTGAAGCTCGGTGGGGTCGGTGCCGGCGCTGCGCTCGCGGCCGGCGTCTTGCCCTGGCCATTCCGCAAGCTGTCGACGGCCGAGGCGGCCGAGATCACGAATTACGCGACGGGCCAGTGGGTCCCCTCGTGCTGCAACATGTGCGGCGGCCAGTGCGGCTTCCTCGGCTACGTCGAGAACGGCGTGCTCCGCAAGATCGAGCCGAATGGTGCCAACCCGAACAACGTCGCGAACGTGAGCACGATGTTCGCGGCGGCCCAGGCCGCGGGCGACATCGGGCGCCTGTGCTGCAAGGGCAACTCGGGCATCAAGCAGGTCTACGACCCGGACCGCTTGAAGACGCCGCTGCGTCGCGTGGGGCCGCGCGGCTCGGGTGAGTTCGTCGCCATCACGTGGGAGGAAGCGATCGAGGAGGCCGCGACGCGTCTCTACCAGGTGAAGTCCCAGTACGGCGCGCGCTCGATCGTGTGGTTCGGCGAGGACCACTCGTTCACGCACCTGCAGCAGGACCTCTGCGACGCGCTCGGCACTCCGAACTACCACAACCACTCGAACCTCTGCGATACCTCGCGCAAGGCCCATTACCTGCTCTCGATGGGCAGCGACCGGCCGCTCGCCGACATGGAGCAGACGGACTTCTTGCTCGTCTGGGGCTGGAACTTCCTCTCGGCCATCAAGTGGGTCCACCTCGCGTCGATCTTCACGCGCGCCAGGCAGAGCAACCCCAACTTCCACTTCACCTATGTCGACCCGGTCTTCAACACCACGGCCTCGAAGTCCGACCGCTGGATCGCGCCGAAACCCGGTACCGACGGGGCGCTCGCGCTGGCGCTCGCGAAGCTGCTCATCGACAACAACACCTACGACGCGGCCTTCGTCGGGAGCTACACGCTCGGCTTCGCGGAGTTTCAGAAGTACCTGAACGGCGACGGCACCTACGATGCGATCCCGAAGACGGCCGCCTGGGCCTCGGGGATCACCGGAGTCCCGGCGGCAACCATCACGGCGCTCGCGACCGACCTCGGCGCCGCCTACACGGCGGGTCGCAAGATCTGCATCGACACCTGGAGCGGTCCCGGCCACCACACGAACGCGACGCAGGGCGGGCGCGCCATCAACAGCCTGAACCTGCTGCTCGGCGCCATCGACGACAACGGAACGCTGATGTTCCCGCTGCGCAGCGGACCGGGCCGAAAGGCTGCGAACCCCGCCTGGCCGGCGAAGGACGGCTGGCGCCTCGACGGCAAGGACAACGTCACCGGGACTCCGATGGGCGCCGTGACGAAGAAGTACGCGATGTCGCACGGCTCGGGCATCTACTGCGAGGCTCGTGACTCGATGCTGAGTCAGAAGGACTTCGCCGGGAACCCGTACCCCGTGAAGTGCGCCGTCTTCGTCTTCCAGAACTTCGTGATGTCGACGCCGAACACGCAGAAGAACCTCGACGCCATCGAGAACATGGAGTTCGTGCTGTGCGTCGACACACACATGTCCGAGACGGCGCTCATGGCCGACCTCGTGATCCCGGGCTCGAGCTACCTCGAGCGCTTCGATTTCAACGCGAACTGGAGCACGTTCCGCAGCATTGGTCTGCGGCAGCCGGTCATCGAGTCGTGGATCGGTGGCATGTCCGAGGCTCAGTTCTTCCTCGAGGTCGGAGCGGCACTCGGCCTGCCTGGATTCAAGGACGTCCCTGGACAGAACGACGTCGACGAGAACTACAACCAGGAGGAGTGGACGCGCTTCATGGCCACTGGCAACGGCGGGGCCGCCTGGAACAACCAGATGGACTGGAACGCGCTCAAGGCCTCCGGCGTCTGGATCGAGACGGGCGCCGCGGGTGGCACGCAGACGAACAAGTTCGCCCTCACGCGCACCTACAGCACCGCGGCCGGTGACACGGTCGTGGCGATCACGGCTGGCAACCCGGCCTCCCAGACGGTCTACATCGTCAAGCGCGGCAGCGCAGTACGCGGCATCGCGAACGGCGCCACCATGAGCGACGGCGAGGTCTACCAGGTGGGGTTCGCGACCGAGTCGGCGCGGGCGCAGTTCTGGTCGCCGAAGATGAACGGGTACTTCGCGGGCACGACCACCGCCGTCAACGCGAGCGTCGCCGGCGACCCGCGCTACCACCCGCTGCCGTACTACCTGCCGCCGGAAGAGGCGCCGACGGCGACCTTCCCGAACTACTTCATCTCGTGGAAGGAGGTGGAGCACACCCATTCGCGCACCTTCAACAACCCGTGGCTCATGGAGATGAAGGGCGACAACCAGCTCTATGTCCACCCGACGCTCGCGACGGCGAAGGGGCTGGCGGAGGGCGACTGGGTATGGGTGCAGACGCCGTACGGCGCCATTCGCGCGCGCGCCCATGTCACGGCCGGAATCCAGCAGGACACGGTCGGCTTCGTGCGCGGCTTCGGACACTGGGCCTTTGGCGACACCGCGCGCGGCAAGGGCGCCCACGACGGCTGGCTCCTGTCGGGCAAGGCCGAGATCCACTCCGGTCAGGCGGTCCACAAGGAAGTCGCCTGCCGCATCTACAAGGACCTGTGACCGGAGGAGATGAGCGATGCCTCAATATGGCTGGCACGTCAACATCGACAACTGCATCGCCTGCCGCGCCTGCGAGGCCGCCTGTAAGCAGGAGTACCTGCTGCCGGCCGGCGTGCGGCGACGTCTGGTGGTGATCCAGGAAGGGACCGGACCGTCGGGTCGACCTTACCGGCGCCACATCACCTCGGCCTGCAATCACTGCGCGGATCCGGCGTGCGTCGCCGCGTGCCCGGTGCAGCGCTACTGGAAGGACGACGCCTCGAACGCGGCGCTCCGGACGGCCTTCGGGATGACCGACCCGGAGACGGGCCTCGTGCTCGTCAAGCCGACGACCGCCGAGGATCCCGTCAATGGCGTCGATTGCATCGGCTGCAAGCGCTGCCAGGCGGCTTGCCCCTATGGCGCGCCGCAGTGGGACGAGGCCGCGAACGTGATGGACAAGTGCACCGGCTGCTACCACCGGCTCTACAATCCGGATCTGCCGGTCGAGCGGCGCATGCCGGCCTGTGCCTTGACCTGCACGGCGCTGGCTCTGGCGTTCGACGACATGACGGTCATCACGGGCGGCGCCTACGGGCCGGCCGACACCACGACGGGAGCGCCCGCCGGGGCCAAGGAGATCGCGAGCCCGAGCTACACGACGCCATCGATCCGGTTTGCGCCGCAGACGAACATCACATGAACGAGGCGATTGCAGCGGCCTGCCACGCGCTCGGCCGGCTCGCGCTGTCGGGCGCCGCGCCCGCGTTGCTCGACGAGCTGCGTCGCGAGGCGACCCTCGCGCAGGCGGGCGCGAGCCTGCCGGGTGAGCTCGGGAGCGCGCTCGGCGCCATGCACGAGGCGCTCGCCGCCGAGCCGCCAGGCGCGATCGCGCTCGAGTACACGCGCCTCATGGTCACGAACGCGGCGGACGGGGCGCGCCGCCCGCTGCCTGTGCCGCTCTACGAGGACTGCTATGCCGGCGAGCGGCGGGTGATGGGGCCGCGCAGTCGCGCCGCTCTGCTCGCCTACGCCGCGGCCGGGCTCGGCTTCGACGGCATGCGCGACGGGCCCGCCGATCACCTCGGCCTCGAGCTGTGCTTCGTGGCGGCGCTCGTGGCCGAGGAGGCGCGCGGTGAGCGCGACGCGAGCGCGCGTGCGGCCTTCGTCCGCGAGCACGTGTCGCCCTTCGCCGCGGCGGTCGCGACGGCGATGCAGCAGAGTGCCCGCACCCGCTTCTGGCGGGCGACGAGCCGGGCGCTCGCGGCGCTGCCGGCGGCCGTGCAGACGGTGTGACCCGCGAGTCTTGCCGTGCGACGGCGCGCGCGCGCGACTCGGCGCATGCGGTCGAGCCGCGCCACGCGGGCGGAGTGAGCCGCGCGCCGGGCGGCGCAGCCCGTCACTTCACGTCGTAGGCCTCGACCGCGTCCTCGAGGAAGCGCGGGACGAGCACGCGGCTGCGCTTCGTGTCGAGGCCGATGTCGGCGGGCGCCTTCAGCTGCGACAGCACGGGCTCGAAGGAGCCCCCGAGCTTGCCCTTGAAGATCGCGGAGGCCTCCCAGCTCGAGACGAGCAAGGCGTCGCCGAGGGCGACGATGCCGTCGAGCGAGCCCTTCGGGAGCTTCGTGACGTCGGTCCTCGCGCCCTTGTCGTCGAGCCGGAAGAGCTCGTTCGCGGCGAAGGTCACGACGAGCACACCCTTGTCGTCGACGAAGAGGCCGTTCGGGCGGCCGAGGTCGGGCGACTTCGCGAGCGGCCTCGCCTTGCCGTTGTCGACGACCCACACGGCGTCGCTGCCGGTGCCCTTGAAGTCGCCGCCCTCCATCTTCATGCCCGAGTCCGAGACGTAGATCTTGCCGTCCGGGCCCGCTGCGACGTCGTTCGCGAAGGTCGCGTCGGGGAGCAGGATCTCGCCCTTCGGCGCGCCCGTCTTGCCGTCGAAGGTGCGCACGCGGTCGAGGTCGGCGACGTAGAGCACGCCCTTCGCGAGCGCCATGCCCTTCGGCGCGTTCAGCGTGACGCCGTTCTTGCCGCTCTCGAGCCACTTCAAGCTCGTGATCTTGCCGTCCGGGGCGAGCTCGCTCACGAAGCCATTGCCGTCGACGTCGACCGGCTTGCCCTGGATGTTCGACACGAGGTAGCGGTCGGCGGCCTCGTCGTAGAGCACGCTCTCGGGCGTCGCGAAGCCGCCGGTGAAGCGCACGGCTGGCGTCGGAGGCGGCGGTGCGGGCGGCGCCGCGGAGACCGAGGCGGTCGGCGTCGAGCTCGCGGCCGCGCTGGCGGTCGCGCTCGCGCTCGCGGCGGTCGGCGTCTTCGGACCGCAGGCGACGAGAACCGAGGACAGGGTGAGCGTGAGCAGGGACGAGCGCAGCATGAGGGTGCCTCCTTCCGACGACGACATCGGCTGGCCGCTTCGATGCTCCTCTGCGCGGTCGAACGCAAGCACGGTGCGCGTCAGTGCGCGTGGCGCCGGTGGTGCATCGCGGCGTGCTCCTCGGGCGTGAGCAGCGAGTGCGGCTTGTCGAGGCCGTGCGCGGCCAGGAGCTCGCCGTCCGCGAGCAGCTCCGCCGTGGGGCCGACGGCCACGAGCCGGCCGCCGTCGAAGAGCGCGGTGCGCGCGCAGCAGTCGAGCACCGCCTCGAGGTCGTGGGTCACGACGATGCGCGCCCCGGGCAGGCGCAGGATGAGCGCGAGGACGGCGCGGCGGGCGCGCGGATCGAGGTTCGCCGTCGGCTCGTCCATCACGAAGACCTCCGGGCGCATGGCGAGCACGGTCGCGATCGCCGCGGCGCGCTTCTGGCCGGACGAGAGGTGCCCGGGAAAGCGCGCGGCTGCGTCCGCCAGGCCGACCGCGTCGAGCGCCGCGAGCGCGCGGGCGCGGGCCTCCTCGGGCGAGGCCCCGTGGTTCAGGGGCCCGAAGGCCACGTCCTCGAGGAGCGTGCCGAGGAACAGCTGATCGTCCGGGCTCTCGAGCACGAGGCCGAGGCGGCGCCGCACCTCGGTGAGCGTGCGCCGCCCGACCGGGAGACCGCACACCTCGATCGAGCCCTGCGCGGGCACGAGCAGCCCGGGCAAAAGGAGCGCGAGGGTCGATTTGCCGGCGCCGTTCGGGCCGACGACCGCGAGCGACTCGTCGCGCGCGACCTCGAGGCTCACGTCCGTGAGCCCGACGGTCCCGTCCGGGTAGCTGAACGACACCGCGCGCAGCCGCACCGCCGGCGCGCTCGCGCTCGCGCTCGCGCTCGCGCTCGCGCTCGCGCTCGCGTTCTCGTTCGCGCTTGCGCTCGGTCGGTCAGCCATGCGCCCCCGCGTCGCTCCACCCGAGCCAGGTCGTCAAGGGCGCGAGGCGCACGAGCGCGCACCCGGCGACGACGGCCGCCACGAGTGCCGTGTCTCGGAGCCGCCAGCGACTCCGCTCGAGCGCCGGCAGCGTGCCGTCGAAGCCGCGTGCCAGCATCGCGCGGTGCACGCGCGCGCCGCGCTCGAGCGCGCGCACGACGAGCACGCCCGCCATCGCTCCGACCACGCGCGGCCGGAGCGCCCGCGCGCTGCCGCCCGAGCGGAGCGCGCGCGCGCGCCGCATGCGCGCGGCTTCGTGGCGCAAGAGCTCGAGGTAGCGTCCGAGCAGGGCGACCTGCCCGACGAGCACGCGCGGCAGCCCGAGCCCGCGCAGAGCCTCGGTGAGGGGGCCGAGCGGCACGAGCGCGCCGAGCACGGTGAGCGCCGTGACGCACAGGAGCACCTTCAAGACGAGGACGCCGAGGGCGAGCGTGCCCGCGCTGAGCACGACGCCGCCCACCCCCGCGACGGGGCGCGGCTCGAGCCACGGGCTCGCGACGCCGACGGCGAGCGCGAACGGGGCCGCCCACGCCAGGCGCACGCCGAGCGCGCGGGCCGTGACCGGGGCGAGCGCGACCCCGAGCGCCGCGCCGAGCGCGAGTGGCGCGAGGGCCACGAAGGCGTGGCGCGGGAACGAGGCCACGAAGCCCACGTAGGCGAGCGTTGCGAGCACGAGCGCGCGCGGGTCGGGACCGCGGCTCGGGTCGGGCGCGACCCGCGCGTTCGCTCCGGACCGGGCGCGCATGGTCAGCCCGTCGGAGCCGCCGAGCGGCGGCG